>NZ_CP071057.1:347000-694000 GCF_017161425.1 Marinicauda algicola | reverse complement strand
TCGATTCGGCCCTGGCCGGCGGGGTCACCACGCTGCACATCCTGCCCGGATCGGCGAACCTGTTCGGCGGACGCGGCGTGACGCTGCGCAACGTGCCCTCGCGCACCGTGCAGGGCATGAAGTTTCCCGACGCGCCCTACACGCTGAAAATGGCGTGCGGGGAGAACCCGGCGCGGGTCTACGGCAATCGCGGCCGCTCCCCGGCGACCGACATGGGCAACATGGCCGGATACCGGGCGAGCTGGATCGAGGCGTCCGACTATCGCGACAGCTGGCACGAGTACTGGGAGCAGGCCGAAGCCGGCGAGGAGGCCGAGCCGCCGACCGAGGATCTCGAGCTGAACACGCTGATGGGCGTGCTGGAAGGCGAGATCCTGGTGCAGATGCATTGCTACCGCGCCGACCAGATGGCCCAGGTCCTCGATATGGCCGACGAGTTCGGCTACCAGGTCTCCGTCTTCCACCACGCGGTGGAGGCCTACAAGATTCCCGACCTTCTGTCGGAGGCAGGTACCTGCGCCGCGGTGTGGGCCGATTGGGGCGGGTTCAAGATGGAAGCCTACGATTCCATCCGCGAGAACCTGCCTTTGCTGCACGCCAACGGCGCCTGCGGCATGATCCATTCCGACAGCGCGCTCGGCATCCAGCGGCTCAACCACGAGGTCGCCAAGGCGCTCGCGGACGGGCGGCGCATGGGCCTCGAGATCAGCGACGCCGACGCGGTGAGCTGGTTCACCTCGCGTCCCGCCCGCGGGCTCGGCATCTTCGAGGAGACAGGCTCGATCGAGGTGGGCAAGCGGGCCGACATCGTGGTGTGGTCCGGCCATCCCTTCTCCAGCTACTCGATCGCCGACCAGGTCTATATCGACGGCGCGCTGATGTACGAGGCCGGCAACCCGGAACTCCAGACCGTGCGCGACTTCATGCTCGGCCAGCCCGGCGAAGGAGAAAACTGACATGAAACGCCTTCTCACAGCGCTCGCCGCCGCGGCGATCACCGCCGCACCGGCGCTTGCCCAGACCGTCGTCGTCACCAATGGCCGCGTGGTCACCAACACCGATGCCGGGGTGATCGAGAACGGCACGGTCATCGTGCGCGACGGCGATATCGTCGCGGTCGGCGCCGGTCTCGAAATCCCCGCCGGGGCACGCACGATCGATGCCGGGGGCGGCTGGATCACGCCCGGCCTGTTCCACCCGCAGACCCAGCTCGGCCTCGTCGAGGTCGGCGCGGAGAGCATGACGCGCGACACCGAGGCCGACGACAGCCCGTTCAGCGCCGCGATCAGCGTCGCGGACGGCTTCAACTTCGACGGCAACCATATCGACGAGGCCCGGATCGACGGGATCACCCGGTTCGCGATCTTCCCCTCGGTGGGCCGCAACAATCTCGCCGGGCGCGGCGCGCTCGCGGACTCCACGGGTCTTCCCGGCAGCCTGTTCGCCGCCGAGCAGTTCCTGGTCATCGACATGGCCCGTTCCGGCGCGGCGACGTCCGGCGGGTCCAAGCCCGCCGCGTGGGCCTATCTGCGCGCCGCGATGAACGATGCACGCACCTATCCCGGGCGCTATCTCTCCACCCAGGAGGGGATCGTCCTCAACCGTACCGATGCAGAGGCCTTCGAAGCCGCCGTGCGCGGCGAGATGCCCATCGTCTTCCTGATGGACGATGACGGCGACATCCGCCGCCTGCTCGCCTTCAAGGAAGAGAACCCGAGCCTGCGCATCATCATCGCGGGCGCAGCCGAGGCCCATCAGGTGGCCGAGGAACTCGCCGCGGCCGACATCCCGGTGATCTTCGACCCGATGCGCAACCTGCCCGGCAGCTTCGACACGCTGTCCTCGGCGATGAACGCCGCCGCCCAACTCTTCGATGCCGGCGTCGAGGTCGCGTTCACCACGCTCGGCTCGGACATCTACTTCAATCCGCGTCTTCTGACCCAGCACGCCGGGATCGCGCGCGCCCACGGCGCGGAATGGGAGGACGCCTTCCGGGCGATCACGCTCACCCCGGCCGAGCTGTACGGCTATGGCGACCGGTTCGGCGCCTTGGCGCCGGGCTATGCCGGGGACGTCGTGGTCTGGGACGGCGATCCGCTCGAGGTCATGAGCGCGCCCACGCACGTCCTGATCGAAGGCGAGGTGCAGAGCATGGAGACGCGCCAGACCCGTCTGCGCGACCGTTACCGCGAAATCCGGCCCGAACACGCCTACGCCTATCACCATTAAGTCACAGCGGTGTCTTTACCGCACCACTCAACGGCCCGGCCGCGTTGACAGCGCGAGCCGGGCCTCTATGTTCGCGCCGCACGAAGACCTGACATGGAATCAAGGGATTCCTCGGGTCTATTCCGCCCCCAAACTGCAAATCCTGGGCGATTACAAGCGAGGCGCATGACCTTCGACGATCTGGGGCTGGGCCCCACACTTCTTTCAGCCGTCAAGGATGCCGGCTACGAGACGCCGACGCCGATCCAGGCCAAGGCCATTCCGGTCGCCCTGTCCGGGCGCGACGTGCTGGGCATTGCCCAGACCGGCACCGGCAAGACGGCCTCCTTCGTCCTGCCCATGATCGAGCGCCTTTCGCGCGGGCGGGCGCGCGCGCGCATGCCGCGCTCGCTCATCATCTGCCCGACGCGCGAACTGGCCGCGCAGGTGGCGGAGAATTTCGAGACCTACGCGAAGAACCACAAGCTGACGATGGCGCTCCTGATCGGCGGCGTCGCCTTCGGGCCGCAGGACAAGATCCTCGACCAGGGCGCGGACGTGCTGATCGCGACGCCCGGCCGCCTGCTCGACCAGTTCGAGCGCGGCAAGCTGCTGCTGACCGGCGTGGACATCCTCGTCATCGACGAGGCCGACCGCATGCTGGACATGGGCTTCATCCCGGACATCGAGCGGATCCTCAAGCTCCTGCCGCCACGCCGGCAGACGCTGTTCTTCTCGGCCACCATGCCCGACGAGATCACCCGGCTGGTGAACACCTTCCTGAAGGATCCCGAACGCATCGAGGTCGCCCGTCCGGCCCAGACCGCCGAGACGATCACCCAGTACATCGTGCGCATCTCCGACAAGAGCCCGGCGGCCAAGCGCGATGCGCTGCGCAAGGCGATCGAGCGCGAGGGCGTGAAGAACGGCATCGTGTTCTGCAACCGCAAGCGGGACGTGGACATCGTCGCGCGCTCGCTGCAGCGCCACGGCTTTTCCGCCGCGCCCATCCACGGCGATCTCGAACAGTCCCAGCGCACCAAGACGCTGGCCGACTTCAAATCCGGCGAGGTGCGCCTGCTCGTGGCCTCGGACGTCGCGGCACGCGGCCTCGACATCCCGGCGGTCAGCCACGTCTTCAACTATGACGTCTCCCGCAATGCCGACGACTATGTCCACCGGATCGGCCGTACCGGTCGCGCAGGCCTCAAGGGCGAGGCGGTGACCATCATCACGCCGGAGGACAAGAAGGCGCTCGACGCCATCGTCAAGCTGATCGGCAAGATGCCCGAGGAACTCGATCTCGGCGGCAAGCCGGCGAAGGCGAAGTCGGACAAGAGCCACAAGCCGGAAGAGTCCGAGAAGCCCGAAAAGGCGCAACAGGCCGAAGCGCCGGAAGCCCGGCCCGAACCCGAAGCCGAGCCGCGCGAACGGGAAAAGCCCCGCGAGAACGGCAAGCGCCGGTCGCGCGGTGGACGCCGCCGTGGCGAAGGCCGCGGCGAGCGCCGGGAGGAGCCCCGCGAGGAGCGCCGCCCCGAGCGCCGCGCGGAAACCGAAGAGGCCCGCGACGCGGCGCAGACCGCCGTGGGGTTCGGCGATCACGTGCCGGAATTCCTGCTGAGGTCCGCGCTGCGCTGACCGCGCCAAAAAAAAATAACCGCCGTTTACCTCATCTTTCCATCTCCCGGCTAACGCTCGGTCTCATGAAACGCACTCTCGGTCGAACGCCGCGGATGCACTGAGACGGGGATGGACACGTGAACGGCAGGCTGCACACATCTGAGGGCATCACCCTGGCGCAGAAGGCGCTCGAGCTGATGTCCACTCACGACATCGCCCCGACACCGCAAAACTATTCGGTCTGGATCGCCTACGCGTCCGATTCCATTCCCGAGCTCTGCGAAGCCCTGCAGAAGCAGATCGACCGGGGTGGCCCCATCGACGAGGAGTTCTGCGACGAACTCTACGACCGCTTCTTCACCTTCCGTCGCATCCAGGACGCCGTGCTCGACACCGGCGGCGCGATGAGCCGGGAACTCGGCGCGGTGGTGAAGACGCTCGAAGCCGCCGAACGCGACACCGCGGCCTATGGCGAGGCCCTCGCCGGGGCGAGCGGCCAGCTCGACAAGGCCACCGACGCCGCGACCTTCAAGAAGATGGTGGAAGGCCTGGTCCAGGCCACCGCGCGCATGCAGCGCCGGTCCCGCGACCTGGAAAAGCGCCTGCAGGAGACCACGCACGAGGTCGACCAGCTGCGCCACAATCTGGAAAAGGTGCGCGAGGAGGCGATGACCGACGCGCTGACCGGCGTGGCCAACCGCAAGCGCTTCGACGAGGCGATGCGCAAGGCGCGCCGCGCGGCCGAGCTGCAGGGCGAGGACTTCTCCCTCATCCTGTGCGACATCGACCATTTCAAGCGCTTCAACGACACCTGGGGCCACCAGACGGGCGACCAGATCATCCGCTTCGTGGCGGCCTGCCTGTGCCGGTTCTCCAAGGATTATCACGTGGTCTCGCGCTATGGCGGCGAGGAGTTCGGCGTCGTCCTTCCGGGGACCGATCTCGACGAGGCGCGCACCATCGCGGAAAAGGTCCGCTCCACGGTCGAGAGCAAGCGCCTGTTGCGCAAATCGACCAACGAGGATCTCGGCCATATCACCGTGTCGCTCGGCGTCTCGGAATATCACACCGGGGAATCGATCGAGTCCCTGATCGAGCGCTGCGATACAAACCTCTACAAGTCCAAGCAGTCGGGCAGGAACCGGATCACGGTCGATGCCGACACGCCGGGCGCCGAAGGCGGCGTGGCTGCCGCATAGCATTCGACTTAACACCGCGAAGGGCCGGGCCTAGTCTCCTCGCCTGGGGAGGATGGCCATGGCCCGAAAGTCACTGCTTCGCGGCGAGCGGAATTTTCGCTGGCGCAGCCCGAATGTCTCGCGCGTCGAGAATCTCTCCGACATCGTGTTCGCGCTCGTACTGAGCTTCGCGGCGGCGCAGAGCATTCCCACCTCCTTCGCCGACCTCGCCGACCTGTGGCGCGACGCCATCGCATTCGCAGCCTGCTTCGCGCTGATCCTGACGATCTGGCATACCCATCATGCCTTCTTCAGGCGCTACGAAATCGAGGATGCTTACACGGTCTTCCTCAATTCCGTTCTGCTCCTTCTGATCCTCGTCTTCGTCTATCCGCTGCGTTTGATGGCCGATTTCGTGGTCACATTCTATACTGGCGGTTATGAGCAGACGGGCGCGAACCCGGTGCTGAGCTTCGGCCAGGTCAAGTATCTCTACCTGATCTTCGGCAGCTTCTACATCGGCGTGCAGGTCATCTTCGCCCTGCTCTACGCCCACGCTCTGCGCATGGGCGCGGCGATCGACCTGAACTCGCGCGAACGCAGCTACACCCGGTACGAGATCGAGGTGGCATTGGGAATCGTCGCGATCACGGGGCTCGTCATCGCGCTCGCCTTCTTCGGTCCGCAGCCATGGTCGGCCATGTCCGGCGTGCTGTTCGCCCTGATCGTGCTGATCACCTGGGTTTGCGGCATACGCGCCGAACGCCGCCTCACCTCTTCCGGCGCGGGCGGCGTGACACCTTCGCTGTGAGCGCGACGTCGAGGGCGCGGCGCGCCCAGCGCCTGGCTTCGTCCGGATCGTCGAGCGCGGCTTCGGGCAGGCGCCAATAGCCCATCGCCACCGGCTCTGCGCCCTCGCGCTCGTAGATGAAGGGGCCCGACCCTTCCGGCTCCAGATCGGCGGCGAGCGCATCGTCGACCTTGATGTAGATCTGGTCGTCCGCGATCAGGGCGAACATGACGTCATCGGCATAGAGCCCGGCCCCGCCGAACATCCTGCGCGCCCGCACAGGGCCGATGACGGCGAGAAGCTCGCAGGCGAACTCGAGGTACTCCCCGGAGACCGCCATCACTTGCCCGCGGGCGGCGCGGTCTCCACGAAACTCTCGCGCCCGAACCATTTCTCGGCGAAGCCCGCGAGGCCCGGCGCGCGCGCGCGCCAGTCGAACTCGGGATATCTGAGATCGAGATAGCCCAGCGCCACCGCGACCGAGAGCGCGCCGAGATCGACGCTGCGCTCGAACTGGCCGCGCTCGGCCTCCAGCACGTCGACGGTGCGCGCGATCGCCTTCTCCCAGCGCTCCTGCCAGAAGGGATAGCGCAGGCTGGCGTCGCGGTTCATCTCGATGCGCCGGCCGACCGTGATGTCCATCAGCCCGTCGGCGATGGCCTGCTGGCGCAGCACCAGGACGCGGCTCTCCCCGCGCGCCGGGATCCAGAGCTCGTCGTTGAGCGTGTCGAGATATTCGCAGATCTGGGGCGAGCCGATGATGGACGGGCGCCCCTCGCGGGCCAGCGCCGGAACCTTGCCCAGCGGGTTCGCCGCGTGCAGCTCGCCGGGATCCTCGAACGGCACCGCCTCCACGAAATGCACCTTCGTCTCCAGCCCCTTTTCGAGGACCAGGGCCCGGCATTTGCGGGCATAGGGCGAGGTCGGGGAGTAGAACAGGCGCATGATCGGCTCCGGCAATCGGGATGGCCGGCTAAACCATCACAGCGCGCGCAGCGCGGCAAGCACGCTGATTATTCCTGCAGTTGAGCGGGAACCAGAGTGACGCTCTCGCCACAGCCGCAGGCATCGGTTTCGTTGGGATTGCGGAACACGAATTTCGAATGCAGCGCGGTGGTCTCGTAGTCGATCTGCGCGCCCAGCAGGAACAGCAGGGCTTTCGATTCGATCACGATCTCCACGCCCTTGTCCTCGACGCGCTCGTCGAGCGGCTCGGGGGCCTCGACATAGTCCATGACGTATTCCATGCCCGCGCAGCCGCCATTCTTCACGCCGACGCGCAGATAGCCCTTGCCGGAGCGCTCCATGAGCGCCTTCACGCGCTCGGCAGCGGCATCGGTGAGGGTCACGGCCTTGGGTCTGGGACGGCTCATCGGGGTGTCTCCTAGAGCATGTTCAGCTGCAGGCGGGCTTCGTCGGACATCTGATCGGGCGACCAGGGCGGATCGAAGGTCAGCGTGACGTCGGCGCGCTTGACGCCCTTCACCGTCTCGGCGGCCTCCTTCACCCAGCCCGGCATCTCGCCGGCGACCGGGCAGCCCGGCGCGGTCAGCGTCATCTCGATCTTCAGCGTGTAGTCCGGTTCGAGATCGACCTTGTAGATGAGGCCGAGCTCGTAGATGTCGACCGGGATCTCCGGATCGTAGACGGTCTTCAGCGCCGCGACGACCTCGTCGGTGATGCGCGCGATCTCATCGGCGGGAATCGCGCTCTCCGCCGCTTCGGGCCTGGCCTCTTCGCGCACGTGTGCAGCCTCCGGCTCGGGGCCGGAGAGATCGATCACGTCGCGGGCGGGTCTCTGGTCGTCCATCATCATTCCTTGCTCCTCTAGATGAGGAAGCTCCTGGCCTTGTTCAACGCCGCGATGAAGGCATCCACCTCCTCGGGCGTGTTGTAGAGGGCGAAACTCGCGCGCACCGTCGCGGCGACGCCATAGCGCTTCATCAGCGGATGGGCGCAGTGATGGCCGGCGCGCACCGCCACGCCGTACTTGTCCATCAGCTGGGCGAGATCGTGGGCGTGGGCGTTCTCCATCACGAAGGAGAGGATGGCGCCCTTGTCCTGCGTGGTGCCGAGAATGCGCACCCCGCCCAGCTGCGAGATCGCCGCCGTCGCCCGGTCCAGCAGCGCGTGTTCGTGCGCATGGACCGCCGCGCGATCCAGACCGGAAAGCCAGTCGATGGCCGCGCCGAGGCCGATCACCTCGGCGATCGCGGGGGTTCCGGCCTCGAACTTGTGGGGAACGTCGGCATAGACGACGCCGTCCTCGCTCACCTCTGCGATCATCTCCCCTCCGCCCTGGTAGGGGGCGAGCCGGTCGAGCCAGTCGCCGCTCGCATAGAGCGCGCCGACCCCGTTCGGCCCGTAGAGCTTGTGGCCGGTGAAGACGAAGAAATCCGCACCGATGTCCGAAACGTCGAGGCGCATGTGCACCGCCGACTGCGAGCCGTCCAGAAGGATCGGCACGTCGTTGCGGTGCGCGATCTCGACCAGCCGGCGGGCCGGGTTAACCGTGCCGAGCACGTTGGACATGTGCACGAGGCTCACGAACTTCGTGCGCTCGGAGAACAGGGCCTCGTAGGCCTCGAGATCGAGCGAACCGTCCTCCAGGACCGGCACCCATCTGATCACGGCGCCCTTGCGCTCGCGCAGGAAGTGCCAGGGCACGATGTTGGAGTGGTGCTCCATCTGGGAGAGGATGATCTCGTCGCCCTCCCCGATCTCCTGACCTATGGCGCTGGCGACGAGGTTGATCGCCTCGGTCGCACCCTTGGTGAGCACGATCTGTTCCTGCCGCTCCGCGCCCAGGAACGCCGCGACCTTGCCGCGTGCGGTCTCGAAGGCGGCGGTGGCCTCGTTGGCGAGGGTGTGAAGGCCCCGGTGCACGTTGGCGTAGGAGTGGCGCCAGACGTTCGCGACCGCCTCGATCACCGCTTCGGGCTTCTGGGCCGAGGCCGCGCTGTCGAGATAGACCAGCGGCCTGCCGTTGACCTCGCGCGAGAGGATCGGGAACTCGCTGCGAACGCCGTGCGGATCGAAGGCGGCCTGCGGTTTGGTCATGACGGTCATGCCAGCTCCCTCAGCCGCGCGCGCAGCTTTTCGGCGAAGTCCTCGGCGCGTGCCTCGTCGGCGATCTGTCCGAGCGGTTCGGCAAGGAAGCTCTCGGTGAGCACCGCGCGCGCCTGTGCTTCTGAAAGGCCGCGCTGGCGCATGTAGAAGAGCGCATCCTCGTCGATCGTGCCGAGCGCATTGCCGTGCGCGCAGACCACGTCGTCGGCGTAGATCTCCAGCTCCGGCTTGGCGTCGATCTCCGCGCCTTCGGTGAGCAGCATGCCGCGATGCTGCATCTCCGCATCGGTCTTCTGGGCCGGGCGCTGCACGGCGATCTTGCCCTGGAAGACGCCGCGCGCCCTGCCGGCCGCAGCGCCCTTGAACAGCTCTCGCGTGACCCCGTGCGGGCCGGTGTGGTCCACGAGCGTGGTCTGGTCGAGATGCAGGCTCTCGCCGAGCACATAGGCGCCGTTGAGGCTCACCTGTGCCCCCTCGCCGGGATGGGTGACGTGGGTTTCGAGCCGGGCGAGCCTCGCGCCGAAGCCGAGCGTGACTTGCGTGAACCTCGCCTCGGGCGCCAGCTCGACTCCGGACGTGACCACGAGGACGCCCTCCTCGGCCTTCACCTGCTCGATCGTGCGCGCGAGCGAGGCGCCCTCGCCCAGCCGGATCAGGAGGGAGAGATTGGCAAAGCTCGCGCCGTCCACGCGGTAGACCTCGTGCAGATCGGCCTTCGTTCCGGCCTCGACCTCGACCACGACGGTCTTGTGCACGGCACCCGATTTCGCCGCGAAATCGAGCGTCAAGGATGGCCTGTCGGATGTGAGCCGATAGATCGCGATGTCCCCGCCGAGCGCCGCGGCCAGCCGCGGCATGACGGCGCGCGGACCCTTCTCGCCGAACTGCGTCGTCGCGTCCGCCTCGCGCGAGGCGTCGAGCACGAGCTCTCCCGGCCCGGCGTCCAGGCGCGAGAGCGCGGCCTTGAGATCGGTCCACTTCCATTCCTCTACGCGCCGGTGCGGCAGGCCCTTCTCCTCGAGATGGGCCTTCAGCTCGGCGCGCCAGTCGCCGGACGCCTGCGGCAGGCGCGCGAGGAAGGCATCCTCCAGGGCCGTGAGTTTGACGTTTGCGGTCATGCCCTACGCGGCCTCGCTCGTGTACTTGTCATAGCCTTCGCGCTCGAGCTCGTGGGCGAGCTCCGGCCCGCCGCTCTTCACGATTCTGCCGTCGGACAGGATGTGGACCTTGTCCGGGGTCAGATAGTCCAGAAGGCGCTGATAGTGGGTGATGACGAGCATGCCGCGGTTCGGATCGCGCAGCGCATTCACCCCTTCAGCCACGACCTTGAGCGCATCAATGTCCAGCCCGGAGTCCGTCTCGTCGAGGATCAGGAATTTCGGCTCCAGCATGAGCGCCTGAAAAATCTCCATGCGCTTCTTCTCGCCGCCGGAGAAACCGACATTCACAGGACGCTTCAACATGTCGTTGGAAATGCCGAGTTTCGCAGCGTTTTCTCTTGCTGCCTTCATGAACTCAGGGGCGGAAATTTCCGCCTCGCCGCGCGCCTTACGTTGGGCGTTGGCCGCTTCCTTCAGGAAGGTCAGCGTCGGCACGCCGGGAATCTCGACCGGGTACTGGAAGGAGAGGAAGAAGCCGCGCGCGGCGCGCTCCTCCGGCTCCATCTCGGTCAGGTCCTCCCCCTGGAACTCGACCGTGCCGTCCGTGACCTCATAGCCTTCCCGGCCGGTCATCACATAGGACAGGGTCGACTTGCCCGACCCGTTCGGGCCCATGATGGCATGCACCTCGCCGGCCGGCACTTCGAGGCTGACGCCTTTCAGGATCGGCTTGCCCTCGCCTTCCTCGGCCTCGACGCGGGCGTGGAGATCGGTGATCTTGAGCATTCTTCTTGTCCTCTCTTAACCCACGGAACCTTCAAGGCTCACCTTCAGAAGGCTCTGCGCCTCGACGGCGAATTCCATCGGCAGTTCCTGGATGACCTCGCGGCAGAAGCCGTTGACCAGCAGGGCCACGGCCGCCTCTTCGCCCAGCCCGCGCTGGCGGGCGTAGAACAGCTGTTCCTCGGAGAGCTTCGACGTCGTCGCCTCGTGCTCCAGCGTCGCCCTCGGGGTCTTGGCCTCGATATAGGGCACGGTGTGCGCGCCGCACTCGTCGCCGATCAGGAGGGAGTCGCACTGGGTGAAATTGCGCGATCCCGTGGCATTGCGGTGGATCGAGACGAGGCCGCGATAGGTCTGGTCGGAGCGCCCGGCCGAGATGCCCTTGGCGATGATCCGCGACTTCGTGTTCTTGCCAAGATGGATCATCTTGGTGCCGGTATCGGCCTGCTGGCGTCCGTTGGTGACCGCGATCGAGTAGAACTCACCCTGCGAGTTGTCGCCGCGCAGGATGCAGCTGGGATACTTCCAGGTGATCGCCGAGCCGGTTTCCACCTGCGTCCAGCTGACCTTGGAATTCCTGCCGCGGCAGTCGGCGCGCTTGGTCACGAAGTTGTAGACCCCGCCCTTGCCCTCGGCATCGCCCGGCCACCAGTTCTGCACGGTGGAATACTTGATCTCGGCATCGTCCAGAGCGACCAGCTCGACCACGGCGGCGTGCAGCTGGTGCTCGTCGCGCATCGGCGCGGTGCACCCCTCCAGATAGGAGACGTAGGCGCCCTCGTCGGCGATGATCAGGGTGCGCTCGAACTGGCCGGTGCCCTGCGCATTCATGCGGAAATAGGTCGACAGCTCCATCGGGCAGCGCACGCCCTTGGGCACGTAGACGAAGCTGCCGTCGGAGAAGACCGCGCTGTTCAGCGTGGCGAAGAAATTGTCGGTCGGCGGGACGACGCTGCCGAGATATTTGCGCACGAGCTCGGGATGCTCCTGCATCGCCTCGGAGATCGACATGAAGATCACGCCGGCCTTCTTCAGCTCCGCCTTGAAGGTGGTCGCGACCGAGACGGAATCGAACACCGCGTCGACGGCGACGCGCGGCTTCTCGCGCGCTTCCGCGGCGGTCTTGTCCTCGGCCCCTTCGACGCCGAGCAGGACCTCGGCCTCGCGCAGCGGGATGCCGAGCTTCTCGTAGGTCTCGAGCAGCTCCCTGGGCACCTCGTCGAGGCTCTTGTATTTCGCACCGGCCTTCGGGGCCGCGTAATAGATCGCGTCCTGGTAGTCGATCGGCGGGTAGTTCACCTTCGCCCAGTCCGGCTCCTTCATCTTCGTCCAGCGCCGGTAGGCATCGAGGCGCCAGTCGAGCATCCATTCGGGCTCGTTCTTCTTGGCCGAGATGAAGCGCACCGTGTCCTCGGACAGGCCCTTGGGCGCGTATTCCTGCTCGATCTCGGTCGTGAAGCCGTACTTGTACTTGTCGGACTCCAGCTTTTTGACGTCTTCGATCGTTTCTTTCACTGCTGGCATGACCAACCTTCCTTTCTAGCCGGCGGCGGCGAGTTTCGGTCGCGCCCTGGCCCGGGCCTGAAGCCACGCATTCGCGAAGCTTTCGGCCTCTTCGAGTGTATTGCCCGGCCCGAAGCTGACGCGCAGGGCGCTCGCCGCTTCCTCCGGGCTCGCGCCCATAGCTTCCAGGACGCGCGATTTCCTCACCTTGCCGGAGGAACACGCTGCCCCGGCACTGACCGCGAAGCCGGCAAGGTCCATGGCGATGACCTGGATCTCGCTGTTCCAGCCCGGCGCGGACAGGCAGAGCGTGTTGGGGAGCCGCTCAGCCCTTTCGCCCCAGATCTTCACGTCCGCCGCGGCCGCCTTGATGATCTCCTCGGCCCGGTCGCGCAGCGCCCTGACGTGCGCGGCCTCCTGCGGCGCGGCATAGGCGGCTTCGACCGCGGCTGCAAACCCCGCGATGCCGCCGACATTCTCCGTGCCGCAACGCCGGCCCTTCTCCTGCCCGCCGCCATGGAGCAGCCGGCTGACCGGCGCGTCGCAGGCGAGCGCCAGCGCGCCCACGCCCTGCGGCCCGCCGACCTTGTGCGCGGAGAAGGCGGTGTAGTGGGCGAGCGTTCCGGCGACGTCGTAATCGATCTTTCCGAGCGCCTGCACGGCGTCGACATGGAACAGCCCCTCGGCCTCGGCGACCAGGCGGCCCGCAGCCTCCACCGGCTGGATCACCCCGGTTTCGTTGTTGGCCGCCATCAGCGAGACGAAGGGTACGCCGTCGGCCGCGTTCCAGTCCTTCAGCCGGTTCTCCAGCCAGGACAGATCGGCGACGCCGTCGGCCGTGACGGGCAGGATCTCGACCGGCAGGCCGGTGGCCCTGGCCGCATCCATCACCGCATCGTGCTCGATCGCCGAGACGATGAGGCGTTTGACGCCCGCGTCCTTCGCGCTGAACAGGGCGAGATTGTTCGCCTCCGTCCCGCCGGAGGTGAAGACGATGTCCTCGGCGCGCGCCCTGACCGCCCGCGCGATGATCTCGCGCGCGCGCTCGACCAGCGCCTTCGCGGCGCGCCCGGCGCCATGGACCGAGGACGGGTTTCCGGTCCGGGCCAAAGCCTGCATCACCGCGTCGAGGGCTTCGGGCCGGATCGGCGCGGTGGCGTTATGATCGAGATAGACCGTCACTACTCGGCCGCCTCGAGCGCCAGCGCCCCGGTGCCTGCCTGACTCGCGCGCGCCGCGCCGAGAACGCGGCGTTCCAGCACGTCCTCCAGCGTGACCCCGGACAGGAAGAGATGGATGTGGCGGCCGAGTTCGTCCCACAGATCGTGGGTGACGCAGCGCCGCCCGCCTTCCAGGCAGCCCTTCGCGGCGGTCTTGCAGCGGGTCACCTTCACCGGCTCCTCCACCGCCATCATGATGTCGGATATGCGCGTCTCGCCGGTCGGGCGGGCAAGGCGATAGCCGCCGCCCGGACCGCGCACGGACTTCACGACGCCGGCCTTCCTGAGCTTGGCGAAGAGCTGCTCGAGATAGGACAGCGAGATTTCCTGGCGCGAGGCGATGTCGCCGAGCGGAACCGGACGGTCCTTCGAGGCCTGCGCCAGGTCGACCATCGCCATCACGGCGTAACGCCCCTTGGTGCTGAGTTTCATGGTTCTTCCTCCCTCCCCGGGATAATGAACTTCGACGCCGATGCGCCATCACACTCGCTTTGGCGCAGGCCCTTGTGTTAGAAGGCCCGCTCGCCGCACCGAACCACAGCGCGGAGGGTGAGATAGGTTTCCGAGCGGAACGGTCAAGAATTCGGCTCGCATCGAGCTTCTAGGGGACCAGCACGCGGAAATCAATTCCAACCTCCACACTCAGGTATTCATCACAGGACACGATTTCAAACCCATGCCTGACGTCATCATCAATGGCCCGGCGGGCCGTCTCGAAGGCAAGTACAGCCCCGGCAAGGAAGCAGGCGCGCCGGTCGCGCTGATCCTGCACGCCCATCCGCGCGGCGGCGGGCACATGGAAACGCCCGTCAATCTGATGATGTACGACCTGTTCAAGCAGCGCGGCTTTGCGGTGCTGCGCTTCAATTTCCGCGGTGTCGGGCGCAGCCAGGGCGTCTACGACCAGGGCTATGGCGAGCTGTCGGATGCCGCGACCGCCCTCGACTGGGCGCAGGCTCACAATCCCAACGCCGCCTATTGCTGGGTCGCCGGGCACAGCTTCGGGGCGTTCGTGGGCATGCAGCTGCTGATGCGCCGCCCCGAGATCGCCGGCTTCATCTCCGTCGCCCCGCCGACCAACATGTACGACTTCACCTTCCTCGCCCCCTGCCCGGCCTCTGGCCTCATCGCGCATGGCGAGGCCGACGCGATCGTGCCGCCCGACGAGATGGAGCGCGTGATGAGCAAGGTGCGCGTGCAGAAGGGCATCGAGATCGAGCGCGAGATCATCCCGGGCGCGTCCCACCTCTTCACCAATCACGTCGAAGAGCTCGAGAAGTCGATCACGCGCTATCTCGACAGGCGCCTTGCCCAGCTCGACGCGCCGCCGATCGAGAGCAAGGACAAGAAGAAGCGCTGATCAGCGCGGCCGCACCACGCGGCCGCCGCTCATCGGTTTGTCCACTCCCGTGGTGCCGGGAAAGCTGATCGGCAGGCCCTTCATCGTCCTCGCCGCGAGATAGGCGAAGGCCTCGGCCTCGATGAGATCGCCGCGCCAGCCCACGGCCTCGGCCGCATGGACGCGGATGCCCGCGGCCGTCTCTATGAGGCTGAGCAGGGTACGGTTCCTGCGCCCGCCGCCACACACGACGAGGCGCTTCGGGCGCTCCGGCAGGCGGTCGAGCGCGAGCCCGACCGTGCGCGCGGTCAGCACCGAGAGTGTCGCCGCCCCGTCCTCGGTGGACAGGTTGCGCACCGGATCGAGCGAGAAGTCCCAGCGGTCGAGCGATTTCGGCCCGTCCTGTCCGAAATGGGCATGGTCGAGATAGTCGGCCAGCGCGCCCTCATGCGGCCGGCCCTGCGCCGCGGTGGCGCCATCGGTGTCCATCGCCGTGCCGGTGCGATCCTCCATGAACGCGTCGATCAGCCCGTTGGCCGGGCCGGTGTCGAAGGCGATCAGCGCGCCGCGCGCGTCGACATGGGTGATGTTGCCGACCCCGCCGAGATTGAGCACGCCTATGGGGCGCTCGAGGCCGGCCGCCTCGATGAGAGCGGCGTGATAGACCGGTGCGAGCGGGGCGCCCTGCCCGCCGGCCGCGACATCGGCGCTGCGGAAATCGAATGCCACCGGACAGCCGAGCGCATCAGCGAGCGCCTGTCCGTCCCCGATCTGGCGGGTGCGGCCGGGACGGGTCCCGGACGGGGCGCGGTGCAGCACGGTCTGCCCGTGAAAGCCGACCAGGTCTAGCGTGTCCGGAGCCAGCTTCGCCGCATCACAGACGGCGCGCACCGCCGCCTCGTGGGTGCGGGTCAGGACCGCCTCGGCATCGGAGAAATCCGGCTCGGCGCCCTCGAAACTCCAGGCGCGGGCCGCTTCGACGGCGCGCGCGAGCACGGCGCGCTCGTCCCTGGTGTAGGGGCGCTCCAGGCCCGGACCGAAGCCGAGGATGCGCTCCCCGTCGGTCTCGATCAGCGCCGCATCGACCCCGTCGAGCGAGGTCCCGCTCATCAGGCCGACGATCCTCATCGGCCCTCCTCGCCCGGCGGGCCAGGCTCCTCCGGCTCGGCCGGAGCGTCGGGAATCTCGACCGGAACATCCTCGATGAGGTCTTCCGCGCTGCTCGCCTCGGCCTCGCGCGCCTCGCGCCGCTGGGCCTCCAGCGCCTCCAGCTCGCGCGCCGCCGAGGTGCCTTCGAAGATGCGCCGGAACACTCCCGGCGCGAGCGCCGAGAGCGGGTTGGCAGTCACCCGGGTCGCCTCGAACGGACCTTGCACGGAGAAGGTGACGCCGATCACGCCCTCCCCGCGCCGCGAGGTCAGCAGCTCGCCGACGACCGGCAGTTCGCCGAGCACGGAATTCATGCCGTAGGAGGGCAGCAGGGTGCCGTCGAGGGTCATGCGCCGGCCGGACAGGTCGACGACGCCGTTCCACGTGATGCCGAGCGCAGGCCCGGCAACGCGCGCATCGCCCATCTGCAGCACGCCATCGTTCCAGACATAGTCGGCCTCGAGCCGTTCGAAGACGAGACCCTCGCCGCTGACCAGACTCGCCAGCCCCTCGAGGGATCCCGCGGCCAGGATGCGTGCGAGCAGCGGCATCTGCTCCAGCGTGAAGGCGCCGACCTCCACGCGTCCGCGCAGGGGGCCCTCCTCGCCGAGAGGCGGGGCTTCCCCGCTCAGGCGCAGCACCCCGCCGCGGGCATTGTCGAAGCCGGCGAACGCCTCGAGGAGCGCGCCGGCATCCGCGCCCTCGGCAGCGAGGATGCGGCCGCCCTCGGCCGAGGGCGCGAAGCGCAGGTCCACCGGACCGGCCTGCGTGCGCCCGGCGAAGAGGAAGCGCTCCACGCCTTCGGGCCGGGTCACGAGACGCAGCTGCACGCCCTCGAAGTCCACGGAGCGAAGGGTGACGCTGTCGATCTCGGCCTCGAGGATCAGCGGCAGGCCGGCAGGCTCGGCAGGCCCCGCCTGCTCGAAGGAGAGCTGGGGAAGCTGGTCGAGGAGATCGCCAGCCGTGAGGAACGGACCGCTCGCGCGCAGCAGAAGCGGACCCTCGGGGCCTTCGGGCCGGCCCGCCTCCACCGCGAGATCGAGCAAATCCTCCACGAACACGCGCCGGGCGGAGGCGGAAAGCAGCCGGCCGTCCGCCGCGAGTTCCGCGCTCGCCGCGAGCGCCGCATCCGGCGCCTGGGCGGTGAGGTCGCTCAGAAGGATCGAGCCGTCCTCCTCGAACGCCACGGTGAAGGCTGCCGCCGCGGGCACGCCTGAAGGCTTCGACCAAAGCGCGCCCGGCAGGGCGATCGCTGTATCGGCGAGGTCCATCGACAGGGCGATCGTGCGGAATTCGAAACCATTGCCCGACAGGCGCGCATCGATATCGGCCGGCCCGTCGAGGAAGCGCCGCACCGGCAGGCCGAGGCGGTCGAGCGTACCCGGATCGGCGCGGGCGGAGACGCTGATGAGCGTGCTGTCGGCTCCCTCCCCTGCATTGAAGTCCTCTTCCCAGCGGATGTCGGCGCGCGCGCCGGCGAGCTCTGCGACCCCGGTGCCGACGAGCCGCGCGGCGTCGGCCTCGATCAGCACGGTCCCATCGGTGAAGCGCAGATCCCCGACTCCGGCGGGACCGGCGACGCCGGTGAACTCCGCGCCGATGTCGAACTCGACATCCTCCACCGGCACGTCGCGCAGCATGGGGCGGCCGATCTCGAAGCGGATGCTGCCCTCGCCCTCGAAGCTCGCCGGGTCGATGCCGTAATCTGTGGCGAAGCCCAGCGGCTCCTCGTCCAGGAGGGCGATGAGATCGGCGGCCTGGCCACGGCCGGTACCGCCGAAGCGCGCCATTGCGCCTTTCGGGTTCAGCTGCG
Source organism: Marinicauda algicola (assembly GCF_017161425.1). Taxonomy (GTDB): domain Bacteria; phylum Pseudomonadota; class Alphaproteobacteria; order Caulobacterales; family Maricaulaceae; genus Marinicauda; species Marinicauda algicola. The sequence goes on along the minus strand of NZ_CP071057.1, from coordinate 676,228 downwards.
GGGCGCGCACGAAGATCGTGTCGGCGATGAGATCCCCGATCCGTCCGCCGGTTCCGTCCAGTACGAGCGAGTTGCCCAGCAGCTCGCCCGTCCCGGACAGGCCGCGCAGCGGCGTCATCGTCGAGACGTAGCGCACGTCCGCGTCGTGGAAGTGGAAGGACAGACTCAGCGCCTCGTCCTCGATGAACTTGCGCGCCAGCCCCTCGGCGGGGACATCCATGAACAGCTGCGCGTCCGAGAGCCGCCCGCCGAGCACGGAATCGCGGATCCAGTCGCGCGCGCCGAGCGCGAAGTCGACCGGCCAGAACCGCAGCACGTCCTCCTTGCCGATATTGCCCCGGATCGGACCTTCGAGGCGCAGGTTGGGCAGGAGCCGATCGTTGATGATCTCGAAGGACACGGCGCCGGTGAAGGCGGCCTCGGCAATGTCGAGTTCGATATCGAGCCGGTCGAAGCCGATGCGCACCGACTCGCGGTCGAGATCGCCCTGCGCCGTCACGGCCTCCCAGCGCAGCGGCTCGGGGAAGACGCCTGCGAGATCGAGCCGGCCCGGCCCGGAGACCAGCTCATAGCGCGCCCGCGAGGGCAGCGCGTCCTGGTAGCCGGCAAGGTCGGTGATCGCGCCGGACAGGTCGAGCTGGAGCAGTTCCGACTGCAGGCGCAGGGCGCTGACATCGATCCGGGCAGCCTGCGTGTCGTAGGCCAGACTCGCCTCGCCGCCCTCGACGGGGAACACGCCGCGCGGGCTGCGCCAGTGCCCCGCTCCGAGATCGAGTTCGAGCAGCGCGCTCCGCAGGCCTGCCTCGCGCGAGGCGTCGATGACGAGATCGAGATCGACGGGAGCCTCGATCCCCGACAGCGCGGCAAACGCGCCGCGGCGCGGCGCGACGCTCGCGGGAACCAGGCCGCGTATCCTCAGGTCGACGAACAGCGCCTCCAGGCCGCGATCCGCGACCAGACCCAGCGCGATCGGCGTCTGCCCTGCCGAGGAGAGCAGCGTGCCCGACAGGTCTGCATCGATCCGGTCATTCGCGAGATCGACGCGCGCGCGGGCACCTTCGAAGAACAGCGCCGTGTCGGTCACCGCGTCGAGCACGCGGATATCCGCCCCGCGCAGGTCGACCCGCACGAGGCGCGACAGCGTGTCGCCCGCACCCCCGCCCTGGGCGTCTGAGAGCAGGCGCTCCCAGCGCTGCGTATCGGCCCCGCCGGCGCCGAGACGGCCCGGCCGGCCGAGCCCGGCCGCGAGACTGCCATCGGCGTGCCTGACCAGGGAAAAGGAGCCGCCGTCCGCGGCGACCATCACCGGTGCGGCCCTGCCGATCAGGAGCAGATCGAGGGCAAAGCCCGCCTCGATCTCGCGCGCGGCCGTGAGCAGCGCCGTCTCCTCGTACACGCGCACGTCGGAGGCGGTCACGACGATGGCGGCGAGGTCGGGATCGTAGCGAAGGGTGAGCTGACCGATCTCGGCCCGCTCGGCCTCGAAGGCCTCGGCGAGCATGGCCGTCACGTTCGGGCGCAGCATCTCCAGAGGCACGGGTCCGCTCGCGAGCCGCCAGAGCACGACGGCGCCCGCGAAGAGGGCGAGCGCGAGCAGCGCCGCGATCGCCTCGAGCGTATAGAGCAGGGCCAGCCGGGCGGTCCGCTTCATCATGCGCGCTCATCCCCGCGCAGAAGAGTCAGGTGCGGGGCTGGACCCCGGCGGCCGCCCTGCCACATTACGCCACGACCGCGCGGGAGGGCCCGGCGGCTGCAAATCTGGGAGGCATCGATGAGCGAACTTGCAAGGGGCGACAAGGCTCCGGACTTCTCCATGCCGGTGGACGGCGGCGGGACGGTCTCGCTGGACGATCTGAAAGGCAAGACGGTGGTGCTCTATTTCTATCCGAAGGACGACACGCCGGGATGCACGAAAGAGGCCATCGGTTTTACAGAGAAACTCGGCGAGTTCGAGGCGCAAGGTGCAACTGTCATCGGCGTGTCGAAGGATCCGGTCAGCAAGCACGACAAATTCAAGGACAAGCACGGGCTGACGATCACCCTGGCCTCCGACGAGGACGGCGATGTCGCCGAACGCTACGGCGTGTGGGTGGAAAAGAACATGTACGGACGCAAGTACATGGGCATCGAGCGGGCGACCTTCCTGATCGGGCCCGACGGCAGGATCGCCCAGGTCTGGCGCAAGGTGAAGGTGCCAGGCCATGCCGAGGCGGTGCTGGAGGCCGTGAAATCGCTGTGAGCGCACCGGAGCGTCAGGACGTGCGCGCCGCCGCGCTGGGCGTGCTGAACACGTCCGGGCCCGCCGCAAAGGCCGGCGAGGCGCTGCGCGTGGCCGAGGCCTGGCGCCGGGGCGCGCTCGCCCTGCCCTCGTCCTGCCCGCTCGACCTTCCCGAGCGCCCGGCCCGGCCGGCGCGGCCCGAACTGGTGCCGCCCGGACAGGTGCCGCGCCGGCGCCTGAACGGCCAGGCCGGGCGCTTCGCCCTGATGCATGCGGTAGCCCATATCGAGTTCAACGCCATCGACCTCGCCTTCGACATGGTGGCCCGCTTCTCCGGCGCGTCCGATTTCGACACGCTCGACCGGCGGACCTTCGTCTCCGACTGGATCGGGGTCGGCGAGGACGAGGCGCGCCATTTCGAGATGATCGAGCAGCGCCTCGCCGAACTCGGCGGAGCCTATGGCGACCTGCCGGCCCATGACGGGCTGTGGGGCGCGGCCACCGCCACGAGCGACGACGTGCTCGCGCGCCTGGCGATCGCGCCGCTGGTGCTCGAGGCGCGCGGGCTCGACGTTACCCCGGGCATGATCGAGAAGCTGAAGAGCGCCGGGGATCGCGAGAGCGCGGCGCGTCTCGAGGTGATCTACCGCGAGGAGATCGGCCACGTCGCGGCGGGGGCACGCTGGTTCGAGCGCGTCTGCGGCGTGCGCGGGCTGGATCGGGTGAAAACTTTTCATCGCATGGTCGAGACCCGCTTCAAGGGCGGGCTCAAGCGGCCCTTCAACGCGAAAGCACGCGAGCGTGCAGGGCTTTATCCGGACTTCTACGAACCCATAGCGCCCTGAGTTCCCGTCCGCCCCGGCAATCTATGGTGACCAGCCCCGGCCGGCACGGCACTGCGTTTGCATTGTCTTCATTGATCACTCCCACATTCTTGTGTCAGATACCGGCGCTTGAGGGGTCAGGGACAGACAGGGCATCGCGAACGAATGGTGAAACGAATCCTCGCCGGCCCGTGGGAGGCATTGAAGACACGCTTCCCCGACCGGCAGATCTACCATCGGACCGAAGGCCAGGTTCGCTATTTCGTCATCCGCACCGAGATGCAGGTGGGCGCGATCGCCGCCGCGTGCGTGGCGGCGATGTGGATGGCCATCGCCACCGTCAACATGGTGATCAACACCGCCGACGAGCGCGTGGAGAAGGCGCGCATTGCGGCGCTGGAAGCGCGATACCAGGAAATGCTGGAAGAGGCGCGCGCCGCCGAGGCCGCCGCGATCGCCTATCTGGAATCCACCACCGAGACCTTCGACCGCACCGCCGGCGAGTTCCAGATGCGCCACGAGACGCTGCGCCGGCTCATGGACTTCGCCGAGGACCTGCAGATCGGGGGCGATTCCGAAAGCCCCTCGGCGGGCGCGGGCCAGATTCTCATGGCCGCCACCCCGGCCGATCCCGATCCGCGCGGCCCGCTGGTCGCACCCGAGAGCCTGGCCGGGCTCGGCGACGGGGCGGAAGGCCGGGTGCAGGCGCTCGTCGCCGAGCAGGACGCCCTGCTCTCCCAGGCCGAGGACTCCGCCGAGGCGCGGCTCGAGAACCTGCGCGCGGTGCTGCGCCTGACGGGGCTTCGCCTCGACGACGTGCTCGAGGAAGGCCAGGCTCAGGCCGGCGGCACGGGCGGCCCGCTGATCCCGATCGAGAACAGCCAGATCTTCGGCAGCTCGCTCGATCTCACCGACCCATTCAATGCCCGCGTCTCGCGGATCGCCGCACGCCTGGTCGAGGCCGAGCAGCTGTCCGAGGCGCTCGAGGCGACCCCGCTCGGCACGCCGGTCGGCGACGCATTCCGGATCACCTCCGGCTACGGCACGCGGATCGATCCCTTCACGCGGCGCGCCGCCTTCCACGCCGGCAAGGACTTCGCCGCGTACCGCAACGCACCCATCATCTCGGCAGCCGCAGGCCGCGTCGTTTACGCGGGCTGGCGCGCGGGTTATGGTCGCACCGTGGAAGTCGACCATGGCTACGGCTTCAAGACCCGCTATGGTCATCTCCACTCGATAGACGTGCGCCGCGGCGACGAGGTTGCGGCCGGTCAGCGCATCGGGGGCATGGGCTCGACCGGACGTTCGACGGCGACACATCTGCATTACGAAATCTGGTTTCAGGGAAACCACCTCGATCCTGAGCGATTCTTGAGAGCGGGACGCTATGTTCAGTAAAAAAGACACCCCCAGCCACGACGCCGGCCAGCCCCCGGCCCAGCCGAAAAGATCTGCCATGAAAGCCCAAGCCCCCTCGATTCTGAGCGCCGACCTGACGATCACCGGCTCCATCATGTCCGATGGCGAAGTCCAGCTCGACGGTCAGGTGAGCGGCGACGTCCAGGCCGGCACGCTGACCATCGGCGAAGAGGCCTCGGTCCAGGGCGAGGTGGTCGCGGACTCGGTGGTGATCCGCGGGCGCGTCGAGGGCTCGGTGCGCGCGCGCCAGGTCCAGCTCGCCTCGACCGCCCGCATCGAGGGCGACATCATCCACTCCACGCTCGCTATCGAGAGCGGAGCGTATTTCGATGGCAATTGCCGTCGCTCGTCCGATCCGCTGAGCGACAAGCCGGCACAATCCAAGTCGTCTTCCTCCTCCGCAGGCTCCGGCCCGAAGCCGCAGAGCGCCCCGCCCTCGGCCCCGCCTGCGCCCAAGCAGGCGAGCGCGGCGAACGCCACGCCGATGTTCGGCGACGACAAGCCCAAGGCGGCCGCCGGCGCCGATCCGTTCAAGAGCTAGGACGGACCGCAAGCGAGAATGAAAAAGGCGGGCCCTGGGGCCCGCCTTTCTTGTTCCGGTTCGGTATCCGTCCTCCTGGGGGCTTTCGCCGGCATCAGGACGAGGGCTCGCCCTACGCCGCCTCCTCCTCGCCGCCCACCCTCGCGGCCAGCGCGGCGGCCATGAACTCGTCGAGATCGCCGTCGAGCACGCCTTGCGTGTCGGAGGTCTCCACGTTCGTGCGCAGGTCCTTGACCATCTGGTAGGGCTGCAGGACGTAGGAGCGAATCTGGTGGCCCCAGCCGATATCGGTCTTGGCGTCCGCCTGAGCCTGCGCGGCCTCCTCGCGCTTCTGCAGCTCCATCTCGTAGAGCCGCGCGCGCAGCATGTTCCAGGCGGTCGCCCGGTTCTTGTGCTGGGAGCGGTCGGCCTGGCACTGCACCACGATGCCGGTGGGAATGTGGGTCAGGCGGATCGCGGAGTCGGTCTTGTTGACGTGCTGACCGCCTGCGCCGGAGGCTCGGAAGGTGTCGGTGCGCACGTCCTTCTCGTTGATCTCGATCTCGATGTTCTCGTCGATCTCGGGATAGACCCAGACGCTCGCGAAGCTGGTATGGCGCCGGCCCGAGCTGTCGAAGGGCGAGATGCGCACCAGGCGATGGATGCCCGCCTCGGTCTTCAGCCAGCCATAGGCGTTCTCGCCCTTCACGTGCAGCGTCGCCGATTTCAGGCCCGCTTCCTCGCCGGCCTGCTCCTCGATCACCTCGACCTTGAAGCCGGAGGCCTGGGCCCAGCGGCTGTACATGCGCACGAGCATGGCGGCCCAGTCCTGCGCCTCTGTGCCGCCGGCGCCCGGATGGATTTCCACGAAGCAGTCATTGGCGTCGGCCTCGCCGGAGAGCAGGGCCTGAAGCTCGGCGCGGCGGGCACGCTCGGCGAGCTTTCTCAGCGCCGCCTCGGCCTCGTCGAGCAGGCTCTCGTCCTCCTCCATCTCGGCGAGTTCGGCGACCTCGAGGTTCTCGGCGAGTTCGGATTCGATCTCGCGCACCTCGGTCATCGCCGAGTCGAGCTTGTTGCGCTCGCGCATGAGGGCCTGCGCCCGGGACGGATCGTCCCACAGGCCCGGGTCCTCGGCCTTCGCGTTGAGTTCGTCTAGGCGTTTACCGGCTGTATCCCAGTCAAAGACGCCTCCTTAGCAGTTCCGTCGACTGCTCGATGGCGTCCTTCAGGGCGGTGAGTTCGGCGCGCATGGGCGGCGCTCCCAGGGTGTTGCTTCGGTGGCGGGATCGAAGGGGCGAGATAGCGAGGCTCGCGGCTCAATACAAGCCGCCGAGCGTGTCGTCTTCCTCCTCCTCGCCTTCGCCTTCCGGCGAGGGCTGGCCCGGCTGGCCTTCCAGGGCGCGGCCGAGCGCGCTGGAGCTGAAGGAGAGGCTCTCCTCGGCCGCGGTCTGGCCGCGCTGCGGCTCTGTACCCGGCCTGAAGGCCTCCAGGATGGTGAACGGCCGGCCGATGACCGAGGGCTCCCCGGTCTGGCGGTTGATCGGCACGAAACGCACCCCTTCGGGCACCCGGAAGGGCGCGGCCGGATAGCGTTCGAGCGCGGTCTCGAGGAATTCCTTGATGATCGGCACGGCCACGCGCGAGCCCGCCTCGCCCGAACCGAGCGGCAGGGGCGTGTCGAAGCCGACATAGGTCGCCGCGATCAGGTCGGGACCGAAGCCGACGAACCAGGCGTCGCGGAAATCGTTGGTGGTGCCGGTCTTGCCGGCAAGCGGGCGGCCGAGCTCGCGCAGCTGGGTGCCGGTACCGCGCTGAACCGCGCCTTCGAGCATGTGCACGATCTGGTAGGCGGTCACCTCGTCGATCACGCGCTCGCCGAGCGGGGGGAGTTCCGGCTCTTCCACGCCCGGTCCCCAATCCTCCACGACGCACCCCGCGCACGGGCGCTGGTCGTGGACATAGATCGTGTCCCCGGAGCGGTCCTGCACCCGGTCTAGGATGGTGGGCTCTATGTAGCGCCCGCCATTGACGATCGCGGCATAGGCCGAGATCAGCCGGATCAGCGTCGTCTCCCCGGCGCCCAGCGCCATGGAGAGATTGGGCTGCAGGTCGTCATAGATGCGGAAGCGCTCGCCGATGGCCACGATCGGGCCCATGCCGAGATCCTGCGCGAGGCGCACCGTCATGACGTTCCGCGACAATTCCAGGCCGAGGCGCATCGGCGACGGGCCGTAGAATTCCTCCGAATAGTTCTGCGGGCGGTAGAAGCGCATCTCGCTGTCGCCGGACGCCACGAAGGGCGCGTCCAGGATGATGCTGGCCGGCGTCCAGCCGTTGAGCAGAGCCGCCGCGTACACGAAGGGCTTGAAGGCGGAGCCCGGCTGGCGACGGGCCTGGGTCGCCCGGTTGAACTGGCTCTGCTGGAAGGAATAGCCGCCGACCATGGCGAGCACGCGGCCGGTGAACGGGTCGATCGCGATGATGCCGCCATTGACCGCCGGGTACTGGCGCAGGCCGTAGGCATTCTCCGGCGGCAGGTCCTCGGCCGTCTCGGGAAGATCTGCACGCAGGGGCTCGACCAGCACGACATCGCCGCGCGACAGCGCGTCGGACGGGGTCTCGATGCGCGGACCGAGGACCGGGAAATTGTCCTCGTTGCGCGAGGGTTCGCGCGCCCAGGTGAGCTCCTCGAGCGGGATGCGGCCGCGCTCGCCGTTCAGGAGCCCGATCTCGGCATGCGTGTCGGCGAGCTCGAGGACCACGGCGAGCGTCCAGGTCTCGTCCATGTCGGCGGGCGGTGTGATCTCGGCCAGCTGCTCGACCCAGGCGTCGAAGCTCTCCAGCCTCGTCAGAGGCCCGCGATAGCCGTGGCGCCGGTCATAGGCCTCCAGCCCGTTCCGCAGCGCGCGGCGTGCGGCCATCTGCATCGTGGTGTCGAGCGTGGTCCGGATCGACAGCCCGCCATCGTAGAGCTGGTCCTCGCCGTACATGTCGTAGACCTCGCGGCGGACCTGCTCGACGAAATACTCCGCGGCCAGATAGGTCGAGCCCGACAGGCGCTCGCCGGTGGTCAGCGGCATCGCCTGGGCCGCCTCCATCTCCTCGCGCGTGATGAAGCCGTTCGCGCGCATGCGCTCCAGGACCCAGTTCCTCCGGCCGATGGCGGCGGCGCGCTCGCGCTCGGGATGGTAGTTCGACGGGCCCTTGGGCAGGGCGGCAAGATAGGCCGCCTCGTGCAGGTCGAGCTCGTCGAGCGACTTGCCGAAATAGTTCAGCGCCGCCGCGGCGACGCCGTAGGCGCGGTTTCCCAGATAGATCTCGTTGAGATACAGCTCGAGGATCTGGTCCTTGGTGAAGGCGCGCTCCATGCGGCGCGCGATGACGATCTCGCGCACCTTGCGCTCGAGACGCTGGTCGGAGGTGAACAGGAAGTTCTTCGCCACCTGCTGCGTGATGGTCGAGCCCGACTGCAGCGGCGCGTCGGGATTCCTCAGCCGGGTGAGGATCGAGCGGATGCCGCCCCGCGCCATGCCGAGCACGTCGATCCCGCCATGGGAGTAGAAATTCTTGTCCTCGGCGGAGAGATAGGCGTTGATCACCAGCGGGGGGATGTTCTCGATCGGCACGAAGACGCGCTGCTCGCGCGCGAACTCGGCGATCAGCAGGCCGTCGCCGGCATGGACCCGGCTCATGATCGGAGGCTCGTACTGGGCGAGCTGCTGATAGTCCGGCAGATCGTCGGTCACGCGCACGACATAGACCGCCGCGGCGATGAATCCGGCCACGGCGAGCACGGCCAGCGTGGCTCCGCCCCAGATGCCGGCGCGCAGAGCGTTTTTCCAGGTGAAAAGCTTCATCAGGCCCTCATGCGTCCGCAGACTACCCCGCGAGCCGCGCACACCGGCGCGTTCTGGACGCGTGTTTGGGCGGTATTATGACCGCAAGTGAACGTCAATCCAATGACAGGTGGCCACTGGCGCGCAGCGCGTCAACGCGCCGGGGCGGCCGTGCTGTTGGCGGCGTAGTTCGTGCGCGCACCGCAGTCGGGGAAATGATCCTCAAGCGCGGCCACGATCGAGGCCATCAGGCGCCGCCGGTGATTGGCGTCATTGAGATTGCGCGCGTCCTGCGGGTTGGACATGAAGCCCATCTCGAACAGCACCGCGGGAAACTGCGCGTCGAGCAGGACGAGGAATCCGCGATGCTCGGGATGATCGCGCAGGAGCGCGCTGACGGTGCGCACCTCGGCCAGGAGCTCGCTGGCGAACTGGCGCGACCGGTTGAGCTTGTCGCCCATGGAGATGTCGAACAGGATCTCGTTGACCTCGGCCGGGCGGTGCTCGGACTCGGGCAGGAACCAGTCGCCCTCGCGCTGGGCCCGGGTGCGCGAGCGGTCCACTCCCTGGCTCGAGAGCACATAGACCGCCGCGCCGCGCGCAGTGTGCGATCCCGCCGCATCGGCATGCAGGGAGATGAACATGTCCGCCTGGGCGGCGCGGGCGATGCGGACCCGGTCCTCGAGTTCGATGAACACGTCGGTCTCGCGCGTCAGCACGACGTCGAACCGGCCCGTGGCGTTCAGCAGCGCGCGCAGCTCCAGCGCGGCGGCGAGATTGACGTCGGCCTCATGGCCGCCGCCATGGCGCTGCAGCGCGCCGGGATCCCGCCCGCCGTGACCGGGATCGACGACGATGCGCGGACGCCGGCACAGGCCGAGATCGGGCGTGACGTCGGCGACCTCGGCGAGCAGCTGGGTCAGCGTCTGGCTGCGTTCGGGGAAGCCGGCGAGCTCGACGAATTCCTCGCGCGGGGCCGGCGCGATGTCGACCACCATGCGATAGCCGCCGCCCGCCGGATCGAGCGTCATTTCCTGGACGATGCGCGCGGGGCCTTCGAGATTGAAGATCACGCGCGGATTATGACCGGAGGGATCGAAGCGGAACTCCTCGAACAGGCCATGGCCCCGCCCCTGCCCGTTGGCCAGATCGGCGACCCGCCAGGCGGCGCCCGGCAGCGAGACGACCAGGCGCGGCGTCGGCTCGGCCAGCACGAAGGCGTCGAACTCGATCGGCCGGTCGGCCTCGATGACGACGCGGGAGAAGTCGTCGTGGGCGCCGAATCGCACATGGGTGAGATCGTTGGCGCACGCCGCAGCACCTGCGACCGCTGCCATGAGCAGCGCGGCACATCCCGTCTTCGCCCACTGGAAGGCCATGACCACCACCTGTCTCGATCCCTGTCAAAGCCCGTTTGGAACGGGTCTTGAGACCGGATGCTAGGGCGCGTTGCTTGAGATTCGGTTAGCAGCGCATTGACGATCATTTAGCACGGACAGGGCCGCTTTTCATCGCCGGACAGATGGTGCATTGTGCAGTCGCCGCAGCCCGATAGCGCCGCCGCTTGTGGAAGCGCCGCCGGATCACCAGCTGTGGATCAGGCCGAAGGCCCGTTCCCGGGCCCGGCCGCGCCGAAAGATTTTCGACGCGGCTGCTGCGTTCTCCGGACCGCATCACGCGAGCTCCGGCCGACAGCGCGGCGGACGCGAAGAAGCCAGTCACCGGCGGCCCCGTGCGCCTGTCTCCTTCCAGGGAGCGCGCCCGCGAACCGGCCGCCAGAGGAACGTCAACGATGCGCGAAGCGCGTATGACATCGTCAGCCCCCTGAGCGATCTCGACGCCGCGCGCCCCCATCAGCGCCGCCTCTGCCCGGCCCCGCCTGCGTCCGCAGCGCGGCGTGCCCGTATGCGGCATGGAGCCCTACCCAATGCCCACCAAGATGCTGATCGATGCGGCCCACCCGGAAGAGACCCGGGTCGTCGTCGTCGACTCCAACCGAGTTGAAGATTTCGATTTCGAATCATCCACCAAGAAACAGATCCGCGGAAACATCTATCTGGCCAAGGTCACGCGCGTAGAGCCGTCGCTGCAGGCCTGCTTCGTGGAATATGGCGGGAACAAGCACGGCTTCCTCGCCTTCAACGAGATCCATCCCGACTATTACCAGATCCCCTACGAGGATCGGCAGAAGCTGCGCGAGGCCGAGGCCGAGATCGCCGGCGAGTTCAATGCCGAACCCGTCGAGAACGGTGACGGCGAAACCGAATCGGCCGGCGCCGACGACGAGGAGATCGTCGAGGAGGCGGCCCGCAAGCGCCGCAACCTGCTGCGCAAGTACAAGATCCAGGAAGTCATCAAGCGCCGCCAGGTGCTGCTGGTGCAGGTCGCCAAGGAAGAACGCGGCAACAAGGGCGCGGCCCTGACGACCTATCTCTCGCTCGCCGGGCGCTATTGCGTGCTGATGCCGAACACGGCGCGCGGCGGCGGCATCTCGCGCAAGATCGCCAACGCGGCCGATCGCAAGCGCCTGAAGTCCATCGTGGGCGAGCTGGAAGTGCCCCAGGGCATGGGCCTGATCATCCGCACCGCGGGCGCCTCGCGTACCAAGCTCGAGGTCAAGCGCGACTACGAATACCTGATCCGGCTGTGGGAGACGATCCGCGAGCTGACGCTCAAGTCCACCGCGCCGACGCTGATCTACGAGGAAGGCAACCTGGTCAAGCGCGCCATCCGCGACCTCTACGACAAGGATATCGAGGAGGTGCTGGTCGAGGGCGAGGAAGCCTACAAGGAGGCCAAGGCCTTCATGCGGATGCTGATGCCCAGCCATGCGAAGAAGGTCCAGCACTACAAGGACGACACCCCCCTCTTCCTGCGCCACCAGGTCGAGAGCCAGCTGGAAGCGATCTACCAGCCGGTCGCGCCGCTGAAATCGGGCGGTTACATCGTCATCAATCCGACCGAGGCGCTGGTTTCGATCGACGTCAACTCCGGCAAGTCGACCAAGGAGCGCAATATCGAGCAGACCGCGCTGCGCACCAACCTGGAGGCGGCCGAGGAAGCGGCCCGCCAGATGCGCCTGCGCGACCTGGCCGGTCTTCTCGTGATCGACTTCATCGACATGGAGGAGAACAAGAATATCCGCGCGGTCGAAAAGAAGATGAAGGACGCGCTGAAGAAGGACCGCGCGCGCCTGCAGGTCGGCCGGATCTCCCAGTTCGGCCTGATGGAGATGAGCCGCCAGCGCCGCCGCACCAGCCTGATGGAGGGCTCCACCCAGGTGTGCAGCCATTGCGGCGGTTCCGGCTTCATGCGCTCGGTGGAATCCTCCGCCCTGCTCGCCCTGCGCACCCTGGAAGAGGAAGGCATGCGCGGGCGCACGGCCAAGGCCGGTCTGAAGGTCCCGATGGACGTGGCACTCTATCTTCTCAACGAGAAGCGCGAGAGCCTGCACGCCATCGAGGCGCGGTTCGACATGAAGGTCGTGGTCACCGCCGACGAGTCCCTCATCCGCCCCCACCTCGATCTCGAGCGCCTCGAGACCCGCAAGGAGGCGGCGCGAGCCCAGGCCGAGGCCCGGGCCGATGCGCCCCTGGTGATGGAGTCCGATGTCGAGCCCCGCGTCGTCGAGGACGAGGACGAGGATATCGAGGAGGAGGCCGAGATCGAGGAGGCAGTGGCCGAAGAGGAAGAGGCGCCCGCCCGCGACAAGAAGCCGGCCCGCGCCGAGCGCGAGGGAGAAGGCGAGGACGAAGGCGCGCGCAAGCGCCGGCGCCGCGGCCGCCGCGGCGGACGCGGACGCCGCCGGCGCGGCGGCGAGCGGCGCGAGGCCGAGGCCGGTGAACGCGAGGCCGCATCCCCGGACAAGGCCGAGGAGGCCGAGACCGGCCGCGAGCAAGCCCGCCCGGCCGAGGGCGAGGCCGATGTCCTGGCCGTGGTCGAGCCGGTCGGCGGCGACGATCTGACGGCCTCAACCGCCGAGGCACCGAGGCGCAAGCGTCCCGAGCGCAAGCAGAGACAGGACGCGCAGGCTCAAGAAACCGAGGCCGGAACGAAGGAGGCTGCCGCCGAACCCGAGGCCGCGCAGGCTCCGGAACCGGAAGAGGCCGAAAAGCCCAAGCGCCGCCGCCGCCGCAGGAAGCCGGAGGCGGCCGAGACCGGGCCGGAAGAAGCGGCTGCCAAGGCGCCTGCAGGCGAGGTTGCTGCCGAGCAAACTCCTGTAGAGGAGACTCCTGCGGCGGAGAAACCGAAGCGGGCCCGGCGTCCGCGCAAGACCGCGGCCGCCACGAAGTCGGGTGAAGCGCCGGCCGAGGCGCAACAGGCTGCGGACTCCGAGCCGGACGGTAAGGAAGAAGCCCCGAAACGGCGCACGCGCAGGAAGAAGGCGGAGCCCGAAGCCGAGGCCCCGCAGGCCGAGGCGAAGCCCGAGCCGGCTCCGGCCAAGACCGGGCCCTCCGAGATCCCCGAGGAGCGCGAGCGCGCCTCGGGCGGCGCAGGCGATGCGGCCAAGCCGGAGGACACTGCCGAGGAGGACAAGCGTCCGCGCAAGCGCGGCTGGTGGCAGCGCTCGGGCAAGCTGTTCGGGCTCGGCTCCGACTAGCGTCCGAATTCGGCCATCTTGCAGGTGTGCAATCCCGGTCCGCTCACGCGAGTGTCAGCGGGCCGGGGGTGCACCGTCGGCGCGGAGCGACTAGATTGTAACCACCGGGGGGATCGCGTTGGAGGTCGGGCGGCAATGCGCCTAGTCTATCGAATCCTGATGACGCTGGCGGCGCTCGTCGCGTTCGCCGTACCCGCTCATGCCCAAAGTCTCGTCCGCGACGCGGAAACCGAGATCCTTCTGCGCGGCTACACCGATCCCCTGCTGATCGCCGCCGGGCTCGACCCGGAAGCGGTCGACCTCTACCTGGTCGGCGACATGGAGTTCAACGCCTTCGTGACCGGGGGGCAGAATATCTTCATGAACACGGGCACGATCGTGATCTCGGACCAGCCCAACGAGATCAAGGGCGTGCTCGCTCACGAGATCGGCCACATCACCGGGGCCCACCTTGCCCGCTTCGGCGACGCCTCGCGCAGCGCCCTCGCCACCTTCGCCCTGACCCTGGGCGTGGGTCTTGCCGCCGCGCTCGCCGGCGAAGGCCGGGCCGGGGCGGCCATCATGGCATCGGGCAGCCAGTTCGCCACGCTCGACATGCTGCGCTACACCCGTGCCCAGGAAGCCGGCGCCGACCAGGCCGCACTGGGCTATCTCGAAGCGACCGGCCAGTCGGGCCGCGGCCTCGTGACCACGTTCGAGCGCTTCCGCTTCCAGGAGGTGATGAGCCAGCAGCGGCGGATGGAGTATTTCCGGTCCCACCCGCTGTCCTCGGACCGCGTGGCAGCGTTGCGCACGCGCGTCGAGGCCTCCCCCTACGCGGATGTGACCGACAGCCCCGAGGAAGTCGATGCGCTGCGCCGCGTGCAGGCCAAGATCATCGGCTTCATGGTGCCCCCGGCCCAGACCTTCAGCCGCTATCCCGAAAGCGACGAGTCGGTGCCCGCGCGCTATGCCCGCTCGGTCGCCTGGTACAAGCAGGGCAATCTGGACCGGGGCCGCGCCGAACTCGCCACCCTGATCGCCGAAGAGCCCGCCAATCCCTTCTTCCACGAACTCGAGGGCCAGATGCTCTTCGAGAGCGGGCGGATCGAGGAGTCCATCGCCCCGTACCGGCGCGCGGTGGACCTCATGCCGGAGAGCGCGCTGCTGCGCATCGGGCTCGCCGGCTCGTTGATCGCGGCGGGCGGCCCGGAGCGCCTGGACGAGGCCAAGACCCATCTTCGCTTCGCACTGACCGAGGAGCCGGACAATCCGCTTGGCTGGTACCAGCTCTCCCTCGCCCACCAGGCCCTCGGCGAGACCGCGCAGGCCGAACTCGCGACCGCCGAGCGCGCCTATGCCGTCGGCAATACGGTGGAAGCCTTCCAGTTCGCCAAGCGCGCCCAGGAGGATCTCGAAGAGGGAACGCCGTCCTGGCTGCGCGCCGCGGAGATCATCGCCGTGGCCCAGCCCACGCCGCAGGAAATCCGGGAATGGAACCGCCAGCAGCGCGAGCGGTATCCCCTGTCTGCGGCCACGAACTTCAACTGACCCCACGCTTGCCCAAAGGACACTTCCCGATGCGACATTTCCTTGCCGGCGCCTTCGCGCTCGCCCTGATGGCCTGCGGACAGGGTGCCCGGCCGGCCTCCGCGCAGGATGAGACGTGGTCGCGCGAGGAGATCGAGCAGGTCGTGCGCGAGTACATCCTGGAAAACCCCGAACTCATCGAGGAGGCCCTGATCGAGCTGCAGCGCCGCGCGCGAGAAAGGGAGCAGCAAGCCCTGTTCGAGGGCGTCGCGGCCGCCGGCGCCGAGCTGTTCCAGGACCCGCGCGATCCCGTCGCCGGGGCCGAGGACGCCCGGCTCACCATCGTGGAGTTCTTCGACTACAAATGCCCCTACTGCCGGGTCACCAACGACTGGGTGGAGACCACGCTCGCCGAGCACGGCGACGAAGTCCGCTTCGTGTTCAAGGAGTTTCCGGTGCTCGGCCCTGAGTCCGAACAGGCCGCGCTCGCTGCGCTTGCCGTCTGGAACACGCAGCCGGACGCCTACCTGCCGTTCCACAACGCGCTGATGCAGGCCAGCCGGCCGCTTCCCGATTCGCGCATCGACGACATCGCGGCCGAAGCCGGCGTCGATGTCGAGGCCATGCGCGCGGCGATGGAGGACGACGCGCTCCAGGCCCATATCGAGGACGTCTATGGCCTCGCCCGGCGCATCGGGATTTCCGGGACGCCCTTCTTCGTCGTCGGCGACGAGGTGATTGCCGGGGCCGATGTCAGCGGGCTGGAGCGCGCACTGAACGAACGGCTCGGCGAGTAGGCCTCACGCCCCGATCTCGGGCGGCACCCACTTGTCCTTCATCGTGACGAGTTCCTCGGCCACGGTCGGGTGCACCGCGCAGGTCGCGTCGAACTGCGCCTTGGTGAGGCCGGCCTTCACGGCGATGGCAACGGCCTGGATGATTTCCGGCGCGTCGTCGCCGACGATGTGAACGCCGAGCACACGCTGGCTTTCACCATCGACGACGAGCTTCATGAACATGCGGTCGGGATTGTCGGTCAGCATGCCCTTCATCGGCCGGAAGGTGGTCTTGTAGATGTCGACCTTGCCGTGCGTCCTGCGCGCTTCGGCCTCGGTGAGGCCGACCGTGCCGACCGGCGGCTGGGTGAAGACCGCGCTCGCGATGTCGGTGCGGTCGTAGGCGGTCTTGTTGCCGCCGAAAACGGTCTCGCAGAAGGCGATGCCCTCGCGGATGGCGACGGGGGTGAGATTGACCCGGTTGGTGACGTCGCCGATCGCGTAGATGTGCTCGACGCTGGACTGGGAGTATGCGTCCACCTTCACCGCGCCGGCGGCATCGATATCCACCCCGGCCTTCTCGAGACCCAGCCCTGCCGTGTTAGGCGTGCGCCCGACGGCGAGCACGACGCAGTCGCTTTCCAGCACGTCCCCGGTATCGAGATGGACCTTGCGCCAGCCGGGCTTCTCCCCGGGCGCGACCCGGGTGAAGTTCGCGTGGGTGATGACCCGCACGCCGGCGGCCTTCAGCCCCTCGTGGACGAAGGTACGCACATCCTCGTCGAAGCCGCGCAGAACAGTCTCCTTGCGGTAGACCAGGCAGGTCTTCACGCCGAGCCCTGCGAAGACCTGCGCGAACTCGCAGGCGATATAGCCCCCGCCCTTGATGACGATGTGCTCGGGCAGCTTTTCCAGGTGGAACAGCTCGTTGGAGGTGATGCACAGATCCGCGCCCTCCAGCCCGTCGGGAATCGTCGGCGCGCCGCCGGTGGCGATGAGGATGTGCTTCGCCGTCACGGTTCGGTTCGCGCGCACCAGGCGGATCGTGTGGGCGTCCTCCAGCACGGCCCGGTCCTCGATCAGCTCGACGCCGGAATTGGCCAGATTGCGCGCATAGATGCCCGACAGCCGGTCGACCTCGCCGTTCATCGCGTCGCGGAAGGCCGGCCAGTCGAACCTGGCCTTTCCGAAAGACCAGCCATAGCCCTTCGCCTTCCTGAAGGTCCTCGCGAACTCGCTGGCATAGACCATGAACTTCTTCGGCACGCAGCCGCGGATGACGCAGGTTCCGCCCGGGCGGTATTCCTCCGCGCAGGCTACCTTCGCGCCCTTCAGCGCCGACAGGCGCGAGGCCCTCACCCCGCCGGAACCGGCCCCGATGGTGAAGAGGTCGTAGTCGTACTCGGCCATGTGAGGGCTCCCGCGCGTGTTCGTGTTTCGGCGCAAGGTGGCGCGGGAGGGGTGGAGAGGCAAGGCACAGGGTGTTCACGCGGCGGTGAGCGCCATTGCCGCGGCGCCCTCCCCCACCCGGCAAGCGGGAGTCCCGCACGGCAGCGCGCGCCGCATGCGCATCGAGGCGCCCGGCTTACAGCTCCATCACCCTTGCCCCGTCGTCCTCGCCGACGATGACCACCCGGGCAAGGTCGAGGAAGAGGCCGTGCTCGATGACGCCGGGAATGTCGATGAGTTCGGCGGCGGCGAGCTCGGGCTCGGGTATCTCGCCGCAGGCGCAGTCGAGGATGTAGTGACCGCCATCGGTGACCAGAGGCTCGAGTCCGTCGCCGAGCCGGCGCAGGGTGACCTCCGGGCGCGCGACGCCGGCACGCCGCAGCGCGTCGAACACCTTCTTCGCCGTGATGGTGAAGCCGAAGGGATCGACCTCGACGGGCAGCGGGAAGGCGCCGAGCGATTCGACGAGCTTGGTCTCGTCGATGATGACCACCATGAGGTCGGAGGCGTCGGCGATGATCTTCTCGCGCAGCAGGCACGCCCCGCCGCCCTTGATCAGGCGGAAGCGGCCATCGACCTCGTCGGCGCCGTCGACGGTGAGATCGATGCGGTCGGCCTGCTCGATGGGGATGAGCGGCACGCCAGCCTCGCGCGCGATCTGTTCGGTCTCGCGCGAGGTGGGAATGCCCTTGATGGCGATCTCGTCCTGCTTCAGCGCCGCGCCCAGCAGGCGGACGAACTCCGCCGCGGTGGAGCCGGACCCGAGGCCGAGGATCATGCCGTCCTCGACATAGTCGAGCGCGGCGCGCGCGGCATTGAGCTTCTGGGCGCTCATTCGACACCTCCAAGGAGCACGAACTTGAGTTCGGTGAACTCCTCCACACCCCACTTGCCGCCTTCCCGGCCGATGCCGGATTCCTTGACGCCCCCGAACGGGGTGGAGGGCGAGCCGACCATGGGCGCGTTCACCCCGACCATGCCGTAGTCGAGCCCTTCCGAAATCCGGTGCACACGGCCGATATCGCGGGTGTAGACATAGGCCGCCAAGCCGTAGGGCGTGTCGTTGGCGACGCGCAGTATCTCCTTCTCGTCGCCGGCGCGGTAGACCGAGGCGACGGGGCCGAAAATCTCATTGCGCGCGATGTCGAGATCGAAATTGCCGCCCGCGATCAGGGTCGGGGCGTAGAAGCTGCCTCCAAGCTCGTCGTCGAGCGGACGGCCCCCGGTCACGATCCGGGCGCCCTTCTCCCGCGCGTGCTCGACGAGCTTGTGCACGCGGCCGACCGCCTCGTCGTGGATGAGCGGGCCGATATCGGTGTCGCTCTCGAAGCCGGAGCCGACCTTGACCTTCTCGATCTTCGCCTTCAGCGCCTCGATCAGGTCGTCGGCGATACTGTCCTGGGCGATGATGCGGTTGGCGGATACGCAGGTCTGGCCGCCGGCGCGGAACTTCGAGGCCAGCACGCCCTCGGCCGCCTTCTCCACATCGGCATCGTCCATGACGATGAACGGGGCGTTGCCGCCGAGTTCCAGCGAGACGCGCTTCACGCCGTCCGCGGCCTGGCGCATCAGGAGCTTGCCGACCGAGGTCGAACCGGTGAAGCCGACCATGGCGACTTCGGGTGAGCGGGTCAGGACCGGGCCGATCGCCTCGGCATCGCCGCAGATCACGTTGAACACGCCCCGGGGGATGCCCGCCCGGTCGGCGAGCTCGGCGAGGGCGAGCGCGGAGAGCGGGGTCTCGGGCGCAGGCTTGACCACCATGGTGCAGCCCGCGGCCAGCGCCGGGGCGCACTTGCGCGTGATCATGGCCGAGGGAAAGTTCCACGGCGTGATGCAGGCGACGACGCCGACAGGCTGGCGGATCGTCCAGCCGCGCGCGCCGGGAAACTGCACCGGCAAAGTCTCGCCGTGCAGGCGGGTGGCTTCCTCCGCAGAGACCTTCACGAAGCCGGCCCCGTAGGCGACCTCGCCGCGCGCCTCCTTCAGCGGCTTTCCCATCTCCGCGGTGATGATCGTCCCGAGATCTCCGACATGCTCCATGATGAGGTCGTGCCAGGCCATCACCAGGCGCGCGCGCTCGAAGACCGAGGTCCTCTTCCACTTCGCGAAGGCCTCGTGAGCCGCGGCGACGGCCTTGCGCGCGCCGGTCTCGCCGACATCGGCGACCTCCGCGATCTGCTGCCGGTCGGCCGGGTTGGTGACGGCGAAGGCCGTCTCGCCGGAGACCCACCGGCCGTCGACATAACTGTCGGTCTTCAGAAGGGAGGCGTCGGACAGTCTCGATTTCAGTTCGCTCATGATCGACCTCGTCTAGCGATTCTTGTCTTTCTTCGCCTGCATCATCTTGCGGAAGCGCGCCGCCCAGCCGGGCTTGGTCTCCTGGCGGGCGCGGGCGAGCGCGAGCGCGTCGTCGGGCACGTCCTGCGTGATCACGCTGCCCGAGGCGGTCATCGCGCCCTTGCCGATCGTGACCGGAGCGACGAGCGCGGCGTTCGAGCCGATGAAGGCGCCCTCCCCGATCACCGTGGTGTGCTTGAAGAAGCCGTCGTAATTGCAGGTGATCGTACCCGCTCCGATATTGGCGCCCGCGCCGATCTCGGCATCTCCGAGATAGGTCAGATGATTGGCCTTCGCACCCGCCCCCAGGCGCGCCTTCTTCACTTCGACGAAATTGCCCACACGTGCGCCTTGCTCCAGCACCGCGCCGGGACGCAGTCGCGCATAGGGGCCGACGGAGACGTCCGGCCCGACCCGGGCGCCCTCGAGATGGGAGAAAGCGTGGATCACCGCCCCGCTCGCGACGCTGACGCCGGGGCCGAACACGACGTGCGGCTCGACGGTCACGTCGCTGGCGATCTGCGTATCGTAGCTGAAAAACACGGTCTCGGGCGCGGTCAGCGTGACGCCCCCGGCCAGGGCATGCGCGCGCATGCGCTGCTGGAAGGCGGCCTCGGCGGCGGCAAGGTCGGCACGCGAGTTGACGCCGAGCATCTCCCCCTCCTCGCCCCTGACCACCGTGCAGGACAGGCCGCGGCTGCGCGCGATCGCGACGATGTCGGTGAGATAGTACTCGCCCTTGGCGTTCTCATTGGTGACCTGCGACAGCAGGTCGAACAGGAGACCGGCCGGAGCGGCGAGCACGCCGGAATTGACGAGGCGGATGGCGCGTTCGGCCTCGTTCGCCTCCTTGTGTTCGACGATGCGCTCGAGCTGGCCGCCGGCCTCGACGAGACGGCCATAGCCGGTCGGATCGTCCGCCTCGAACCCGAGCACGGCGACCGAGGCGCCCGCCTCCAGGGCCGCGAACACCGATTCGATCGTTTCGGCCCGAATCAGCGGGGTGTCGGCGTAGAGGACGACCGCGAGTCCCTCGAAGCCGGCAAGCGCCTCCTTCGCGCAGGCGACGGCGTGCCCGGTTCCCTGCGGGGGATCCTGCAGCGCGGTCCTCGCTCCGGCCGCCTCGGCCCGCTCCCTGACGGCGGGCGAAAGCGCGCCCCAGACCACGACGGTCTCGCTCACCCCCGCCCCGCCGGCGAGCGACAGCGTCCAGTCCAGCATCGCCCGCCCGCCGACCGCGTGCAGCGGCTTGGCGAGAGCGGACTTCATCCGCGTGCCCTGGCCGGCGGCGAGAATGATGGCGGCGCGGGATTTGGTCATGGGAGCGACTCGCAGACAAAGCGTGGGCAGGCCTGTTGCAAAGCGCTATAGCCCATCGCGCGCCGGCATGCGACCGGTCGCGGCCAGTCAGCAAGCGGAGAGCGGGGCGATGAGTGCGCGCGAACTCTTGAAAGACCTGCCGATCGCCTTCGATCTCGACGGCACGCTGGTCGATACCGCGCCCGACCTGGTGCGCGCGCTTAACGCCTCCATCGCGCCGCACGGGCTGAAACCGGTCCCGGTCGCCGATGTACGCGCGATGGTCGGGCGCGGCGCGCGCGCCCTCATCGCCAAGGCCTATGAGCGCGAGGGCCGCGCCCTGGCCGAGGATGTTCTCCAGGACCGGCTGGACCACTTCCTCGCCGTCTATCGCGAGGCGATCGCGGTGGAGAGCCGGGCGTTCGAGGGAGTGGAGACCGTCTTGGATTCGCTTGCGGGCGCCGGGGCACGCCTTTCTGTGTGCACCAACAAGCCACAGGCGCTCGCCGAGGCGCTGCTCGACGCGCTGAAGCTCGCGGGCCGGTTCGAACGCATCGTGGGTCCGGAGGGCGCTCCAGCCAAGAAGCCCGATCCCTCCCATCTGCTTGCGGCCTTCGGTCACGAACCGGCGGGCGCGAGCGTGCTGGTGGGAGATTCCGAACCCGACGTGCTGGCTGCGCGCGGCGCAGGTGCGCTATCGATCGTCTTCGAGGGAGGCTATAGCGAAAAGCCGGCCCGCACGCTGGGCGCGGACCGGCTTTTCACTCGTTTCGACGAACTCGAAACCGTGCTGCTCGACGCGCTCTCGCACGCCGGGCGGTAACCCCTCAGGCGGAGCGACGCTCGCTGGAGCGGTCATTGGCCGGACGCGGCAGGCCGTTGACCAGGTTGGAGCGGACATCGGTGCGCGCCGAACGCATCGCGGGCATGAAGCCGGCGTCGACCAGGTCGACATTCACTTCATAGCCGCGCTCGCGCCAGTAGGCTTCGATACGCTCTTTCAGACGGCGGGCGCCTTCGGGGGTGCAAAGATCATTCGTGGCCATGGGGAGGACCTCCTCTGGACGCGCTCGAGGCCGCGGCGCGTCGGGACTTTCCAGGATGGGCGGAGAAACACGCTAGCGAGCGAATGCCCACAAGCACGCTACGCCCATATATGTCATCTTTCGGTTTGACGAAAGTATGACGAAGCCCGTTCAGCGAATTTTTTTCTCGCGGCCCTTCGGCTTGCCCATCCGAAACGCCACTGCGGCACGAGCGTTCCTGATGCTTGACCGAATTGTGGCCCGCCCGTATATCCCGGCCCCTCCGGGCGGTTAGCTCAGCGGTAGAGCACTTCGTTCACACCGAAGGGGTCACTAGTTCGATCCTAGTACCGCCCACCAATAAAAGCGCTTTTGAATCAGCAGCTTGCCAAAGCCCCGGCCGCAATCGCGGACCGGGGTTTTTTGCTGTCGTGCGGCAACCGGCCTGCCCCCGCACACGCGTCTCTGGCCGCCGCGCGGCGCCGGCGGTGTGCGGTCTTGCGAGCCGGACCGTCCGCGCTCGCGGAAGCCTCACCCCAAGATTCAAATGAATGAATTCACTGAGTGTGCGGTTTTGTCGCAGGCCGATTTGCCGGAAGCGTGGCCTCCGCTACGGGCGCGGCAGACAAGCGTATGGGCCGACTCGCCTCGCGGCCTCAGGCCGAGACGCATCGACACCTCCAGCCGCGTGCAGGTACCGATGATGAAACCTCATCCGGACAGGGCCCGCCCCGGCGCGGCCCGACGATTTGCAATTTTCCGGCACCGCGCGTGAAATTCGTGCGCTGCGCCATTCGAAACCCAGCCACGCAGGGAACAGATCGATGAACTGGTCCGTCGTGTCGACCGTGGCCGAACCTGCCCAGCTCGTCTGCGCTTTCGTCGCGCACCACCTCCATCTCGGTGCGGCGCGTGTCCACCTTTTCCTGGACCGGCCCGACGAGAGGACGCAGCGCCTCCTTTCCGGTGTCGAGGGGGTGGCCCTGACGGTGTGCGACGAGGCGTACTGGCGCGAGCGAGGCGGGTGGCCCGGACTGGTGACCGAGCGCCAGAAAATCAACGCTCAGTCGGTCTACGATTCCGGCGAGACGGAGTGGCTCCTGCACGTCGACGCCGACGAATTTCTGGACCATAGCGCCGGCCTGACCGAAGCGATGCAACACGCCGACCCGTCCTGCGCAGAGTTGCGCGTCGAGGTGCGCGAGCGCGTGCGTATCTCGGGCGATCGGCGTTCCGATATCTTCGCGGGCTGCTTTCGCATTCCCGCGGAACGCTCCGCCAGCTTCTATCGGTCGATCTACGGGGAGGAGGCGGCCGGCTTCCTGCACAAGGGCCTGAAGGCGTACTCGCACTTCAAGACACTCTACCGCCGCGGCCGGGGACTCGCTCTCGGTATCCACGCGGCTCGCAACGGGCGCGAGGCAAACAGCCATCCGGCGAGCGTCCCCGGACGGCCGCTCCTGCACTTCGACGGGCTGACACCGCTCAGCTGGGTGCAGAAAATGTATCAGAAGCTTCTGATAGAGGACTACCGCAACAAGCCCAACCCGGCCCGACGCGCGCAGCTGATCCGCTTCGAGCGTCATGCGCGCGAGCCGCATGCGATCTCCGCCATCTTCCAGGCCCTCGACACCCTCGACGAAGCGCAAAAGCAGGCTCTGGAGAGGGAGGGTCTGCTTGACTGCACGCCCTTCTCGCCCCGCCCCGCGCTCGAGGCGATCTTTCCCGGCATGCATTTCGACTTCAGCCAGAGCGCGTTCGACGCCTCTATCGACATGGCGCCGGAGATCAGAGCCCTGAAGGTCGACAGGACCGCCTGAGCTACTGGGCGGCTACCGCCATTGCTTCGCCGTGCGGCCCTTGCCAGTCGCGGTGGCGCAGGGCTCTTCCGATTCTCCGCCGGCCGGCTCGCGCGCTGAAGCCCTCGCCCGTCCAGACCGGCTCGCCGGAGACGATGGTCGCCCGGACCACGCCGTCGGAGCGGTTCACGCGCTGCTCGTGGCCATAGTCCTCGCGCCAGACGAATTGCGCATTCGCGTCCGAATCGTAGTCGGCAAGCGCCTGCGGATCGACGATGGCGATATCGGCACGGTCGCCCACCTCCATGGTCCCGGCCTCGACACCGATGAACTCGGCCGGCTCTCGAGTCAGGCGCCGCACCTGGCTGGCCACCCGCGCCATGCCTTCCTCCTGGGCAAGCTTCAGGGCGCGCAGATTGCCGTCATAGAAGGCCATGTTGGTGATGTGCGCACCGGAATCGTTGAAGCCGGGCAGGATCTGGGGATGGTTGAGAAGCGCGCGGATCACCTGCGGATCGCGATTGGCCGATACCGTCCACCAGCGCAGGGAGAGATCGTAGCGCGCCAGCAGGGCGAGCATGAAGCCGGGCTCGGTCACGGCCTCCTCGCCCAGCGCCGCAAAGGCCTCGGCCTCCTCCTCGCCGCGCGCCGCGTCGGGCTCCTCGCGCCAGAGCCGGAAGCGCTCATGGACCTCGCGGAAGGTCTCGCCGCGCCAGACGACCGGTCCACCCGCCTCGAACACCATCTGGTCGAAATCGCGATCGAAGGCGAGGGTCTCGGCTTTCAGGAGGCGCTTCAGGCGATCGAGGCCGAATCCGGACTTGCCGGTCATCCACATCTTCGAGAAGCGCGCGCGGAAGCCCGGATCGGCGATCAGGCGCTGGCGGCCGTCGCGGTCCTCGAGGTCGAGTTCGTTCAGTTCGCGCAGCGCCGGTATCTCCTCGGCGAGCGGGTTGACCGGCCCGTCCCAGTAGACCTTGAACGGCGCGGCGAGCGCCTGGAAGCGGAACCGCCCGTCGACCGCCTTGGAGTTGAAGATCGCCGTCAGCAGGAGGGCGAGCCGTTTCAGGCTGCGGTTCGACGCGACGTCGAGCGCGGCCACGGCGGTCACCTTGAGCGGCTTGCCGTGGAGCCGGCCGCTGGTGAGCAGGAAGTTGCGGAACACCGCGAGCGGATTGTCCTTCGGCGGCGTGGCCTGCCAGAGCCGGTCGTGCCGGCGCAGGATGGCGGTCAGCCGCTTCATCTCGGCATAGGAGCCAAACTGGGAGGGGATCTTCGTCTTCCGGTTCGGGTCCTCGGAGAGGAAGTGGAAGGGCAGCGCATCGGTCGAAAAGCCGACATAGCCCTCCCCCATCGCCTGCTCGAGCAGCGCCTCCATGGCGCGCAGGTCCTCATCGGTCGCATCGCGCGTGACCGAGCCCTTCAGCCCCATCACCTCGGCGCGCAGCATGGAGTGGGGGATCATCGGGACGACGTTGCAGCCGAGCGGCAGCTCGTCGAGATGTTCGTAATAGCCCGCCGAGCTGGTCCAGGTCGCCTTGTCGGCCGCCGCGCGCAGGACCGGCTTGGGCATGTTCTCCACGCGCGCGAAGCAGTCCACCAGCGGGTCCTCGCCATTCCTGCGCTGATTGCCGTAGGCCAGGCCCAGCGAGCAGTTGCTCATCAGGACCGTGGTGGTGCCGTGGCGCACGGCCTCCTTCAGCACGGGATCGAACTCGACCTCGAGATCGAGATGGGTGTGGATGTCCAGAAGCCCCGGGATCACCCAGCAGCCGGAGGCGTCGATCACCTCGCCGGCCAGCGACCGGTCGAGGTCCGCGCCGCGTGCAGCGATGCGCCCGCCGGCGATCGCGACGTCCTCGCGCACCGGCGCCGCGCCGCTGCCGTCGATCACCAGGCCGCCAGTGATGAGCCTGTCCCAGCGCTGTGTCATGAACGCCTCCCCTGACATGAAGTGGTCCACGTGAACCTTGTTCGCGAATCCGACGCGAAAGACGCCGCCGCGTCAAGCACGTGGACAGCGGCCCCGCCGCGATGCGAAAATGTCACAAAGCGCCGCCATCTCGAAGGTTTCGCATTTGTAATCTTGCTCCATGGCAGTGCGATGGCGCTTTGTGTCAGGTGTCACCAATTCCTTAGGATTTTGAACTCGATGAATATTGTCCGACTGACCTGCGGTGTGCTGGCCCTTGGCCTTGCCGCCTGCGCCACGCCGACCGATACATCCGATCGCGATGCCGCCGAACTCGCCGAGATGCGGGCCGCCGAAGAGGCTGGCCTCGTCTGCGAATACGAGCGGATCATGGGTAGCCTGCGCCGCGAGCGCGTCTGCCGCACTCAGGATGAGATCGACCGCGCTCGCGAGGAAGCCTTCCGCGAAACCGACCGCGCCCAGCGCGCGACCCCGGGACCGCAGGGCGGCAGCTGATCGCATGGAGGCGGGCCGGGCCGCGCTATCGCGACTGGCCCGCTTCCTTGCCATCGCTGTTCGACCGGCGCAAAGTCGTCGAGAGCTCACCCGTCGATCGCGAGGTTATGCAATGAGACTCCTCCTTTCCGTGACTGCCGGCATTTTCGGCGCCCTGTCGCTGGCCGCCTGCACGACTCCGAACGACGCCGAACGCGAGGCACGCCTGCAGGAGCGCCTTGCCATGGCCGACGAGGCCGGCCTGGTCTGCTCCTACGAACAGATCATGGGCAGTCTGCGCCGCGAGCGCGTCTGCCGTTCGCCGGACGAAATCGCGCGCGCGCGCGAGGAAGCGTTCCGCGAAACCGATCGCATCCAGCGAGCCACTCCCGGGCCGCGCTAAGCAGCAGGCCTGACCTTTCCTTCCCCGGGTGGTACTCCGGGAAAGCGTCCAGCACCGCTTCGCGCGGCTCCCGCCGCGGATGATGGCCGGCGTGATCACTCACGACGGCGCAGGGCCATAGTATCGCAACGCAAAGACGACAGGGCCGTCCCCTGGGCGCTGCCACGCAGCAAGAACAGTCGCGTTGCGCCATCGCTTCGCTTCCCCGAACGCCCCCGCCCTCTTCCCGGCGGAGACGCCGACTTGCAATTCACCGCAAAGACGCGCTTTTGTTGTCGAACGATCATCTTTTTCTGGAGTTCGGCAGATCATGCGACGGATTGTGACCACAAGTGCCATTCTTTGCGCCCTCGGTCTGGGCGCCTGTGCGACACCGACGAACGCGGAGCGTGACTTGCGCACGCAGCAGCGCCTGGCGATGGCTGAAGAGGCCGGTCTCATTTGCGAGTACGAGCAGATCATGGGCAGCCTGCGGCGCGAACGTGTCTGCCGCACGCCCGAAGAACTGCAGCGCGCACGCGACGAATCGTTCCGCGAAACCGACCGGTTGCAGCGCGAGGGCACATGGGCTCCCGACAGCCGGGATCCCGGACCGTTCTGAGAAACCTGCCCGCAGGCTCAATCCGAGCAGCCCGACACCGCGTCTGCGAGAGCGCGGTTGCGTCCGCAAATGCATCACAGGCGCTTGCGAATTGTTCTCAAAAGTGGCAGGCATCCGCTAACCCGTAACCGTTTAGCAGGAGCTGCCCGATGCTGAACACGACCGCCCGGTGGGCGCTCGCCCTCCCGCTCTGCATTCTTGCGCTTTCCGCATGCGGCGACGGCGGTGAGGCGGAGGGTCCCGGCGAGGTCAATATCTTCAGCGCGCGCCACTATGCCTCGGACGACGCGGTCTACGCTGCCTTCACGGAGGCAACGGGGATCGCAGTCAACGTGATCGAGGCCGATGGCGACCTGTTGATCGAGCGCGTACGCACCGATGCCGAGCGCTCGCCCGCCGACGTGATCATCACGGTCGATGCCGGACGTCTCTACCGCGCCGCCGAGGCCGGGCTGTTCCAGCCGGCCGGCATCGACGACGCACTCGAGGCGATACCCGCCTCCCTGCATCATTCCGACGATCTGTGGTTCGGCTTCGCGACCCGTGCGCGCGTCATCGCGTACGCAAAGGCCCGTGTCGATCCGGCCGAAATCCAGACCTACCAGGACCTCGCCGATCCGCGCTTCGCCGGCCGGGTTTGCGTGCGCTCTTCCAACAATGTCTACAATCAGTCCCTGCTCGCCGCGCTGATCGAGCGCCTCGGACCGGAGGCGGCCGAAGCCTGGGCGCGTGGCGTCATGGAGAACATGGCCCGCCCGCCCCAGGGCGGGGATATCGACCAGATCCGGGCCGTCGCAGCCGGCGATTGCGACGTGGCGCTCGTCAATCACTATTACTGGGCCCGCATCGCCCGCTCCGACAATCCGGCCGACCGGGCGGTCGCAGAGGCGACGGCCCTGATCTTCCCGAGCCAGCAGAGCGGAGGCACGCATGTCAACGTGTCCGGCGCCGGCCTCGCGGTCGGGGCGCCGAACGCGGACAACGCGCGCGAATTCCTGCGCTTCCTGCTCTCGGAGGAGGCCCAGCGGGCGTTCGCCGAGCTGACCAACGAGTTCCCCGCCGTGCCGGACACCGCCTACGACAATGCGCTCCTGGAGGAACTCGACGGCTTCGAAGCCGATCGCCTGCCCGTCAACACGCTCGGCGAGAATGCCGCCGAAGCCCAGCGCATCTTCGACCGCGTCGGATGGCAGTAGCCGACATCCACGATGAGGTCGCAGGGCCGTCCCGTACGCGGGGCGGCTTTGCGCCTTTGTGGGGCGCCATCGCCGTGGCCGGCATCTGCGCCGCGCCCCTGATCGCGGTCGCGGTGGTAGCCATGTTCGGCCCCTGGACGGACTATCTGACACACATCGCCGGGACGCGATTGCCCGCCTGGCTCGTCAACACCGCGCTCGTCGGCGCGATAGCGGCGGCCGTGGCCGGCACGGGCGGCGCTGCGGCCGCCTGGCTCGTCGCGCGCTATGCCTTCTTCGGCCGCAGCAGCTTCGAGTGGTTGCTCGCCCTGCCGCTCGCGATGCCGGCCTATGCGGCCGCCTATGCCTGGTACGATCTCACCCAGGCGGCCGGACCGCTCGCCGGGATCGTGCC
This sequence comes from Marinicauda algicola, assembly GCF_017161425.1. Classification (GTDB taxonomy): domain Bacteria; phylum Pseudomonadota; class Alphaproteobacteria; order Caulobacterales; family Maricaulaceae; genus Marinicauda; species Marinicauda algicola. The sequence continues at coordinate 647,613 of NZ_CP071057.1, read as the reverse complement.
CACGGTGCGCGGCCCGCTCGGGGCGGGCCTGATCTTCGGCTTCACGCTCTATCCGTATGTCTACCTGCTCGCGCGCGAGGCCTTCGCGGCGCAGTCGAGCGAGGCCTACGACGCGGCGAGGACGCTGGGCTGCGGCCCGCTGGAGGCCTTCCGGCGGGCCGCCCTGCCGATGGCGCGCCCGGCGATCGCGGCAGGCCTCGCCCTGGTGATGATGGAATCGCTCGCCGATTTCGGCGCGGTGGTCCATCTCGGCGCGCCGACCCTCTCGGTCGGCATCGTCCGCGCCTGGGCCGGGGAAGGCTCGGTCGCCGACGCGGCACGCCTCGCCCTCGTCCTCGTTTCCCTCGCCTTCCTGGTCTTCTTCCTGGAGCGCCTGCAGCGCCGACGTGCGCGCCAGAGCGCAGCCTCGGGCCGCAAGCGTCCGGCCCGCCGAGTCGCCCTCTCGCCGGCGAGGAGCGCGCTGGCGGCGGCTTTCCTCCTCCTGCCCCTGCTCGCGGGCCTCGTCATCCCCCTCGCCCGGCTCGGCTGGCTCGCCATCCACGCCCCGCTGGCGCGCGATCTCGCCTCGGCGCTGTGGCATTCGCTGCTGCTGGCGGGCCTGTCGGGTACGATCGCGGCCGTCCTCGGCCTGACCGCGGCCTACGCGCTGCGCACCGGCCGCGTCGCCGCGGTGGTCGCCGCGCGCCTGGCCGGGCTCGGCTACGCGGTCCCCGGCGCGGTCGCGGCCGTCGGGGTGCTCGCCCTGTTCGGCTGGCTGCAGGACGGATTCGACGCGCTCTGGGACGGTCCGTTCCCGGTCCTGCTGACCGGAGGCATTGCCGGGCTTCTCTTCGCCTACCAGTCGCGCTTCGCCGCCGCGGCGATCGGCCCGGCCGAGAGCGCCCTCGCGCGCATCACGCCCACACTCGACGGCGCGGCGCGCACGCTTGGCGCGCGGCCCCTGGATCTCGCGCTGAAAGTCCACTGGCCGCTGGTGCGTCCCGGCGCGCTGCTCGCCGGCCTCCTGGTCTTCGTCGAGGTCCTCAAGGAACTGCCCGCGACGATGATCCTGCGGCCCTTCAACTTCGACACGCTCGCCGTGACCGCCCATAACTACGCCTCCGACGAGCGACTCGGCAGCGCGGCCCTGCCCGCCTTGCTGATCGCGCTCGCGGCGCTCGGACCCATGGTCTGGATCGCCCGCCAGATGACGCGGGCCGAGCGCCTGGTACGGGAGGCGCGCGGATGAAAGGCGATCTTCTGGAGGTACGCGAGGCCACGGTGAGCTTCGCCGAGGGCCGGCCGGCGGTCGACCAGGCCTCGCTCAGCCTCACCTGCGGGCGGGTGACCGCGCTGCTCGGGCCCTCCGGCTCGGGCAAGTCGACACTTCTGCGCGCGATCGCGGGGCTGGAGCGCCTCGATGCCGGCGAGATCCGCTTCGCCGGAAGGACCTGGAGCGGCAAGGGCGTGCACCTGATGCCCGAGGAACGCCACTGCGGGGTCGTCTTCCAGGACTATGCCCTGTTTCCCCACCTTACCGCGCTCGCCAATGTCGCCTTCGGCCTGCGAAAGGGCAGCAAGCCCGAGCGGCGCGAGACCGCGCGCGCACGCCTGGCCTCGGTCGAGCTCGCGCACAAGGCCGGCGCCTATCCCCACGAGCTTTCCGGCGGCGAGCAGCAGCGCGTCGCGCTCGCACGCGCCCTGGCGCCCAGTCCCGACGTCATGCTGCTCGACGAGCCCTTCTCCGGCCTCGACCGGCGTCTGCGCGCCGAACTGCGGGCGGCGAGCCTGAAGGCCCTGCGCGAGGCCGACACGGCCGCCCTCATCGTCACCCACGATGCGGAGGAAGCCCTCGCCGTCGCCGACGAGATCGCGCTGATGAACGCCGGCGAGATCGTCCAGGTGGGATCGCCCGACCGGCTCTATCTCGCCCCGGTCAGCGAGACAGCGGCGCGCCTTCTCGGCGATGTCGAGGTGTTCGAGACCCGCATCGCGGCGGGGCGCGCCGACACTCCGCTCGGCGCCGTCGCGGCGGACGGGTTCGAGACCGGCGAGTACGCCAAGGTGCTGCTGCGCCCGGAAGGCATCGTCATCGACCGTGCTGCCGGCGAAGGCGCGCTTGCCGACGTGAGCGACCGCCAGCCCGCCGGCGGGGCCGCGATCCTGACCCTGCAGCTCGAGAACGGACGGCGCGTCTGCGCGCGCGTGCCGGTCACCGATACGATACGAGCCGGAGACGCGGTCCGCCTCCGGCTCGACGATCGGTTTGCAACCGTGGTGAAGGCCTAAGCCGCCTTCGCCTTCTTCTCGGCCGCTTCGGCGATGCGCTCGCGCGCGATCTTGTCGGCGACGACGTTGGCGGGCTTGCCCTCGGATTCGGCGCGGTCCATCACCTCGGCGAGGGTGGACTTGAGCACCTTCAGCTTGCCCTCGACCCACCTGGCGTCGAATTTCGGGTCGAGATCGCCCATGATGTTGATGATGCCGCCGGCATTGATGACATAGTCCGGGGCGTAGAGGATGCCGCGCTTCTGCAGCTCGGCGCCCATCTCGCGGGTGGCGAGCTGGTTGTTGGCCGCGCCGGCGACGGCCTTCACCTTCAGACGGTCGATCGTGTTCTCGTTGATCACCGAGCCGAGCGCACAGGGCGCGAAGATGTCCGCCTCGACATCGTAGATCCTGTCCTTGTCGACCAGGGTGGCACCGACGCGGCGGGCGAGTTCGCTCACCGCCGGCTCGTTGATGTCCGCCAGGAAGAGGTCAGCACCCGCCTTGTGCAGGTGATCGACGAGATAGGCCCCGACATGGCCCGTGGCGCCCTGCACGGCGATCTTCACGCCGGAAAGGTCGGACTTGCCGAGCGCGCGCTCGGCCGCGACCTGGATGCCGAGAAACACCCCCTTGGCGGTAACCGGGGACGGATCGCCCGTACCGCCGGGCAGGCCGACCACATAGGGCGTCTCGCGGCGCGCGTTCAGGATGTCGGCCGGGCTCACACCGACATCCTCGGCCGAGTAGTAAAGCCCACCGAGTGCATCGATGGCGCGGCCGAAGGCCTCGAACAGGGCGGTGCGGTCGAACTCGCCGGCCGGCTTCATGATGACCGACTTGCCCCCGCCCAGCGGAAGGTCGGCCATGATGTTCTTGTAGCTCATGCCCTGGGAGAGGCGCAGCACGTCGGTCAGCGCCTCGGCAGAGTCCGCGTAGGACCACATCCGGCAGCCGCCGATCGCCGGTCCGTTGGCGGTCGAGTGCACCGCGATGATCGCCTTGAGACCGGTCTTTTCGTCGTTCGCGAAAAGCACCTTCTCGTGATTGTCGAAGGATTTGTGTTCGAACACGCTCATACGCGGGGAGTCCTTTAATAGCGCTGTCGTTCGGAGCGGGGCCCGAGGCATTTGTCCGGACCAATTATGTTGCCGGATCAATACCCTCCGGGCCGGTCGCGCGAGGGTCTACCCGCTCGCGCGCCGGCACGCAAGCAAGGCGCGGACAAAGGTCTGTGAGGCGTCAGGCAGCCGCCCGGAGAATGCTGCGGATGCGAGATCGCAGGGCTGGAATTACCTCACTCTCGAACCACGGATTTTTCCTGAGCCAGTGATTGTTCCGCCAGCTCGGGTGCGGCAGCGCAGCAAACTGCGGCCAGTAATCTCGCCAGCGCAGCACCGTCTCGGTCAGGGTGCGCCCGGCCCCGGCCCCGAGATGGAAGCGCTGCGCGTGCGCGCCGATCAGGAGGGTGAGCTGCACATCGGGCAGCGCCGCCCCGCAGCGGTGTTGCCAGAGCGGGGCGCATTCCTTCCGGGGCGGCTTGTCGCCGCCCTTCGCGTCGAGGCCCGGAAAGCAGAAGCCCATCGGCGTGATCGCGAACAGGCGCGGATCGTAGAATTCGGCCGAACTGACCGCCATCCAGTCGCGCAGCCGGTCCCCGGACGGGTCGGTGAAGGGCGCGCCGGATTTCTGCACCCGCGTGCCCGGCGCCTGGCCGACGATGCGGATCACCGCCTGGCTGGTCCCGGTCAGAACCGGGCGGCAGGGATGGGCAAAGGCCGGTTGGCAGACGCGGCAGGCGCGCGCCTCCTCGGCCACGTCCTCGAACCGCTCAACCGCCATCGCCGCCCTCGTGCGGCAGCGCCAGGCGGTAGACTCCCTTGAAGTTTTCCGGATCGGCCGGCCTGCCCTTCCTGAGGATCGTGATCCTGCCCTGGCGGGCGAGATGGATGGCCGCCTGGCGGACCGGACGCATGTAATCGTTCCACGCCTCGCCGAAGGCCTCCTTCGCCGCCTCGGACGGGCAGATGGACTTGCCCGGCCCGCGGGCATGGACGAGATCGAGAATCGCGGTTTCGATACGGTCTTGAGTGCTCATGACATTCAATTAGGACCTTCAATGCGCCGCGACCACCGCCCCTACTGGATGCATGCGCTGTGGGAGCGCTTCGAGAACGCGTGGACCGGCCATTTCCTCGCGCCCCATTTCGACTCGCTGGGCGAGGAGCCGAAGGTGGTGCGCCCCTGGAACGTGGAGGTCTTCGGGCCGAACGTCCATGCGGGCAAGGCGATCCACATCGTGTCCAGGAAGGACCAGCCCGTAAGCTTCACCGTCTGGGCGCCGGGCGATGCGCCCGGCGAGATCCGCATCGGGGACTGCTGCTTCTTCGCCGGCGGGGTCCGCATCCTCGCCGCCGGCTCGATCCGGATCGGGCATGCCTGCCTGTTCGCGAAGTCCGTGACCGTCACCGACAGCGACTGGCACGGCCTTTACAACCGCGTCGATCCGAGGCCCGAAAGCCGGCCCGTGGTGATCGGGGACAATGTCTGGATCGGCGACGGCGCCTTCATCGGCAAGGGCGTCACCATCGGGGACAATGCGGTCATCGGCGCGCGCAGCGTCGTCACGAAGGACATCCCGGCCAACGAGGTCTGGGCCGGCAATCCGGCACGCAAGGTGAAGGAGCTCGATCCCGATGGGCCGTTCGAGACGCGTCTCGACCTCCTGGGCCGCCCGATCGAGGTCGAGCGCTTCTTCGACCAGGCCTATCGCGACGCGCTGAGGGGAAATTCGACGCTGGGCTGGCTGCGCACGAAGGTCTGGCCGAAGCGGGGGGACTGAAACGCGCAAGATCCTGAAAGCGGCACTCCCCGCCGGGCGGTATCACGGACGCAAGGGAGGCCCACGCCATGAAACGCATAGCCACTTTGCTGATCGCGCTTGCCGCCGGGGTCTCGACGAGTTTCGCCCGGGAGGAAGACCCATTGCTTCACAATGACATGCAATCTGCTCACATGACGGCGGAGGAGCGCGAGGTCTGGCACGTGATCGAGCGCTGGAACGATGCCTTCGCGCGCAACGCGCCGGAGGAGTATTTCAGCTATGTCGATCCGTCCATCGTCGTCATGACTCCCGCGAGCCCCTATCGGGTGGAGGGCATTCACGACGATCGCCAGGAGTTCGAGTTCGGTATCCGGATCGGAACGACGCGTGTGTCGATGTTCCAGGAAATGCTTCCCCTGGTGCGGGTCTTCGGCGACACGGCGCTGGTGACCTATTTCCACAGAGGCTATTACGGCGCGGACGGAGAGGGCCGAAGCCTGAACCTGAAGGAAACGACCGTCCTGCGGCGCGTCGACGGCGAATGGAAGCTGATCCACATTCACGTTTCCCAATGATGGGAGAGGTCACCTTCGACATCCGGCCCCTCGCGCTCTCCGACTGGCCCGTCCTCGAGACCCTGTTCGGCGGCAACGGCGCGTGCGGGGGCTGCTGGTGCATGTACTGGCGCGTGCCCAGCACCGGCCAGTACTGGCAGGATCACAAGGGTGAGCCGAACCGGCGCGCCTTCGAAGCGCTGGTGCGCACCGGTGCCGCGATGGGCATGCTTGCCTTTGCCGAAGGGGAACCGGCCGGCTGGCTCAGCCTGGGCTGGAAGGAAGAATTCGCCTACCTCCAACGCTCTCCCAGGCTCTCCGGAGACACGGGGAACACGATGAGCGTCACCTGCTTCTTCATTCCGGCCGCCTGGCGCGGGCGTGGCCTCGCCACGGCCCTACTGACACGCGCGATCGACCATGCACGACGTCTCGGCGCCGGCTATCTCGAAGGCTACCCGTCGATACCCCGGTCGAACGCGCGCATTCCGCCGGCCTTCGCCCATACCGGCGTGCCGGAAATGTTCGAAGCGGCCGGATTCGAGCGCTGGCGAGAGGCCGGTGGCCGGGCGATCTACCGTGTTTCACTGAGCCAGTAGCGCACGCGCCGCGCTCGGGGTCCGTCCGTACTCGCGCCGGAACGCGGTGGTGAAATGGGCATGGCTGGAGAAACCGAGATCGAGCGCAAGTCCGGTCAGACCTTCTTCGCCTGCCGCGATCCGGTCGAGGCCGATCGCGAGCCGCGCCCGGTTCAGGAAGCGGTAGAGCGGCTCGCCCGTGACGTGCCGGAAGCTTCGCGTGAGGTGACAGGGCGACACGCCCAGTTCACGTCCGATTCCTTGAAGCGTCCAGCGCTGCGCGGGGGCCTCCAGGACAAGCGCCTTGGCTCTTGCCGCCATGTCGGCGAGGCGAACGCGCGTCCCGGCCCGCACCCGGTCGGGGCTCCCATTGCGTCCGGCTTCAGCCGCCGTTCCGGCCAGCGCGATCGCCTCCTCCTCCACCTCGAGCGGTTCACAGGCGCCGCCCGCCAGCCGTGCGAGCAGCCCGCGGTGAGCCCACACTGCGGAACTGGGAAGGGACAGCCCGGGCGAAGGGTCGCGGCATCCGTCCCGTGCGCCACCCAGGAGGCGCAGGTGGATATCCTCGCAGAACCGGAATTCGGTCGTGATGTCTCCGCAACCGGCCGGGTGGCTTATCCTGAACTCGTCATCGGATCGGAATACGGCAGCCGTGAGAGGATCGACGAGCTGACAGTGCCGGCCGCGGTGAATGGCGAATGCACCGCGCTGTACGAGGACGAGCGAGGAGTAGGCCGCCCCTTCTTCCGGGCCGAGTGCGCGGTCGCACACCCGGCAATGCACCGACTGGACGGTCAGCAGGGTGGAACTGAACAGCGCCTCGAACCTCATCCGCCCAGTATACGGCCGGCCCGACAGCTGGGGAAGAAGCCACGCGCCCAAGCGAGGACCGGGCGGGCGCCGGCATCGATAGCTGCCATGCGAAATCGGCACTGGTGCCCGATGTCCCGTCCGCCTATACCGCCCGCCGCAGGGGGCTTCGCGCAACACCGGAGCCGGGACATGACCACGCGTTCGATCGCCTTACTCGCCTTCACGCTGCTTCTCATGGGCACGACGCTCGGGCTTGCCGGGACGGACCTTGTCCTGCCCGCCGTGCCGAGCCTGCCGGAAGCGCTCGGAGGCAGCCCGGCGCTCGCCCAGCTCGTGCTGGCCGCCTTCGTCGCGGGCGCGGGGCTCGGCCTGGTCGCGTTCGGCGAGCTCGGTGCACGGTTCGATCCGCGTCTGCTGCTGATCGGCTCGCTCGCCGCCTACGCGTCGATCTCGGCGCTGTGCGCGCTCGCGCCAACGCTCGAACTCCTCGTCGCCCTGCGCTTCCTGCAGGGCCTGACCGGTGCGGCCGCAGCGGTTTTCGCGCCGGGCATGATCCGCCAGCTGTTCGAGGAGCGCAGCGCCGTGCGGGCAATCGGGCTGCTGGCCAGCGTGGAGTCTCTCGTGCCCGCCCTCGCCCCGATCGCCGGGGTCTGGCTTCTGCACGCCTTCGGCTGGCAGGGTAACTTCCTGACCCTCGCGGTCCTGGCCGGCGCGGTCGCGATCGCGGTGCTGGTCCTGAAAGACCGTCTTCCGGAGCCCCAGGCGCGCTCGCTCACCGGCGGATATGGCCGCCTCCTCGCCGATCCGGTTTATCTGCGCTATGCGCTGAGCCACGCCGCGACCCTCGGTGCATTGCTGACCTTCGTATTCGGCGCGCCGGCGGTGATCACCGGACCGCTGGAGGGCAGGCTCGCCGATTTCGTGACCATGCAGGTCACCGGCATCGCCTTCTTCATCCTCGGCGCAAATCTCGCCGGGTGGCTGGCGGACCGGTTCGGGCCAGAGACCATGATTCTTGCCGGATCGGCCCTGTCGGCGCTCGGCGCGCTGGCGATCCTTGCCTATGCCGTCGCGGGCGGAGGCGAGCCGCTGGTCATCGTCGCGCTCTTCGTGCCGATGAATCTGGGCCTCGGCTTTCGTGGCCCGCCGGGCTTCTACAAGGCCGTCGTCGCGTCGCGCGGCGACGACGCGCGCGGCGCCGGGCTCCTGCTGCTCATCGTGCTGCTTGTGGCGGCCGGCGGGACGGCGGCGGCGGCCCCGTTCATCACGCAGGGCCTCGCGCCCCTGGCGCTCGCCGCGGCGGCGGTGTCCGGGCTTTCAGTGGTGCTGCTGGTGGCCCTGCCGAGGCTGGAGACGGAAATGGGCGGGCCGTGACGCCCCGCAGAGCCGCTGCCCCGCGGGGAATCAAACTGCACGAGCCCCCGGATCGCCTCTGAGGGCCATCCGGGGCTTTAGTGCGAGGTAGAGGACGTCACTCCGCCGGGGTCTCGACCGCACCGCCGCCAACGGCCTCCGCCTCTTTCTCGAGCTTGCGGCTCACCCAGTTCGGGGTCTTGGTGTAGCGCCCGAGCACGGCATAGGCGGCCGGGATAACGAACAGGGTGAAGAGCGTGGCGACCATCACGCCCGTGAAGATCACCACCCCGATCGTGATCCGGCTCTCCGCGCCGGGCCCCGAGGCGACGACCAGCGGGAATGCCCCGATCGCAGTGGAGATGCCGGTCATCAGGATCGGGCGGAAGCGCGTCTCGGCCGCGTCCAGCGTCGCGGTGAGCAGGTCGCGGCCCTGTTCGCGCAGCTGGTTGGCGAATTCCACGATCAGGATACCGTTCTTCGCCGCGAGGCCGATGAGGATGACGAGGCCGATCTGGGAGAAGATGTTGAGGCTCGATCCGGCCATGTAGAGCCCGAACAGCCCGCCCGCCACAGCGAGCGGCACGGTCAGCATGATCACCAGGGGCTGGATCAGGCTCTCGAACTGCGCCGCCAGCACCAGGAAGACGATGAGCAGCGCCATGGCGAAGGCGAAGAAGATCGCGTTCGAGGCGTCGAGATATTCCTTCGCGCCGCCGAGATATTCGGTGCTCATGTCGCGCGGCAGGTTGGCCCGCGCCCACGTGTCGAGCCACTCGACCGCCTCGCCGAGCGTGTAGCCCTCGGCGAGCGTCGCGGACACGGCGATCGCGCGCTGGCGGTTGACGCGGTTGCGTTCCGACGCCTCGCCGACCTCGCGCAGGGTGACGAGATTGGACAGCGGGATGAGCTGATTGTCGATCCCACGCACGTAAAGCGCCTCGAGATCGGCCTGGCTCGCCCGCTCCTCGCGCCGGTTCTCCATCAGCACGTTATAGGCCTCGCCCCGTTCGATGAACTGGCCGACGCGGCGCGAGCCGAGATGGGACTGCAGCGTGCGCCCGATATCGGCGACGTTCACGCCGAGCGCCGCGGCACGTTCGAGATCGATGTCCACGAGCAGGCGCGGGCTCGTCGGCTCGTAGTCCTTGCGCGCGCGCATGAGATTGGGGTTCTGCGTCGAGATCGCCTCGATGAGGAGCTCGGCCTCGGCATTGATCGCCTCGTACTCGCTGCCCTGAATGACGAACTGTATGTCGTCGCCCCCGCCCCCGCCGGTCAGCGAGGAGCGCATGGAGGCGAAGGCGCGCACGCCGGTGAGCTGGCCGAGCCGGGCATTGATCTCGCTGACGATCTCCTCGCCGTCGCGGCGCTCGCTCCAGTCGACCATCGTGCCGATCAGCACGCCGGAATTGAAGCCGCCCCCGCCCCAGCCCGGCGAGACGATGAGGACGCGCCGCAACTCGCCCGCCTCGACATAGTCCATCATCACGTCCTCGACCTCGAGCGACTGGCGGGCCATGTAGTCGAAGCTTGCCCCTTCCGGTCCGGCGAAGAAGCCGAAGAAGCTGCCGCGATCCTCCGGCGGAGTGAGTTCGCCGGGCAGGCGCAGGAAGAGGAAGGCCGAGCCGGCGAGCGCGATCAGGAGGACCGGCACGATCGCCCAGGGCGCCTTCAGGGCGATCTCGAGGCTCTCGCGGTAGCTGCGGCGCGCCCGGGTCACGGCCGCCTCCACCCAGCGCGCGGGACCCCTGGCCTCGGCCGTGGGTCGCAGGAGTTTCGAGCCCATCATCGGCGACAGGGTGAGCGCGACGAAGCTCGAGAGGATCACCGCCCCGGAGATGGTGACGGCCAGTTCGGTGAAGATCCGGCCGATGAATCCCGGCAGGAAGATCAGCGGCACGAAGACCGCGACGAGGGTGGCAGTCGTGGCCACCACGGCGAAGAAGACCTGGCGCCCGCCGCGCAGGCTCGCCAGCGCGGGCGGCTCGCCCATGTCCACCCGGCGCTGGATGTTCTCCAGCACGACGATGGAATCATCGACCACGAGGCCGATCGAGAGCACCAGAGCCAGCAATGTCAGGATGTTGATCGAGAAGCCGAACGCGGCCAAGATCGCGAACGTGCCGATCAGGCAGACCGGCACCACCGCGGCCGGGATGATCGCCGCGCGAAAGCTTCCCAGGAAGAGGTAGATCACGAGCACGACGAGCGTCGCGGCGATGGCGAGCGTACGCCAGACCTCCTTGATCGATTCCTCGATGAACACGGTGTCGTCGGAGGCGGAGATGAGCTGCATGCCCTCGGGAAGCCCCGGGCGCAGGCGCTCGGCCTCGGCGTGGATCAGGTCGGCGACTTCCACGGCATTCGACTGGCTCTGCCGCACGAAGCCGAGCCCGACCATGTTCTGCTCGTTGCCGCGAAACAGGGTGCGCGGCTCCTCCGCGGCGAGCTCGACATCGGCGACCTCGCCCAGGCGCACCACGTGTCCGTCGCGCGCGGCCCGGATCGGCATGCGCTCGAACGCTTCGGGAGCGGAGAACAGGCGCTCGACGCGCACCACGATCTGGGTGTCGGACGTCTCTACGGAGCCGCCGGGCAGCTCCACGTTCTGGGTGCGCAGGGCGGTGTCGATATCGGAGACGGTGATGCCGCGCGCCGCCATGGCCTGGGGATCGAGCCAGAGGCGCATGGCGTAGCGGCGCTGGCCGCCGATGCGCACCTGCGCGACACCGTCGATCACCGAGAAGGGATCGACCAGATAGCGCTCGGCATAGTCGGACAGCTCCTCCGAGGTCATCCGGTCGGAGAGCAGGTTGTACCAGAGGAAGGGGCGCGCATCGCTGTCCTGCTTCTGGACCTCGATCTGCTCCACGTCGGGCGGCAGCTGGTCGCGCGTGCGGCTGACCGCGTCGCGCACGTCGTTCGCCGCGGCCTCGATGTCGCGGTCGAGGGTGAAGGTGACGGTAATGCGCGACCCGCCCTGGCGCGAGGAGGAGGTGACGGTCTCGATCCCGTCGATCCCGGACAGCCGGTCCTCGATCACGCGCGTGACCTGGTTTTCCACCGTCTCGGCATCGGCGCCCGGATATTCCGCTGACACCGAGACCACGGGCCGGTCGACATCGGGCAGCTCGCGCAGCGGCAGGGACCGCAGGCCGAGAATGCCGAACACGACGATCAGCGCGCTGATGACGAAGGCGAGGACCGGCCGGCGGACGGCGACGTCGGAGAGGGTCATTCCCGGCCTCCCGCCGTCTGCGTACCTGCGCGCGCTCTCACCTCTGCGCCGCGCTCGCCTCCGCCTCCCTCGCCTTCCGCCGCAGAGGCATTGAGGCGTTCGGCGATCATGACCGGTGCGCCGTCCCGGACCCGGTGAATGCCCTCGGCGACCACGGGTTCGCCGGGAGCGAGGCCGGCGCGAACCTCGAGCAGGTCGCCGGACTGGCGCCCGAGCTCGACCTCGCGCTGGATCGCGCGGCTGCCGCGTTCGCCCTCGCGGACCACGAAGACGTAGACATCGTCCCCGTAGCGCAGCAGCGCCGAACCGGGGACCGCGGGAGACTCGCGCACGTCGCGGCGCACCTCCACGGTCATCAGCTGGCCGGGGCGCAGCCGGCCGTCGCGATTGTCGATTTCCGCGCGCACGGTGACGGCGCGAGTGACCGGATCGACGCGGCTGTCGATCTGGGTGATCTCCCCCCGGAACACGGCGTCGGGGAAGGCGCTCGTTGCCGCCTCGACCTGCATCCCCGCCTCGAGCACGGACAGGAAGCGCTCGGGTACGGTGAAGTCGAGCTTGATGATCCGCGTGTCGTCGAGCCGCGCGATCGGATCGCCGGGGCGAACCAGTTCGCCCGGGCTTACCTCGCGCAGGCCGACCGTGCCGGCGAAGGGCGCCCGGATGATGCGGTCGGCCACGCGCGCCTCGATTGCCTCGACCCGCGCTCTCGCCCGTTCTAGCGCTGCGAGCGCCTCGTCCAGGCGCGATTGCGGCGCCACGCCGCGTTCGGTGAGATCGCGGATGCGGGCAATCTCGCGTTCGGTCTCGCGCAGCGTGGCCCGCGCTTCGGACAGGCCCGCAGCTTCCTCGGCCGCGGAGAGTTCGACGAGGATCTGGCCGGCCTCGACCGCTTCGCCGGAATCGAAATTGATCCGCGCGATCGTGTCGGAAACCTTGGCGGTGACCGTGACGCTCTCGTTCGCGCCGGCCGTGCCGAGCGCCTCGACCACGTCGGCGAATTCGCGCGTCTCAACCGCATAGACTGCAACAGGCACGGCCCGTCCGCCCCAACCCTGTTCGGCCTCATCGCCGGAAAACAGGGCGCGTAGCCCGACCGCGAGCGCCATGAAGGCGAATACCGCGAGGACGGCGATGAGGAAGGCGGCGCGCTGCATGATGGTCTCCGGCACATTCAAGCGCGTGATATGCGCCCTTTGCCGGGAATTTCAAAGCACACGCGCGTGATCGTCACACGCAGTGGCTCAAAATTGCTGCCAGACACCGATGATCGCCGCCGCCTCGTCCGCCATGTCGTGCGCGCGCACCGTGCTCATGACACCCAGCTGGGCGTAGCGCCCGCCCCCGAGCGAGGCCAGCACGGAGACCTGGGCGCGGTGGCCGGAAAAGTCGCGGAGCCGCGTGGTGTCGAGCTCGTGCGACCAGACCGAATAGGTCTGCAGGTGAAGCCGCAGGCGCGAATTGAGTTCCCAGCCGAAGGCCGTGTCGAAGCGGACTTCAGATCCGCCCTCCCCCTCCCGCTCGCGGAGGCCGAGCTGGATCTCGGCGAAGCCGGCCTCCCCGATCGAGCGCCCTACGAGTGCACGCAGGTCCACATCGCCGCCCCCCGTGCCGTGCTCGGCATTGGTCCGGTTCTCCCCGGCGCTCGGCAACGTCACCAGGAGCTGGCCCGAGGCACACCAGCGCCCGAGTCTTGCCAGGTGGACGCGCGCGCCCGCTTCGCTGCCGCCGAAGGTGGCGTAGGTGACCGCGAGCGCCGTGTCGTCGGTACGGATCTCCTCACGGAAGTCCTGCAGCGCGAAGCGTCCGACAAGCGTGATGCGGCCGGTGGCGCCGTATTCGCCGTAGATCGCCGCCTCGCGCTTGAAGAGAACCGCGCCGTCCTGCGGGGCGGCGAGCCGATGCCAGCTCCCGGTGACGATGAGCAGGCTCTCGCCGCGCTCGCGCGGCCACGCTCCCGCCTGCGCCGAAGCGCCGGTCGCGAGGGCGAGGCAGACACCTCCCAGCGCCGCCGCGGCGCGCGATGCGGGCATGAGCGACCTCCCACCGCCGGACCCGGTGGGCGATTGAATACCCCTGCCGCGCGAATGTCGACTCTAAATTGCCCCCTCGAGGAGAATCAGCGGTCGTATCCCGGGCTCTGGCGGTCCACCCGGCCCCGGATGGCGGCCCAGCCGATCTCCTTGAACAGGTCGTTGGTGAAGGCCTGCTCGCCCTGCGCATAGACGCGCTCCTGCATCTTCGTGTCCCACTCGATGAGTTCGGCTCCGCCGGACTGGGCGAGCGTCTGCACCTTGCAGGCCCGCTCGAGCAGATACATGCGCGTATAGGCGCTGAAGGGATGGTCGCCGCAGGTCAGCGTGCCGTGATTGCGCAGGATCAGGAGATTGTGTTCGCCCAGATCGTCGACGAGGCGGGACTTCTCCTCCTCGTCGAGCGCGATGCCCTCATAGCCGTGATAGACCACGTCCTTCATCACGTTCATCGCGAGCTGGGAGATCGGCAGAAGGCCGCGCTTCTGGGCGCTGACAGCGACGCCCTGGTCGGTGTGCAGGTGCATCACCACGTGAACATCCGGCCGTGCAGCGTGGACGGCAGAGTGGATCGTGAAACCGGCCGGGTTGATGCCGTACTGGCTCGGGGGCAGCACATTGCCCTCCTCGTCGACCTTGACGAGGTTCGAAGCGGTGACGTCCTCGAACAGCAGCCCGAACGGATTGAGCAGGAAATGCTCCGGCTCGCCGGGAATGCGCATCGAGATGTGGGTGAAGAAAAGATCGTCCCAGCCGTGCATGAAGGCCAGCCGGTAGAGCGCGGCGAGGTCGCAGCGCGCCTTCCACTCCGCTTCCGAAACCTGGTCCTTCACGGATACGTTTGCGCGGTCGTCCATGGCGTTCTCCTCCACGATATCGCTCTTCCCGAACATCGTTCGGCAATTCTTCCCGGCCAAGGATCGCGCTCCAGTGCGCATCCGTCAAATCACCCGTTTCGACATCCCTCGCGCAGATAACGCGACGGTAACCGTGTTCGGTAACCATGAGCGCCTGTACTGTCCCGGGAGCGTTCATGGCTGCGCCTGCCTTTCCTGCCGAAGCTGACGCGCGCATCCGCCGGCGCGGCGAGCTCGCGCTGATGCTGACATCGGCATGCGTGAAGGCGCCGCCGTCCTGGCGGGTCGCCGACGAGGTCGACGAGTGCCTGCTGGACCTCGCCCGCTCGGCCGAGGCGCGGGTGCGCCTGGCGATCGCGAACCGGCTGGCCGACTGCCCCTGGGCACCGCCCGGCGTGGTGCGGTTTCTCGCAGGCGACGAGCTCGAGATCGCCGAGCCCATCCTCACGCGCTGCCTCGCGCTCGAGGAGGAGGACCTGATCGCCCTGGCCCGGCTCGACGGCGCTCGCCGGTTGATGATCGCCTCGCGCCTGCGTGTCAGCGAGGCCGTGGTGGCCGCCCTCGCCGCTTTCCGCGAGAGCGAGGTTCTAGACCGGCTCGCGCGCAATGACGGTGCCCGGCTCGGCGAGGCGAGCGCGGCCGATTTCGCCGCCGTGGCGAAGGGCGAACGCGAGCTGCAGATCGCCCTCGCCGCGCGCGACGATCTCACCGCGGGCTTTGCGCGCGCGCTGATGGCAGTCGCGGCGCAAACCGTGGCGCAAGTCCTGGCCCGCCGCTTCCCGACGCTCGAGCGGCGCGCCGTGGACGAGGCAGCTGCAGGCGCACTGGCCGATGCCGCCGCGAGCGATCCCGAGGCCGAGGCGGCCCGGCTCGTGGCACGGCTGGAAGCCTCCGGCCGGCTCGACGCGGCCTTCGTGCTGCGCAGCCTCGCCGGTGCGCCCGGACCGGTCTTCGACCACGCCATGGCCCGGCTGTGCGCCATGCCCGTCGGGCTGTGGCGCCGGGCGCTCGGGGCCGCGCCGGTCCGCGCCTGCGCACTGGCCTGCCGCACGATCGGAGCGCAGGACCGAAGCGTCGCGCCGATGGTGCGCACCCTGACCCGCCAGGGCCGCATCCATGCCGTGGACGACAGCGATCTCGCGCGCGCCGCATCCGCGGTTTTCGCCGATTACGACGCCGCGGCCGCAGGTGGCGCCTTGCACGCGCTCGGCGGCGGGGCTTCAATCGCCGCCTGACCGCCAGCGCCGCGAAGGATCCTGACGCATGAAGATCGCCTTTCACGCCGGCACGCGCGAGGATGCGCGCTCGGCCAAGCAGGCCCTCGCCGACAGGCACGGCGAGGTCGCGCTGGACGAGGCCGAGGTGCTGGTCGCGCTCGGCGGGGACGGCGTGATGCTCGACGCCCTGCACAAGGTCATGGGGCGCGACGACATCCGCGTCTACGGCATCAATTTCGGTTCGGTCGGCTTCCTGATGAACGAACCTTCGGACACCGATCTCATCGAACGTCTCGAGCGCGCCGAGCAGGCCGACATCCATCCGCTTCGCGCGGTCGGCGAACGGGTCAACGGGGAACGCTTCGAGGTGCTGGCCATCAACGAGGTGTCGCTGCTGCGCGAGACGCGCCAGACCGCGAAGATCCGCATCTCCATCGACGGCACGGTGCGCATGGAGGAGCTGTCCGCGGACGGCGCGCTGGTGGCCACGCCGGCCGGCTCGACCGCGTACAATTTCTCCGCCCACGGGCCGATCCTGCCGCTCGACGCGCAGCTGCTCGCCCTAACCCCGATCAGCGCCTTCCGCCCGCGCCGCTGGCGCGGAGCCCTGCTGCCCCACGATTCTGTCGTGGAGTTCGAGGTGCTCGAACCGGAGAAACGCCCGGTCTCGGCGGTCGCGGACAACAAGGAGTTCCGCGAGGCGCGCCGCGTGACGGTCTCGGAGGCCGGCGACATCACCCTGCACATGCTGTTCGACGAGGGCCGGGCGCTGGAGGAGCGCATCCTGGTCGAGCAATTCTCCACCTGAGCCCGCCCGCTCCCCGCCTTAGCCGGGCATTAAGCAAATGGCGCTACTGCTCTGTCCGGATGGAGATTCTGGAGTTCGTCTCGTGGCAGACGAAGTCGACACCTCGATGGCCTTCAAGCGCCTCAATATCCTCGTCGTCGACGACAATGCGGCGATGCGCGGGCTCGTGCGTACCGTGCTGACGGCGTTCGGATGCGAGATGATTTTCGAGGCCAGCACCGCCCAGCACTGCGTCGAAGTCCTGCGTGCGAAAGCCATCGACATCATCGTGCTCGACTGGAAGATGAAGCCGGTCGACGGCATCAGCCTCGTCAAGCTGCTGCGAAATCCGAACAAGAGCCCGAACCCGTACGTGCCGATCATAATGCTGACAGCCTATGCCGAGCTGTCCAAGGTGCGCGAAGCGCGCGATGCCGGGGTGACCGAATTCATGGCCAAGCCCTTCTCCGCCGACGCGCTCTACCGCCGCATCCAGTCCATCGTGAACCGGCCGCGCCCCTTCGTGCGGACGAAAGTATTTTTCGGCCCGGACCGGCGTCGGCTAGCCAAGCCGGACTACGAGGGGCCCGAACGCCGCGACGACGAAGTCCAATCCGCCTGAACAACGGGAGCAGTCGATATGAGCCAGCGCGAGAAACCCATCGAGATCATCAACCCGCCCAACATGCTGCGCGTGAAGGTCGGGGGCCGGATTCCGGCGGCCGATCCCGACGCGATTGCACGGGCGGAGAAGGCGCTGGACCAACTCTCCGTCGAATTCGGCGCGTGGCTCGGCCAGGAGGTCGAGAAGCTCGAGGCCGCGCTGGGACGCACCAAGGCGGAGGGCCTCGAGGGAGAGGCAGGCGACGCCCTGTTCACGGTCGCGCACGACCTGCGCGGGCTGGGCTCGACCTATCAGTTCCCGCTGGTTACCCGGATCGCCGCCTCGCTCGCGCGCCTGATCGAGACGCCGGAGAAGCGCGCGGCAATCCCGCTCTCGCTCGCCGAGGCCCATGTCCATTCCATCCGGGCGGCCTTGAACCAGAACATCCGTACCGACGACGACGCGGTCGGCCGTCAGCTCGCCGAGGAACTCGAGACGCGCGTCGTCGCCCTCGTCGGTGAACCGACCTGACCTCGCCGGCTTCCTGAAACGAAGAGGCCCGCGCTGCTCCCGGCGCGGGCCCTTTTTTGCCTGTCGACGGATGGGGGTTAACTCAGGAGGCCGCGCGCACCGGGTGGTCGAGCTGCTCGATATCCACGTCGAGACGGTCGAGGCAATAGGCGAGATCGCCTTCGGGCGCCCCCTGGAACTGGGTGAAGATCCGTTCCGTCAGCGTCTTGCGGAAACGCACGAGATCGGATGGCCCGTCGCCCCCGATCTCGATGGAATGATAGGCCGATATCGCCGCCCTCACCGCCGGCAGAATGCGCGCGGGAAGGCCGGTGCGCTGGAACACCGCCTCCAGGCCCAGCGGCCCGGCATCGTGGATGAGAAGCCAGGCCTTGGCGTGATCGATTCCGGCAAGC
Source organism: Marinicauda algicola (assembly GCF_017161425.1). Classification (GTDB taxonomy): domain Bacteria; phylum Pseudomonadota; class Alphaproteobacteria; order Caulobacterales; family Maricaulaceae; genus Marinicauda; species Marinicauda algicola. The sequence goes on along the minus strand of NZ_CP071057.1, from coordinate 629,579 downwards.
TCCGCCACGGCGTGCTCGAAGAATGCGACATGCCCGCGGAACAGGGCGCGCAAAATCAGTGACGGGGTCAGGCGCCCGTTGAGCTGGAGCTGCTGAACGAAGCGGCGCGGCTCGGGCGAGAGGCCCGCCTGCTCGACGAGATCGACGGTCGCGCGTTCGCGCGCGCCCTCGGCAAGTTCCACCGCGAGCTGGGGCGGCAGGGCGTGGCGCGAGACCAGGCGCTGCAGGGCCTCATCGGAAATCCTGGCGATCAGCTTCTCGGTCACCTCGAGCGGCAGGCGCGAGCGTTCCACGAAGCGCTCCAGGACCTCGGGGGCGTCCTCGAAGCGCTGGAAGGTGAGCGCGTAGGACCCGGCATCGAACTTCGCGCCGTCATTGGCCGCGGCGGTCGCGACTGCCCTCGCGCCAGCGTGGGTCACGATCTCGCGCACGACCTCGCGCGAGACGTTCGCCCGGGACGCGACGGCGCACTGGCGCGCCTCGGGTGCGGTACGCACGATCTCGATCAATTCCTCGTCGGTGAGCACCGGAGAGCCGGATATGATCGGGATCGCAATGGTGTCGATGTCGGCAATGAGGCGTCTGGCGACCGGAGCCGGCAGATGGGGCGAGCGCTGCAACGTGACCGCGAGGGCGCGCCGCACGATCTCGGCGGCATCCTCGGCCAGGAGAGCCAGCACCGCCTCGCCCGCCGCGCGATCCGCGTCGCCGAAGCCGTCCAGCGCGATTCGCGTGCACAGCTTGCGCGTCGCCATCGCGCGCCCTTCCGGGTCGGCGGCGTCGGTCAGGCGCTGAATGTCTTCCCGGGTCAACCGGGCACGAAGGCCTTGAACGCTCATGACACCTTCATCCTGAGACAAGCCAAATCCTAAGATGCGGCAAGAAGTCTTAACGCCGCCTTTCAAGCCTCGCGGTCGTCGCGCCCGCGCGGCGCATCGAGGGAGGCGAGCAGTTCGATCACGCCGGGCGAGAGCACGGCGACCGGGCGACCGGGCCCGCTCCACGCGCCCGGTCGCCAGCCGCCGGCCTGGACGGGCGGGGATTCCGGCGCCGGGCCGGAGACAAGGGTTTCGGGCGGTGCGACCGGCGACCCGTCAGCGCCTGTGAGCGCCCCCAGCACCTCGCTGACGCTGCGCGCGCGGGCGCCATCGAAGAAGATCGCCCGGTTCGCCCGCGCCGCGGCGGGAAACAGCGTGTCGGCCCGCGCCGCGGGGCTTGCCTCGGCCGTCTCGATCAGACGCGCGGCGTTGCCGGCGCCGAGGAAATGAGCGGCGTAGAGTTCCCCGCCGGAAGGCTCTCGGCCCAGCGCCTCGCGCAGCACGCCCGCGTTCTCCGCCGCAAGCTCGCCGGCCATGCGGCTCGCGAGCGCCGGATCGAAGCGAAGATCGAGGATCTCGCGCTTCGTGGCCGGGTCGGCGACCTCGAAGCGGCCGTCCGGCCCACGGGTGATCTGCGCGGCAAGCTCGCCCTGGCCGTGCGCCGCGCCGTGCCGGCTCATCATGGCGAGCCAGGTCTGCTCGATGAACTGGAACATGCCCGCCGCCGAGGAGCTTTGCGCCCTCGCCTGCGGATCGAAATTGCTCTCGCGTGCCGCGGTGCGGACCAGATAGTCGAAATCGGCTCCCGTCGCGTCGGCAGCCGACTGCAGCAGCTGGGCGGGCGAAGCGAGGCGCGGGATGACGGCATCGACCAAGGCGGGCCTCCCTTAAGGGCATGGCGAATCGCCTGTCAGCCTGCACGCCCCGCCATAAGGCTTCGTTAACCGTCGAGACCGAAACGTTGCACGCCGAAGACGGAGACCGTTTCGGGAAGCCGGCCCGAGAGGATGCTTCCGGCAAGCGCCTCCCCCATGGCAGGCGCGAGCAGCACGCCGTTACGATAGCCGCCGAGTGCAAGATGCACGCCCGGCAACGGCCCCGGGCCGAGGATCGGCAGCCCGTCGGGCATCGCCGGCCGGATGCCGGCCCAGCGCTCCGCCACCGGCCGCCCCGCAAGACCGGGAAAGACCGCGCGAGCGAGCGCGGCCAGGCGTTCGACGACCGCCGGCTCGGTTGACAGCGTATCGACGCCCGGCTCGCTCGTGGCTCCGGCGACGAGGCGTCCGCCCGGCTTGGCCGCGAGATACACCGAGAGTGCCCGCACGATGCGGATCGGCGGCGCCACCCCCTCGAGATCGAAGGCGATCATCTGACCCTTGACCGGGCGCAGGAGCGGGCGCAGCGGTTCGAGCCCCGCAGGCAGCATGCTGCCGGTTGCGACGATCACCGCATCGAAGCGCACCGGCGCCCCCTCGGCGAGCCCCAGCGTGACGCCATCGGACCCGGCCGCGACGCGTTCGACCGCACAGTCCTCGCGCACCGTGCCGCCCAGGCGCACGATCGCCTCGGCGAGCGCCGGGCCGAGCGCGCGGTTGTCCACACCGCCGTCGCCGGGGAATTCGAGGGCGCCGAGACAGGGGGCGAGGCCGGGCTCGGCCGCCGCGGCACCCCTGGCATCCAGCCGGCGCAGCACGATGCCCTGCGCGGCGGCGTGCGCCTGCGCCGCATCGAGATGGGCGAGCTCCGCCCGGGTGAAGGCCGGCGTGATCGAGCCGCGGCGCCGGTAGCCGAGTTCGCGTCCGCTCGCCGCCTCGATGTCCGCCGCCCAGCCCGGCCAGAGCTCGGCGGCGTGCAGGGCGAGCGAGGCGAAACGTTCCGGGTCGCGCGCCTCGAACGCGGTCTCGAAGCCGGCCGCCAGCATCCCGCCCGACGCCGCGAGCGCCCCACCCCCTGCCCGGCCGGACTCGAAGACCACCACCTCGACCTTCCGCCTGAGAAGCGCGAACGCACAGGCAAGACCGGATGCACCGGCCCCGATCACGGCGACGCGGCCCGGAACCGGGCGAGGCATGTCGGCATTCGTCATGAGAGATCAGCGCTCAAGACGCTGTAGACTTGGGACGTTCGAAGGACGAGATATAGCCGAAGCAGGGATGACCGCCATGATCAAATCCGGATTGTTCGCAGCCGCCGCCGTTCTCCTTGGCGCACCCGGCGCCCTTGCACAGGAGACGTGCGAGATCACCGGCTACACCGTTCTCGACCACCAGCATCTGGTCCTGCAGAGTGGCAACGCGCACTGGCTCGCGACGACGAGCACGCGATGTGCGGGCCTCGAATTCGGCGCCGAGATCGCGTTCGGAGAGTATGACGGGACCTGTCCGCCTGCCCCCGAATACATCACACCGCCGGACGGCTGGCGGTGTGCAATCGACACCATCGAGCCGGTCGACAGCGTCGAGCATGCCCGCGAACTCGTCCAGGCACGCACCATCAGCGGGGAGATGGAGGCCGGCGAAGGCGAGTTGGAAGACCCGAACCGCGACTAGCGGCCGCTCTATCCCGTTGCGCGGCCTTCGCTGCGCGGGCCGAAACGGTCCTGCGTCTCGCTCTCCCCCGTCCTCTCGAGCGCCCGGCGGCAGTCGGCGAGGAAACGCTCGCCCTGATCGGCCTCGCGCGTCACCCAGGCCCGCGCAAGCGTGCGGGTATAGAAGGCGCGAAGCCGCGCCCGCCAGGCCTCGTCGGGGTCTTCGCCTGCCCCCGTCGTGCAGGCCGCCAGGGCCTCCTCGTAGACGCGGCTGAGATAGGCGAGCATCTCGCCGGCATCTTCCAGGCGGTAGCGCGGATGCGCCCCGCCCTGCTCCGCGGCGCGGCGTTCGCCCTCGCGAAGCGCGGCGAGGTGATGGCGGTTGAGCCCCACCCCGGCGGCGTCCTCGCGCAGCTGGCCGCTGTCGGGCACGTGGTGGGAGAGCTGGGCGGAGAGGCGCATGCCGAGCTGGAGTTCCTGCTTCAGGCGGGAGATCTGGATACGGCTCGCCTGCAGCCGGCGCTGGTCGCGCAGGCGTTTGCCGGCGTCCTCCAGGGTGCGCCAGAGGGCCATGCGGGTGGATTCGTCGGAAATCTCGTGGCGCGAGCAGATGCGGTCGAGTTCGGCCTCGTCATAGATCTGGACCTCGTCCAGGATCATGAACTGAGCGCCGCCTTGCCTTGATAGCCGAGCCACGCGCGCCTCCCTTGCCGTCCACAGCCGAACCTGCAGATTACAGATTCGTTAACCACGCCGAAGCGCCTCGCCGCGCTTGATCGCAAAATTCCTGTGGAAGATTCAAGACGGGCTCGTGAAATCAACGCATCCGTCCGCGCCCCGATCCGGGAACCCTCCCATGGCACGCCCCGACCTGCACCTGCTCACCGGCCTTCCCTACTCCGGCAAGTCCACGCGCGCGAAGCGCCTGCTGGAGCTGCTTCCCGATGCCTTCGTGTTCGCCGTCGATCCGCTGCTGCACGAACGCGCCCGGCTGGAGGGCCGCAGCTATCACGCGGTGTGGGAAACCCATTTCAAGCAGGCCGAGCGCGAGATGCGCGCCCGCCTTTCGGGGGCGCTCGACGCGCGCCGCCCGGTGATCTGGGATCAGCTGAACCTCACGCGCAGGACGCGCGCGACGATCCTGCGGCGCGTCCCGGCGGACTATAAGCGCCACTGTCACTACGTGCTGTGCAGCGATCGGGAGGAAGTCCAGCGCCGGCGCGAGGCCCGTCCCGAACAGCCGATCGCGCCGCGCGTCTATGCCGGCATGGAATCGAGCTTCGAAACTCCCGACATGAGCGAGGGTTTCGACACGTTCGAGATGGTGGATACGGCGCTCTGACGAAGGATGGTACCGCCTCCCCGGATCGAACGGGGGACCTCTAGATCCACAATCTAGCGCTCTAACCAACTGAGCTAAGGCGGCATGCCGTGAACGGCACGCGTCGCGGAGCATGTCCTGCGAGCGAGGCCGCGGAACCTAATCCCGCACCCGCGCGGGCGCAAGAGGCGCAGGCGCGCCTCTTGCACTTCGCAGGCAGGCCTGTCGTCTAGATATAGTTTCGCGCCACCAGATATTCGCGCAGCGCCGCGATCCGGGTCTCGTCGCTGGGGTGGGTGGAGGCGAATTCGGGCACGCTCGGCCGCCCGGTCCGCTGGGCCGCCTTGGAAGTCCAGAAATCGAGCGCCTCGCGCGGGTCGTAGCCGGCGCGCACCATGTAATCGACGCCGAACCGGTCGGCCTCCAGCTCGTGGCGGCGCGAGTAGGGCAGCAGCACGCCGAAGGTCACCCCGGCACCCAGGATCGCGGCCCACTGGGCGGTGTTCTCGACATCGCCGGCATCCAGGGCGACGGCGGCGAGCCCGAGGCCGATCCCGGCGGCCTGCTGCTGGGAGGCGCGCTCCGCGGCGTGCCGGCCCGCAAGATGCGCCGCCTCGTGACCCATCACGGTGGCGACCTGGTCGTCGTTTTCCATCGTCTCCATGATACCGCGGTAGAACGCGACCTTGCCCCCCGGCAGGACCCAGGCGTTCTCCTGGTCGGAATCGAACACCACGAACTCCCAGTCGTAGCCGAGGCCGGAGGCCTGGGCGATGCGGCGCCCGACGCGCTGCAGCTGGGCATTGAGGGCGGGATCGCGGCTGACCCGCTCGCGCTGCAGGCTCTGCTGCCAGGCCTGGGCGGAGAGCTGGGCGATCTGCTCCTCGGACACCAGGATGAGCTGGCTGCGCCCGAGCGTCGGGTTCTCCACGCAGCCCGGTGCGAAGGCGACCACCGAGCCCGAAGCGAGCCCGGTGAGAATCTGGCGGCGGTTCATGCGGATGACGGTGTCCATGGGTGTCTCCCCTCGCTTGGCGTCGCAACACGGCGCTCGCCTCAATCTAGCGCGCCGGCCTCGCGCTCGCCATCATTCGGCCTTGGCGCTAAGGTTAATCTATCTTTCGCCGCTCCGGAACCGATGCATTCGGCCCCCGGTTCGTGCCCGTTGAGAACCTGAGCCCGTCTGGAAAGTTTCCATGCGCCGAATCCTGCTGGTCCTCGCCTTTCTCCTCGCCACCGGCCTCGCCGCGGCGCTGATCGCACCCTCGCTCATCCCCGCCGACGCCTATCGCGACCGGATCGAGCAGGCCGCCTCGGACGCGCTCGGGCGGGAGGTGTCCATTAGCGGCGATATCAGCCTCGCGCTGCTGCCGAAGGTGCAGGCGCGGGCAGGCGATGTGACCATCGCCAATGCCGAGGGCTTCGGCGAGGAGCCGTTCGCGCAGATGGACGCGCTGCGCCTGACCCTGCAGCTCTTGCCCCTCGTCCGGCGCGAGTTCGTGATCGAGGAATTCATCCTCGTCGACCCGGTGATCCGCCTGGAGCAGCGCGCCGGGCGCAACAACTGGAGTTTCGGCACGGGCGATACCGCCCCCGCAACATCGGCCGGGGAAGGATTCCGGCGGCCCGGTGCCCTGCCGATCGAGGCGAGCTTCGGGGATGTGCGCATCGAGAACGGCACGCTGATCTATGCCGGCGACGGCGATGCGCGTCGCTTCGAGGCGGTCGATCTCGCGATCGGGCTTCCCGGCGTCGACGCGCCCGTGAGCCTCGAAGGCGGTTTCACGCTGGAGGGCCGCGCGATGGATTTCTCCGCCTCGCTCGGCTCGCTGCGCGGCTTCTTCGAGGGCGCCCGCACCCCGGCGGCGCTATCCCTGACCGGCCCCATCGGCGAGGTCGGGTTCGACGGCCACATCCTGGAAAGCCGTGAGCTTGAATACGAGGGCGCCGCCGATCTCGATCTCGTCCTGCCCGAACTTGCCGCCGTGTTCGGTGCCAGCCTGCCTCCGGGCGAGGGTTTCCGGCGCTTCGCTGCCACGGGGCGCCTCGCCGGCGCGCCGGGCCGGATCAGCCTCAGCGAATCCGACCTCGCCTTCGACGACATCACCGCGAGCGGCAGCCTGGATATCGACTATGCCGGCGCGCGCCCGCGCCTCGACGGGCGGGTGGACATACCAGAGCTGAACCTCAACCCGTACCTGCCGGAGCCGGCCGGAACCGGACCGGGCGCGGATGCGGGGTGGAGCGAGGAGCCGATCGATCTGTCCGCCCTGCGCCTCGTCGATGCGCGCCTGCGCGGCAGCGTCGGAAGGCTGCTGGTGCGCGAGATCGAGTTCAGCGACGCCGAACTCGACGCGGCGCTCGACAACGGCCGCCTGAGCGCGGACCTCACGCAATTCCTGCTGTACGGCGGACGGGGCAATGCCCGCGTGGTCGCAAACGCGCGCACGGCAGTGCCCTCCTACGCCTTCACCGGAAGGCTGGAAGCGCTCGAAGCCCTGCCCTTCCTGACCGCCGCGGCCGGTTTCGAGCGTCTGCGCGGGACCGGCACGCTCGGGCTCGATCTCACAGGTAGCGGGAGCAGCATAGCCGCGATCATGGAGTCACTTTCCGGAACGGGTGATTTCGACTTCACCGACGGCGCGATCGTCGGCGTCAATCTCGCGCAGGTCATTCGCGGCGTGCTCAATGCGGTGGAGACCCGGTCCCTGCCCGATGCCTTCGGGGATCGTCAGGAGACCGACTTCTCGGCCCTGCGCGGGACGATCTCCATGGCGGACGGCGTGGCACGCAATCCCGACCTCACCATGCTGAGCCCCCTCTTGCGCGCGGCCGGTGAGGGCGAAGTCGATCTCGGCGCGCGCCGGCTCGACTATCGCTTCACGCCGCGCGCGGTCGCGAGCCTGAGCGGTCAGGGCGGAGAGGCCGACCTTCAGGGCATCGGCGTGCCGATCCTGATCAGCGGCGATTTCGCGGACCCGCAAATCACGCTCGATTTCGCCACGATCGCCCGCAATCTCGTGCAGGCGCGGGCCCAGGGCCAGCTCGGCGACCTGGGCCAGCTCCTCGATCTCGAGCGCATGCGCGAACAGGGCGCGGGCGGGCTGCTGGACATCCTCACCGGCGCGGCGGGCACGCAACCCGCTGAGGAGACCGAGACGCAGCCCGGGGAGACGCCAGCCGATGATCAGGAGCGCGCCGGAGATCTCCTGCGCGGGATTCTCGGTGAGGCGATCCGCCGCTCCCAGGAAGACACGACGCAGGAAACCCAGGACGAGCCCGCGGCCGAGGACGGCGAAAGCGAAGGCAGTTCGGGCGGCGGCTGACAGCTTGATCGGGCGGCTGGCACCCTATTTACTTCCCGGCACACAGAAACACCGCCGGCGGCAATGCACCGTCCGGCCCACACGGGGAGAGACAGTCATGGTCCGCCTTGCCAGCGCGCTTCTTGCCGCAGGAGCCCTCATGAGCTTTGCAGAATTCGCGCCGGCCTCCGCACAGGAGGCGCCGGCCGCCGTCGATCCGCGCCTGCGCGATGTCGGTGGAGACCGGATCCATGGTTCGCCGTTCGCGACACGCTCCCCGGTGCTCGCCCGGCACGGCGCCGCGGCGACCGCCCATCCGCTGGCGACCCAGATCGCGATCGACGTGCTCAAGGCCGGCGGTAATGCGGTCGACGCGGCGATCGCGGCCAATGCCGCGCTCGGCCTGATGGAGCCGGTCGGCAACGGCATCGGCGGGGATCTCTTCGTGCTCGTCTGGGATCCGCAATCGAAGCAGGTCTATGGCCTCAACGCGGCGGGCCCGTCGCCGCAGAGCCTGAGCTATGACGAACTCGTCGCTCGGCTTGGCGAGCGGGAAACCATTCCGCCGCTCGGCGTGCTGCCCGTCTCCGTCCCCGGGACGGTGGACGGCTGGTTCACCCTGCACGCCCGGTTCGGCTCGATGGCGATGGAGGACATCCTCGCCCCGACGATTCGCTATGCCGAGGAGGGTTTCCCGGTCACCCAGCTGATCGCCTATTACTGGGACCGCAACATGGCCGCGTTCGAGAACAATGCCGAGATGGTCGGCGAACTCGAGAACGCCCGCGCCACCTATCTCACCGAGGACGGCGATGCGCCCAGGGAAGGCGAGATCTTCGCCAATCCCGATCTGGCCAACACGCTGCGCCTGATCGCCGAGGGCGGGCGCGACGCCTTCTACGAGGGCGAGATCGCGCGCACGATCGATGCCTACATGGAGCGGATCGGCGGCTATCTCTCTTACGAGGACCTGGCGAATTTCTCCTCCGACTGGGTCCAGCCGGTGAGCGTGAACTATCGCGGCTACGATGTCTGGGAACTCCCCCCGCAGGGCCAGGGCATCGCGGCGCTGCAGATGCTGCAGATCATCGAGGACTACGACCTCGCGGAAATGGGCTTCATGAGCGCGGACGCGCTGCATGTTATGATCGAGGCCAAGCGCCTGGCCTACGAGGACCGGGCACGCTTCTATGCCGATCCCCAGTTCGCAGAGGTGCCGGTGTCGACCCTGGTATCGGACGAATATGCCGCTGAACGCCGCGAGCTGATCTCCATGGAGCGGGCGATGGACAGCGTGCCTCACGGCGATCCGGCGGCGATCGAGCACGGCGACACCACCTATCTCACCGTCGCCGATTCCAGCGGCATGATGGTCTCCCTCATCCAGTCGAACTATCGCGGCATGGGGTCGGGCCTCGTGCCGGACGGGCTCGGCTTCATGCTGCAGGACCGCGGCGAGATGTTCAGCCTCGATCCCGATCACCCGAACGTCTACGCGCCGGGCAAGCGACCCTTCCACACCATCATCCCGGCCATGGTGACCAAGGACGGCGAAGGCTGGTTGAGCTTCGGCGTCATGGGCGGGGCGATGCAGCCCCAGGGCCATGTCCAGATCCTGACCAACATCATCGATTTCGGCCTCAACGTGCAGGAGGCCGGCGACGCGGCGCGCTGGCGCCATGACGGCTCGACCGAGCCGACCGATCCGGTGACCGAAGCCGGAGGGCTCGGCGTCGTGCTGGTGGAGAGCGGCGTCCCGCAGGACGTGCGCGAGGCACTGGAAGCGCGCGGCCATGTCCTGCGGAACGGAGATGGCAGCTTCGGCGGCTACCAGGGCATCCTTCGCGACCCGGAAACCGGCGTGTATCATGCGGCCTCGGAGAGCCGGAAGGACGGCTCCGCGATGGGGTATTGAACCGCAGGCCAGGCGGCGGGATCATCGACCCGCTCTCAGGTAGGCCTTGAACGCTTCTCATGCCGAAAGGACGCTCACGGTGCTCCGCCCCGCGCTTGTCGCCTCGCTGTTGCTGAGTCCCTCCGCCCTTGCGCAGAGCGAGACCCAGCACCACCGCGATTCAGGCGCGATCGTCCTGTACGAGCATGTGAACTACGAAGGTCGCTCGGTCCGCATCGACGGCGAGGCGCCGGATCTACGCTGGATCGACTTCAACGACCTGACCAGCTCCATGCGCGTGGAGGGCGGGCGCTGGGAGGTGTGCCTCGAACCGGACTATCGCGGCTCGTGCCATGTGCTGGACGAGGACCTTCCGAACATGAGCGAGTGGGCGTTCAACGACCGGATCACCTCGGTCAGGCCCGTGAGCTTCCGGGGACCGGACCGCGAGGCGGGCATCACCCTGTATTCCGGATTCGACTATTCCGGCCGGGCGCTGACCGTCATCGACCCGGTCGACAATCTCTCGCGCATGAGTTTCAACGACACCGCTCGGTCGATCGAACTCCATGCCGGGGTGTGGACGGTGTGCGTTGACGACGACTACCGGGGCGGCTGCCGCACAATCGACCGCTCGGTCAGCGATCTCAGGCGCTTCCGGCTCGACCAGCGCATCACCTCGGTGCGCCCCGGCCGGCTCGACGAGCCGGCCCCGCCCCCGCAGCGTCCGCCCCATCACCAGCCGGGCTATCCCGGCACGGGCGGACTCGAAGGCGGTGTCGCCGGTCCGAACACGGTCTTCTTCGCGGTTCCGGAAGTGAACGGCTATCCGCTGGCAGCCTGCCTGTTCGAGAGCGGCTATCGCTGCGGCCAGGAAGCCGCCGATGCGGCATGCGCCGAGGCGGGACTGAGGCGTGCCATCCACTTCTCCACCGAGCATGCTGGCGGCCAGCCCCTCTGGTATCTCGCCGATGCACGACCGGCCCGGGGCCGCGACGGGCTCACCGACCTTCTGTGCGCGCAATGAGACGGTGACACAAAGCCCCCTCGCCTTCAGGGGGCTTGCCGGTGTATATTGGTTGCAAATGTAACCAATTCAGGAGCGCGCATCTCATGCCCGTGAACGATCCCGTCGTCGCCGAACAGACACCGGCGGAGGACCATACGATCGACCAGTGCTGGGACCGCTATACCGAGGAAGAGCACCAGGTCTGGACCACGCTCTACGAGCGCCAGATGAAGGTGCTGAAGGGTCGCGCCGCGCCGGAGCACTTCAAGGGGCTGGAGCTGCTCAACCTCAATGACGGCGGCATCCCGAATTTCGACAGGATCAACGAGAAGCTCTACAAGCTCACCGGCTGGCAGGTCGTGGCCGTGCACGGCCTCATTCCCAACGATGTCTTCTTCGACCATCTCGCCAACCGGCGATTCGTGGCGGGGCGCTTCATCCGCGATGCTGACAAGCTCGACTACCTGCCCGAGCCGGACATCTTCCATGACGTGTTCGGCCATGTGCCCCTGCTGACCCTGCCGACCTTCGCGGACTACATGCAGGCGTATGGCGAGGGCGGCTACAAGGCGATCAAGCACGACACGATCGAGAACCTGACCCGGCTCTACTGGTACACGGTCGAGTTCGGCCTCATAAACACGCCAGAAGGCCGGCGCATCTACGGCGCCGGCATCGTCTCCTCGCAGTCGGAGAGCAGGTTCTGCCTGGAAGGGCGCTCGCCGAACCGGATCCATTTCGATCTCGAGCGCATCATGCGCACTGACTACCGCTATGACGACTTCCAGCAGACCTATTTCGTCATCGACAGCTACGAGGAGCTGATGGAATCCACCGCCAACGTGGACTTCACGCCGATCTACGAGCGCATCAAGAACCTTCCCGACATCCCGGCCCACAAGGTGCTGCCCACCGACAAGGTCTATCACGAGGGCACGCAGGAATACGCACGTGCCGGCGGCCTCGCCAAGCAGGTGGAGTGGGTCTAGGCGACCTGCCTGAACCCCTCCAGCTCGCGGATGCGCTGCGCCCAGTCCGGTGACAGGCGCTGCCAGGCGACCGCCTCCACAAGCGTCTCGAACACGTCGAACGTATAGCGATAGCTGGACGAGGACTTGGTGAGTTCGCGCCAGAGCCGCAGCTCGGAATAGACCGACGCGCTCTTGGCCACGATCGCCACCTTGAGGGTCTCGTGCTTCTTGCCCGCGAAGGCCTCTCCGACCGTGATCTCGAGATCGAGCAGATCCTCCGGATCGATCGCGGAGAGATTCACGTCAGGCCGGAAAATGCAGAAGGCCGGATCCGTCGCCCTGAACGCGGCCCCGTTGTGGAACATCCGGCCGAGCCGAGACAGATCGTCTGGAACCACCCGGCCGGAAAATGCCGAGACGCGCACGCTCGGATCGGTATGCAGATAGGTCGCGACCGGCATCACGGCCCCCATTTCGCTTCACGGTTGCAGCACGAGGGGTAGCGGGCCGAAGCAACGATTTCGTTAAATCTGCCGTCTCCGGTTGCAGCCCCGCTCAGGCGCGCTGGAACGGATAGAAGTCGGACCCGAGGCCCATGATCCCGGTGAGCGCGTCGAGCGCCGCCTGGCTCTCGGTGACGAGATCGGGGTCGGCGATATCATCCGGCGAGAGTTCTTCGCGGTAGTGCTTCCGAGCCCACCCGGTCAGTTTCGCGTAGAGATCCTCGCTCATCATCACGCCCGGATTGACTGCGGCGCGTTCGTCTTCGGTGAGCACGACGCGCAGGCGCAGGCAGGCCGGGCCGCCGCCATTCTTCATCGACTGGCGCACGTCGGCGTACTCGACCCGTCCGATCGGCGCATTGCCCGAAACGAGACGCTCGCAGTAGTCGCGCGTGGTCTGGGTCTCCTCGGTCTCGCTCGGGGCGATGAGCACCATGCGGTCCTCGCCCGGCCAGGTCAGGAGCTGGGAGTTGAAGAGATAGGAGGTGATGGCGTCCTTCATCGGCACCTCGCTATCGGGCACCTCGACGAAGACCGGATCGAACAGGCCCTCGGCGGCTTCGCGGATCTCCTTCAGGGTCCGAGCGCGGTCCTCGAAGGCCTGCTCGTGGAAGAACAACACGCTCTCATTGCCCACGCAGACCACATCGTTGTGGAAGGCGCCCGCCTCGATCGCGGCGCGCGACTGGCGCGCGATGACGACGCGTTTCGGATCGAGCCCGTGGCGGCGCGCGATCGCTTCGGCGGCCTGGCGGGTCTGGCGCGCGGGAAAGCGCGCATCCCATTGCTCGAACGCGTCGCGGCCGAAGACGAAGATCTCCACCGCCTCCTCGCCATGGCTCGCGCACAGCCGGACATGGTTCGCCGCGCCCTCGTCGGCGAAGCTCGACTGGTGCGGCAGCGTGGGATGGACCATGAAGCGCTGCGCGTCGGGGAAGATGCGTTCCAGCGCCGTGCGGGTCTGTTCGCCCTCGATGGAGCGGTGCAACGCGGTGATCAGGTTGGCCGGCGTGAAATGGAGCCTGCCGTCGCGCGTGTCCGCGCCCGGCGAGACGGTCGCGGCGTTGGCCGCCCACATCGAACTCGCGGAAGCCATGTTGCGCGCCAGCACCGGATCGGTGCGGTTGACCTTTTCCCAGACCTCCCGGTCCGAGCCGGAAAAGCCGAGCCGTCTCAAACCGGCTATGAAGGGCCGGTCCTGCGGCGGAAGGAAGCCTTGCACGAAGCCGGCATCGTGGAGGCGCTTGGCCTTGGCGAGGCCCTCGAGCACGCCCTTCCTCGGGCTGGAGACATCGCCCTTGTTCCTCGCGCTCGCCAGATTGCCCGGCGCAAGCCCGCCATAATTGTGGGTGGGACCGACGAGACCGTCGAAATTGGCTTCCAGCGCGCTCATGACCGTCAAAGCCCCTTCACGGCCATAAGTTCCGGCTTCGGCGCGGCCTGGGTCGCGACCGGATAGGCGCAGTAATCGGCCGCGTAGTAGGCGCTGGGGCGCAGGTTGCCGGACCTGCCCGGCCCGCCGAACGGCATGGTCGAGGCCGCCCCGGTCGTGGGACGGTTCCAGTTGACGATTCCGGCCCGGCTGCCGGCCCAGAACTGCTTCCAGAGGGCTTCGCTGTCGGAGATCAGACCGGCCGAGAGACCGAACGCGGTATTGTTCGCTTCCGCGATCGCCGCCTCGAAATTCGCCACGCGATTGACCTTCAGGAGCGGACCGAAGATCTCCTCGTCCGGGGTCTCGATCCCGGTCGCATCGAGAAGGCCAGGCTTCACGAAGCACGGCCCCTGGCCTGTCCGGGCCTTCAGGACCGGCTTGCAGCCGAGATCGATGAGATGATCCTGCCCGGCGAGCACGCCCTGGGCCGCGCGCTCGGAGACGAGCGGGCCCATGAAGGGTTCTGGATCGGCATCCCAGACATCGATGGTCAGCTTCCTCGCCATTTCCGCGATCGCCTCGATGACGGCGTCGCCGGCCTTGCCCTGCGGCACGACCAGGCGGCGCGCGCACGAGCAGCGCTGACCGGTCGTGATATAGGCCGACAGCACCGCGATGCGCGCGGAGGCTTCGGCGTCGGACACGTCCCAGACGACGAGCGGGTTGTTGCCGCCCATTTCCAGCGCCAGCTGGATACCGGTGCGCCCGGCGAACTTCTTGTGGATGAAGGAGCCGGTAGTCCACGAGCCGGTGAACAGCACGCCGTCGAGATCGGGATCGTCGAGCGCGGCCGCGCCGGTCTCGCGCGCACCCTGGACGAGGTTGAGCACGCCGCCGGGAAGCCCGGCCTCGGTCCACATCTCCACCATCAGCGCGCCGACGCCGGGGGTCAGTTCGGAGGGCTTGAACACGAGCGTGTTGCCGGCCAGCAGGGCCGGCACGATATGCCCGTTCGGCAGATGGCCGGGGAAGTTGTAGGGCCCGAGCACGAACATGACGCCGAGCGGCTTGTGATCGAGCACGGCCTCGCCGAAGTCCATGTCGAGGCGCTTGCGGCCGGTGCGCTCCTCATAGGCCTGGATCGAGACGTCGATCTTGCCAGCCATGGCACCGGCCTCGCCCCTGGCCTCCCAGAGCGGCTTGCCGGTCTCGCGCGCGATGGCCCCGGCGATGTCCTCGGCCCGCGTCTTGACGATCTCGCGATAGCGCTCGGCGATCCTTCGCCGCGCGTCAAAGCCGAGCAGCGCGAACGTCGGCAAGGCCGCGCGGGCGGCCGCGAAGGCGTCGCGCACATCGGCCGGGCTCGCGCTCGCGCCTTGCCAGACCACCCCGCCCTTGGCGGGATCGTGGGAGGCGAGCGTTTCCCCCCGTCCGGTCTTCCACTCGCCGGCGATGAAGAGTTCGGTGCGTGCCATCATTCGCGTACCCAGATCCGTGCTGCTTCGCCATGCGTGAGATCGAGGGCGCGCCGCGCCTGCTCGCTCAATCTCACCCTCTCCTCGGTCGCCACGATCTCGGTGAACACGCAGCGGAAATCGTCGATGCGGTCGGTGGAGACCATCGCCTGGACCGCCTCGCCCGTCGCGTCCCCGACGCTGACCCGCCGGCTGTTCCTGATGGTGCGGACCTTCTCGGTGCGGCAGGAAACGAGCGGGCCGGCGTCGAAGATATCGACATAGCGATCGTACTCGAAACCCTCCCACTCCAGCAGGCGGCGCGCATTCACGCCGTGGGGATGGGTCTGGCCGATCACGGCGCGGGCCTCCGAAGGCAGGAGGTCGACATAGATCGGATGGACCGGCATCAGGTCGAGGATGAACTGGTTGTCGGTGGCCGCCGACAGCCGGTCGGCCTCCTCGAAGCTCATCCTGAAGAACGGCCTCGTGACATATTCGTAGAACGGCGAGTAGCCCTGCGCATCCACGACCCCGCGCAGCTCCGCCACGACGGTGTCGCCGAAACGCGAGGTGTCGGCCGCCATCAGCATGTAGCGCGACTGGGCGATGAGACGCCCCGCTCCGGTCCCGCGCGCCGCATCGCGCACATAGAGCGAGCCGACCTCCGTGGAACCGGCGAAATCGTTGACCAGCAGCATCGCCTCCATGTCGAAGCGCTGATCGGCTTCTTTCGAGGCCTGGGCGAGCGTGAAGATCTTGAAGTCGAAATAGGGTTTCTTCAGCCCGATCGCGGCCTTCACCGCCGCCGTGCCGAAGATCTCACCGCTTTCGGATTCCTCGAGCATGAGCTGGTAGCAGACGTCGGAGGGCTCATCGAGCCGGCCGGCATAGCTGTCCTCGGACTTGGCGAGCTTGTCCTCGAGCGCCGCGTCGTCCAGCGACAGGCTGGTAAAGCCCGGCCCTGCCTTGCGGGCGAGATCGATGAATGCGCCATGATCCGCCCGGCGGGCGGCACGAACGACCAGCATCCGGTCTTCCTTTCCCATCGCCGCGCGGGGCCGCGCGGACCTTGCGTTCCTAACTGCCGCGTGCGAGCGCGCGGGCCTTGCGGGCATCGAATTCGCCGCGGGCGAACTTCATCAGCATCACGGCGGAGAGCTTCGCCTTTTCGGCAAAGCTCGACAGCTTGGCGATCTCGCGATCGGAATGGATGTCCGCCCCGCGCACGCCCAGCGTATCCACGTTGGGACAGCCCGACGCCCACAGATTATTGCCCTCGCACACCCCGCCGGTGTCCTTCCAGGCGATGTCGAGGCCGATCGCCTTGCCGGCGGTGCGCGTCCACTCGAACACCTGCAGGTTCGCCGGCGTCATCGGCTTGGGCGGGCGGGTGAAGCCGCCGTGCAGGTCGGCCGCGATCCCGTCGCGCCGGTTCACCGCGTCGACGAGGTTTTTCATCTCCTCGCTCGCCCAGGCGGCATCGGCCTCGGCGGGGACGCGGCAATTGAAGCGCACGATGCCGAGATCGGGCACCACGTTGGGCGCGCCGCCGCCCTCGATGCGCGAGACGTTGAAGGTGACGTCCTGGCGCTTGCCGTTCAGCCGGTCGAGCGCGGCCGCGAACTCGGCCGCCGCCACGATGGCATTGCGTCCCAGATGATGTTCGCGCCCGGCATGGGCGGCCCGTCCCCTCACCCGCAGCGTGAAATTGCCCGAGCCCTTGCGCGCCCCGGCAAGCGAGCCGTCCGCGAGCGCCGGCTCGTAGGTCATGCCGACATCGGCGCGGCGGCCGAGCTCGGCGAGCTTCGGGCCGGAGCCCAGCGAGCCGATCTCCTCGTCGGGGCTGATCAGCACGTCATAGCCGATCCGCCCCGCCCAGGGGCTGCGTTCCAGGCCGAGCAGCGCGTGCAGCATCACCAGCAGCCCGCCTTTCATGTCGGCCACGCCAGGCCCGTTGAGCGTGTCCTCGTCCCACAGCGCCCAGTCCTGGAAGCCGGACTCGGAGGGAAAGACCGTGTCCATGTGACCGGTCAGCACGATGCGCACCGGCGCATCGGGGCGCTTGGAGACCTTCAGGGCCGGGGCATATTCGACATCGCGGATATCGCCGGTCTTCTCCACGACCTGCGAGGACGGCAGTTCGACCTCGCAGGCGTCCGCCTCCAGCTCGCCGAAGGCCTCGGAGAGGCGCTTGCGCATGGCGTCGAGGCCCGCGCGGTTATGGCTGCCCGAATTGATCCGCGACCAGTCCTTGACCGTCGCGATCATGTGATCGGCGCGGCTGTCGACCCAGTCGAGGACCTGTCTTTCTTCGGAATCGAGCGTGATCTCGCTCATGCGCCATCCCTGAGCGGCTTGCGGTGACGGTGGGGCCGGGTTCAGACCGCCTCGAGCGCCTGCTCGAAATCGGCGATGAGGTCGTCCGGATTCTCGATGCCGATCGAGACCCGCACCATGCCCTCGGTGAAGCCGAGGCGCTTCCTGAGCTCGGGATCGACCCCGGCGTGGGTGGTCGTGCCGGGGTGGCAGATCAGCGTTTCGGTCCCGCCCAGGCTGACGGCGAGCTTGGCCACCTTGAGCGCGTTGAGCATGCGGAAGGCGCCTTCCTGGCCGCCCTTCACGTCGAAGGAGAAGGTCGAGCCGTGGGAGTCCCCGCTCTGCCGGGCGTGGACCCTGTGGTCGCGGCTGCCTTCTTCCAGGAAGCCGAGATAGCGCACCTTCTCGACCTTGGGATGGCCCTTGAGGAATTCGGCGACCTTGCGCGCGCCCTCGAAGGCGGCCTTCATGCGCAGCGTCACCGTCTCCAGCGAGCGGGCCAGCATCCAGCACGTGTTGGGATCGAGATTGGTCCCGATGGCCGAGCGCAGCTTCCTGACCGTCTGCATGTACTCGCTCGAGCCGAGCGCGGCCCCGGCGATCAGGTCGGAATGGCCGCCAATGTATTTGGTGAGCGAGTAGACGATGATGTCCGCACCGAGCTTCAGCGGCTTCTGCCCGATCGGGCCGAGCACGGTGTTGTCCACGATCACCGGCGGGCGATAGCCTTGGCGTTCGCCGATCTCGTCCGCGAGCCTCTTCATGAATTCGATATCCACGAGCTCGTTGGTCGGATTGGTCGGGGTCTCGGTATAGATCGCCTTGACCTTGCCGGCCTGGAGCGCCTTTTCGACGCTCTGGCGGATTTCATCCTCCGGCGCGCCTGCGACGAAGTCGAAACTCTTCACGCCATAATTCGGCATGACATTGCGGATCAGCGTCTCGGTCCCGCCATAGAGCGGGGTCGACTGCAGCACGACGTCCCCGCTGTGGGCGAAGGCCATCAGCACGGTGGAGATCGCGCCCATGCCGGAGGAGAAGACGCAGGCCTCGTCCGCGCCCTCGAACACGGTGAGCCGGTCCTCGATCACCTCGACATTGGGATTGTTGAAGCGCGAATACATGAGGCCCGGCGTGACCGGGTCGCCGTGCACGGCCCGCCCGCCCATCACGCGGAAGAAGGCGGCGCCCTCCTCTGCCGAGGAGAAGACGAAGGTCGAGGTCTGGAAAATCGGCGGCTTGATCGAGCCTTCCGAGAGCTTGGCGTCGTAGCCGTAGCTCATCGCAAGCGTTTCCGGGGCAAGCGGCCGGTCGCCGAGGGCGCGCTTTCGGTACGGGGTTTCCGGCTTGCTCATCGGGTCGGTCCTTCCTGAATGGGTCTTGGCGCCGACGCGCGGGCGCGGTCGGGCCGCGGCGGCGCATCTCGGCATTCGAGCGATGAGTGCTGTCTTGCCCCCGGTCCCCCGTCCCGGTCAAGCCGCGGGCCTGTCCGCATCGCCATCCCCGAGACGAAAACGGCCCGGCATAGAGCCGGGCCGTTCCCAATCGGTGATCCGATCTCTGCGATCTAGCGCAGGTCGATCGTGATCTCGGCGCGCCGGTTGAGCGGTTCGCGAACGCCGTCGGGCGTCTCGACCGCCGGGCGGCTCTCGCCGAAGGCTTCCAGCGTGATGGCCGAAGCCGGGACGCCGAGGCGCACCAGCTCGTCCTGCACGGCACGCGCGCGGCGCTCGGACAGGCCCACATTGTAGGCCGCCGAACCCGAGCGGTCGGCGTGACCGGCAACCTCGACCGAGGCGACGCCGCACTCACGCGCGTCGTTGATCGCCGCGTTGATCACCGCACGCGCCTGGTCGGTGACGTTCGAGCGATCCCACTCGAAATACACCACGCGGCCGATGTCCTCGCACGCCGGCGGAGGCGCGGGCTGCGGCTGGGGCTGGGGACGCGGTTCGGGCTGCGGGGCGGGCTGCGGCGGGGCCGGCGGCACGGGCGCCGGGGCGGCCGGACGCGCGAAGGAGTAGCGCAGGCCGAGCCAGGCCTCGTGGCCGCCCAGGCGGTCGACCTGGATGCCCGGGTTATAGTCGGTCTCGCCATAGCCGAAATAGCGATACTCGGTGTCCAGCGTCAGCTGCGAGCCGAGCTGCCAGGCGATACCGGCGATGAGGTTGTAGGCGAGCGCGTTGTCGGAATCCTCGGTCTGGATGAAGCGCGGGTCGCTGGCGCCGGTATTGCCCGCCGGGCGCGAGCCCGTGGTCCAGCCGGCGAGCGAGGCGTTGGATTCGACCCAGCCCAGGCCGGCGCCCACATAGGGTGTCCACCAGGAACCGGTGTCGAAGTCGTAGATGCCGTTCAGCATCAGCGACCAGGCCTGGAATTTCGAGTGGCTGTCCTCGAAATGCCCGATCGCGCCGGTGTCGTTGTAGCGGTGCGCCAGCTCGCCTTCGAGGCGGAAGTTATTGGCCCACTCATAACCGATCGCGAGCGCTTCGCGCAGATCGCTCTCGCCCTGGATCTCGCCGTCGAGCGCGCCGGACACGTCGGTGTCGCCGGGCGCGCCATAGCCCAGCGCCCCGCGGACATACCAGCCTTCATCGGCATGGGCGGAGGCCGGGAATGCCAGCGCCGCAAGGGCGGACGCGGCAAGGAGTTGTCTCTTCATGACTTCAATATCCCTCGTTGGCTCTATTTGTTTGGGTCACACCGGCTCGGGCGCGGTTCGAGCGAAGAAAAGCCCATCTTGACGGGCAGGTTCGTGTCGCGATGACGACATTTTCATGTCAGCGCCCATTCATCGGTGCGGCGCGGCAAAAATGCCACAAAAAGGAAAACGGCCCGGCATAGAGCCGGGCCGTTCCCAATCGGTGATCCGATCTCTGCGATCTAGCGCAGGTCGATCGTGATCTCGGCGCGCCGGTTGAGCGGTTCGCGAACGCCGTCGGGCGTCTCGACCGCCGGGCGGCTCTCGCCGAAGGCTTCCAGCGTGATGGCCGAAGCCGGGACGCCGAGGCGCACCAGCTCGTCCTGCACGGCACGCGCGCGGCGCTCGGACAGGCCCACATTGTAGGCCGCCGAACCCGAGCGGTCGGCGTGACCGGCAACCTCGACCGAGGCGACGCCGCACTCACGCGCGTCGTTGATCGCCGCGTTGATCACCGCACGCGCCTGGTCGGTGACGTTCGAGCGATCCCACTCGAAATACACCACGCGGCCGATGTCCTCGCACGCCGGCGGAGGCGGCGGAGGCGGCGGGGGCGGAGGCGGCGGAGGAGGCGGAGGAGGCGGCGGGGGCGGCGGGGGCGGCGGGGGCGGAGCCGCGAACAGGTAGCGCAGGCCGACCCAGGCCTCGTGGCCATCGAGACGGTCGACGTCGACGAGCGTGTAGCTCGTGTCGCCGTAGCCGAAATAGCGGTACTCGGTATCCAGCGTCAGCTGCCGGCTGAGCTGCCAGCCGATGCCCGCGATCAGATTGTAGGCGATCGCATTGTCCGAATCGTCAACCTGGATGAAGCGCGGGTCGCTTGCACCGGTATTGCCCGCCGGGCGCGTCCCCGTGATCCAGCCCGCGAGCGATGCATCGGACTGGACGATGCCGAGACCGGCGCCGACATAGGGCGTCCACCAGGAGCCCGTATCGAAGTCGTAATAGCCGTTCAGCATCAGCGTCCAGGCCTGGAACTTCGAGTAGCTGTCCTCGAAATTCCCGATCGCGCCGGTGTCGTTGTAACGATGGGCGAGTTCGGCCTCGAGGCGGAAATTGCCCGGCGTGTCGTAACCGATCGCCAAGGCCTCGCGAAGCTCACCTTCGCCCTGGATCTCGCCGTTCAGCGCCTCGGATACATCGGTGTCGCCGGGGGCGCCATAGCCGAGCGCGCCGCGGACGTACCAACCCTCGTCGGCGAACGCCGCAGACGGCGCAGCCAGGAAGGCTCCGATTGCGGCCGCTGTGAGAAGCCGTTTCTTCATAAGAATCCCCTTCGGACTTGGGAGCCCACCGCATCGGCGGACTTCCGCTTTCAGGAATGGAATCTCGCGCACACGACATTCCTACGCCACCCTAATTACGTGTATGGCGATTTTTTTCCATCGAAAGCCCGACGACTTCGCGAGATTTAGTGGCAGCGTCCCCTTTTTACCACACCTTCACCAAGTTTGGCCGGTCCGGAAACGGCAGGGACCCTCGTCCCGAGACGAAAACGGCCCGGCATAGAGCCGGGCCGTTCCCAATCGGTGATCCGATCTCTGCGATCTAGCGCAGGTCGATCGTGATCTCGGCGCGCCGGTTGAGCGGCTCGCGAACGCCGTCGGGCGTCTCGACCGCCGGGCGGCTCTCGCCGAAGGCTTCCAGCGTGATGGCCGAGGCCGGGACGCCGAGGCGCACCAGCTCGTCCCGCACCGCGCGGGCACGCCGCTCGGACAGGCCGACATTGTAGCTGGCCGGGCCGGAGCGGTCCGCGTGACCGGCAACCTCGACCGAGGCGACGCCGCACTCACGCGCGTCGTTGATCGCCGCGTTGATCACCGCACGCGCCTGGTCGGTGACGTTCGAGCGATCCCACTCGAAATACACCACGCGGCCGATGTCCTCGCACGCCGGCGGAGGCGGCGGAGGCGGCGGGGGCGGAGGCGGCGGAGGCGGGGGCGGAGGCGGCGGAGGCGGCGGAGGAGGCGGCGGGGGCGGAGCCGCGAACAGGTAGCGCAGGCCGACCCAGGCCTCGTGCCCCCCCATGCCGTCGACATGGACAGCGGGATCGCCGAAATAGTCCATCTCGCCGGCGTGGAAGTAGCGATACTCCGTGTCGAGCGTGAGCTGCGGGCTGAGGTCCCAGCCGATGCCGGCCATCAGGTTCCACGCGAGCGCCTGCTCGGTGTTGTCCCCTTCCAGGAAGCGCGGGTCGCTGGCGCCGGTATTGCCCGGCGGGCGCGAGCCCGTGGTCCAGCCGGCGAACGAGCCCTCCGACTCCACGACGCCGAGGCCGGCGCCGATATAGGGCGTCCACCAGGAGCCCGTGTCGAAGTCGTAGTAGCCGTTCAGCATCAAGGACCATTGCTGGAACTTCGAGTAGCTATCCTCGAAATTCCCGACCGCACCGGTATCGGTGTACCGGTGCGCGAGTTCGCCCTCGAGCCGGTAGTTGTTGGCCCACTCATAACCGATCGCCAGGGCTTCGCGCAGATCGCTCTCGCCCTGGATTTCGCCGTCGAGAAGACCCGTGACATCGGTGTCACCGGGCGCTCCGTAGCCAAGTGCGCCGCGGACATACCAACCTTCATCGGCAAACGCCGCAGACGGCGCAGCCAGGAAGGCTCCGACAGCGGCTGCTGTGAGAAGCCGTTTTTTCATTCGTTTCCCCTCCGGGCTTTCTAGTCCCTTCGTTGAACATGACCACTCGTCACGAGTGCTCGGAACCCCAGACGCGACGCTCCCAGGATGTAGCCGCCGCGCATCGGGCGGATCGCCACATCGACAGCCCGGATAATCCCCTGGCTAGCGGATGGTTCCCTGCTCCTTCCAATTTTTCAGCTCGCAGGGTGTTGCGCCGAGGCGTTCGACCAGCACCTCGTCGGTATGTTCGGCGAAACCGGGCGGCGGCCTGTGGTAGGCCGGCGGCGTCGCCGAGAGGCGCAGCGGACTGGCCACGAGCGGAACCGTGCCGCTCGCACGGGCCATGTCGAGGCGCAGCGATCGGGCCTCGGCCTGGGAATCGCCAAAGACCTGGGCGATGGTGTGGATCGGACCGCAGGGCACGCCGGCTTCGTTCAGGCGCGCCTCCCAGTGAGCTGCGCTTTCGCGCGAGAGCACCAGCGTGATCTCGCTCACAAGCACCTCGCGATTCTCCACGCGGCCGGCATTCCTGGCAAAGCGCGGATCCTCCGCCCAGTCGGGCCGGCCGAGCGCGGCGGCGAAGCGCGCGAACTGGCCATCCGAGCCGACAGCCACCGCGATCCGCCCGTCCGAGGTGGGAAAGTCCTGATACGGCACGATGTTGGGATGGGCATTGCCCGACAGGCCGGGCACCTTGCCGCCGACGAGGAAATTCTCGGCCTGGTTTGCGAGCATCGCGGCCTGAACGTCGAACAGCGCCATGTCGACATGCTGCCCGCCCTGGCCGCGATCGCGCGCGGCGAGCGCCGCCAGGATCGCCGTGGCGGCATAGACGCCGGTGAACAGGTCGACGATCGGAATGCCCGCCTTGGTGGGCTGATCGTGGCCGGTGATCGACATCAGCCCGCCCATCGCCTGAATGAGGAAGTCGTAGCCGGGAAGACCCGCTCGCGGCCCGGTCTGGCCGAAACCGGTGATGGAACAGTAGACCAGATCGGGCTTCACCGCTTTCAGGCTCTCATAGTCGAGCCCGTACTTCTTCAGCCCGCCGGTCTTGAAGTTCTCGATCACCACATCGCTCTGCGCGGCGAGCCTGCGAATGATCTCCTGACCCTGCGCGCTGGCCATGTTGACCGCGATCGCCCGCTTGTTCCGGTTGGCGCACAGGTAATAGGCCGCGTCGCCCGGCTCGCCGTCTTCGCCGGTCACGAAGGGCGGCCCCCAGCCGCGCGTATCGTCGCCGGAAGCGGGGTTTTCGACCTTGATCACGTCGGCTCCGAGATCGCCGAGGATCTGAGCGCACCAGGGCCCGGCGAGCACGCGGGACAGGTCGAGCACCTTGATGTGGGACAATGCGCCTTCGGTCACGGAAGCGTCCTCTTCGCGTGGATGGGAGGCCAAGACGCCTAGCCCCTCGCGCCGCGCGGAGCAAGCGGCGCGCAGGCATTGCGAAGAGGCAAGCCTCGTTTAGCGTGCGGCCCATGATCCCAGCCGATTCCCCTGCCCTTTCCGAGGCGCGCCGCGTCATGGCCGAACTCTTCGGTTTCCGGGATTTCCGGCCCGGCCAGGCGGAAATCCTGGAAGCCGTCCTCGCCGGCGAGGACGTGCTCGCCGTGATGCCGACCGGGCGCGGCAAGTCGCTGTGCTACCAGCTGCCGGCGGTCGTGCGCGGCGGGCTGACTCTCGTCGTCTCACCGCTGATCGCGCTGATGCGCGACCAGGTGTCTGCCCTGCAGGCCAACGGTATCGAGGCTGGAAGCCTTACCTCCGCCGACGATCCCGCGAGCCGAGAGCAGACCTGGGACCGGCTCGATGCCGGCACGCTGCGCCTGCTCTATCTCGCCCCCGAACGTCTTGCCGTGCCGGGCCTCGCCGAGCGGCTCGGGCGCGCCGGCCTGACCATGATCGCGGTCGACGAGGCCCACTGCGTCTCCCAGTGGGGCCATGATTTCCGGCCCGAATACCTGCGCATCGCCGAGCTTGCGGAGATGGCAGGCCGGCCGCAGATCGCCGCCTTTACGGCCACCGCCGACGCCGCGGCCCGGCGCGACATCGCGCAGCGCCTCTTCACACGCGCGCCGCGCGAGTTCGTCGCCGGTTTCGACCGGCCGAACCTGCATCTCGCGGTCGCTGCCAAGCGATCGGGCTTCCACCAGGTACGCGATTTCGTGAAGGCGCGCCCGGAGCGGTCCGGCATTGTCTATTGCGCCAGCCGCAAGGCCTGCGAGGACTATGCCGAGCGCCTGCAGGCCGAGGACGTCGACGCCCTCGCCTACCATGCCGGACTCGACGGGGCGTCGCGCGGCGAGCGCCAGGACCGCTTCGTCAAGGAGGAAGGGGTGGTGATGTGCGCCACCGTCGCCTTCGGCATGGGCGTGGACAAGCCGGATGTGCGCTATGTCGTCCATGCCGCCCTGCCCAAGTCCATGGAAGCCTATTACCAGGAGATCGGGCGTGCGGGCCGGGACGGCGACCCGGCCGACACCCTCATGCTCTGGTCGCTCGGCGACGCCGCGCTGCGCCGGCGCCAGATCGCCGAGAGCGAGGCCGACGATGCCCGCAAGGCCATGGAGCTGAGGCGGCTCGGTGCCCTCATCGCCTATTGCGAGGCCCCGCGCTGCCGGCGCCAGACCCTGCTTGCCTATTTCGGCGACCGTGCGGAGCCGTGCGGCAATTGCGACCTGTGCGACGATCCCCCGGCCCTGATCGACGGCACGGTGCTCGCCCAGAAGGCGATGAGCGCGATCGCGCGCACCGGTCAGCGATTCGGCCTCGAACATCTGGTCAGCGTGCTGCGCGGCGTGAATACGGACAAGGTCGCTGCGCGCGGCCATGACCGGCTGCCGACCTTCGGCATCGGCGACGACCTGTCCAAGGACCAGTGGATGAGCGTGTTCCGCCAGCTCTTCGCGGCCGGGGCGATCGACCAGCCCATCGATGGGCACGGAGAATGGGTGATCACGCCTGAAGGCAAGGAGATCCTGTTCGGCAAGGCCGGGATCGAACTGCGTCCGCCCGAAGACAAGCGCGGTGCACGCGTTGCCCGCCACCGCCCGTCCGATGCCTCCGAGGCGCTGACGTCCGGGCGCGACCGTGACCTCTACGAGGCGCTGCGCCGCCTGCGCGGCGAACTGGCGCGCGAAAGCGGCAAGCCGGCCTACACCGTGTTCGCAGACCGCACCCTGATCGACATGGCGCTGACCCGGCCGTCCAGCCGGGAGGAAATGGCGCAGGTATTCGGTGTCGGCGCCCGCAAGCTCGAGCGTTACGGCGACCTCTTCCTCGACCTGATCGCGCGCGAGGGCTGAGCCCTATTCGCTGGACGTATGGTCGTGGACGATCACCCAGCTCCCGTCGATCTCGCGGAAGACGAGGGTGAAGAGCCCGCGCGGCGCATCGTGCTCCCGGAACAGCTGCCAGTGACCGAACACGACGGCGGCACCGGCGGAGACCTGGTCCACCTCGACGCCGGTGAAGGCCAGCTCGCCCATCGCGGCGCGCGAATCATAGCGGGTGAGATAGCGCTGCAGGGTCTCCTCCCACCCGGTCGTCACCGCGCCGCCCGAAGCGAAGCGCATCTCATCGCTCTGCCAGTAGCCCTGCATGAAGCCGTAGATGTCGCCGCTGTTCCATGCCGCTTGCTGCGCCTCGAGTACGGCGCAGATCTCGGCGACGTCCGGCCCGGAGCCGGTGCATTGCTCGGGTGGAGGGAGCGTGGCCGCGAGCGCAAGGCTCGCCGTGAGGCTCGCAAGGGTCATGGCAGGGCTCCTCTTGGCCGGCTGACTGATCGATTCTGCAAGAGACCGATCAGATTCGAAAATCATTTCGCATTTTCGAACACGAGGAGACGCGCCGCCGCAGCCGGGCTTGCATCGGTGTCGCCTTCGACCCCTCTCGAAGGTGGTCAATGGAGAAAAACGATGTCTCTTCCCCGCCATCTCGCCCTCGCCGCCCTCGCTGTCGGCCTTGCGGCTTTCCAGCCTGTCCCGGCTGCCGCCCAGCCCGTCCCGGCCCAGTCGCGTGCGATCGAAGTCCACGCCGCGGACCTGGCTACGCCGCAGCAGGCTGAAGCCCTCTACCGGCGCATCGAGGCGGCCGCGATCAGTGCCTGCCGCGCGGAGAACCGGCACGGCGCAGACTATGCCCGTTCGATCCGGCTGTGCTCGGCCGACGCCATCGCCCGCACGATCGCGGCGATCGACTCCCCGCTCCTCATCGCCCGCCATCGCGAGCAGTTCCCGGCACTGGCGCTTGCCAGCCGCGAGTGACCACGCGCATGCTTCGATCCGGTAGCTGGAGCGCTCTCGATGGACGCGGCCGGAACGGTCGATCTGATGCTACGCGGCGCGGCGGCGGGGGTGAGTCTCATCCTCGCCGCCACGCTCGTTCCGCTTGCGCGGCGCTCGCTGAGTGCCCTCTTCGGAACCTTGTTCGCGCTTGGCGCAATGGCCTATTCCATCGCGAGTTCGGCCCTCGTCGCCGACCAGCTTCCCGCGCTCGCCGCGGCGCTGAAGCCCCTCGCGATGATGACCGGCGTGTTCTTCTGGTGGTTCGCGCTGGCGCTGTTCTGCGACGCGCGGCGCTGGCGCGCCTCGCGGCTGATCCCGCTCGCGATCGTGTCGGCGGCTTGTGCCGCAATCCTGGTCTTCCCCTCCCCGGCGCTCGATCGCGCGACGATCGTGCTGCACGAGCTCGTCAATGCCGCGCTGATGATCCACGTCATCGTCATCATCGCCGGCGGGCACCAGGACGATCTCGTCCAGCCGCGGCGCAAGTTCCGCACGATATGGGTGGGCGCGATCGCGCTCACCGTGCTGAGCGTAGCGGTCGCGGAATTGTGGAAGCTGTTTGCTGATCTGCCCTCCTCGATGCACCTCGTGGAGTCGATGGCGATCCTGGTCGTCGCATGCGGCATCGCCGCCTGGTCGATCGGTGCCAAATCGGAATTCTTCCCCGAGGAACGCTCCGCGAGCACCGGTACCGGCACACTGGCTCCGACTACCGGCATCGGCACGGTTCTCGAGGCGCAGGATCGCCATCTTGCCTTGCGTCTGCGCACGGCGATGGACCAGGGTGCGTGGCGAACTCCAGGCCTCACGGTCGCCGGACTCGCCGAACGCCTGGGCACACAGGAGCACCGCCTGCGCGCGGTCATCAACCAGGGGCTCGGCTATCGCAATTTTGCAGCCTTCCTGAACGAGTACCGCATCGGGGCGGCCAAGACCGCACTCGCCGATCCGGCGGCATCGCGTCGGCAGATCCTGCAGATCGCCCTCGATCTTGGCTACGGCTCGATCGCGCCCTTCAACCGGGCCTTTCGAGAGATGACCGGAATGACGCCGAGCGAGTATCGGCGCGCCGCCCTCAAAGCCGTCGATATCCCCGCCGAGGCAGCCGCGGAGTAGTGCGTCCCGCATGCCCGGCCCGAATCGTGGGCGCGGAACATACCGGCACTATTCCGGGGCGCTCCGGGACACTCCGGGACTATTCCGGGACGAATATGCCCTTTTGTGCCTTCTTCGTTCTTGGCAGAAAAATGCCCCCGCGATGGAACGCGGGGGCTATTTTTTGTTTTCCTTGGAGAAATGGTGGTGAGCCGACAGGGATTCGAACCCTGGACCTACTGATTAAAAGTCAGTTGCTCTACCGACTGAGCTATCGGCTCCCCGTCAAGGAGGCGCGGAACCTATCGGCGGCTTCCGGCCGGGTCAAGGCGGGAATGCAAGAGATTGTGCACCGCGAAAGAACCGGCCCGCGCATGGACATATGAATGACGCTTGTTCGCCACAATCAAGGGGTTATCCTGCCGGAATGATCACGCTCCCGCGACTTTGCCTGACCGCCGCCATCGCCTCGCTCGCCCTGGCCGGGTGCGCGAGCAAGGACTCCGATTCGGTCGACCTCGTCGGCACCACGCGGGCTGCCGGCAGCGATGCGATCGGGCTGCCACGCGACCGGCCGGGCCAGATCATGGTGGACGAGGGCGACGACACGGTGCCCACGCCCTATGGCGGGATCGGTTCGCCGCGCACGTGCTCCACCGTGGCCCGGGACATTGCCCGCCTGACCGCCGTGATCGGCCCGGATCAGGAATACCAGCCACGCAGCGAAGAAGAGCGCGAGGAGCGTTCGCTCTGGGACCGCGGCCAGGATCTCATGACGGCCGATCGCGCGGAGGGCGCGGCGCTGGATGCCTATCACTCCGCGATCGTCGGCCTGAACCCAGTCCGGCCGGTCATCCGCTTCATCGGCGGTGCCGGCGAGATCGAGAGTGCCGCGCGACAGCAGCGCACGATGGCGCTCAAGCGCCGGGCCTATCTGCGCGGCCTCTATGACGGCTTCGGATGCGAGCGCAGCCACCTGATCAGCGTGTTCGAGGAATACGGCCTGACCTCCGCGGCAGAGCCCGATTCCCCCTAGGGTCGTCTGCCGGGGCCGCCGCTCCGATACCTGCACCCGGAAATCGTCGCACAGCCAGCGCCGGGCACCGGGGAACCGGACGCATCCCGACTTCGCCGATCTCGGCGGGACGGTCGAGCTGGAGGCCGCGCACGTCACCGGCGTTGACGAGCGCGAGCGCGCCATCCGGGTGAACTGCGTGCTCGTCGAGGAGGGGGGCGGCCCGGTCTCGGACAACTAGGAGGATC
Source organism: Marinicauda algicola (assembly GCF_017161425.1). Classification (GTDB taxonomy): domain Bacteria; phylum Pseudomonadota; class Alphaproteobacteria; order Caulobacterales; family Maricaulaceae; genus Marinicauda; species Marinicauda algicola. The sequence continues at coordinate 600,110 of NZ_CP071057.1, read as the reverse complement.
ATTCTTCCACGAAGTGACAGGCGGGCCGGACCTCCAGCGGCCCGCCCGCCTGTCATCGCGGCAGCGCGATGGGAACCGGGCCACCCTCACGCCGTTGAACGGGCAAGCTGTCAGGAGACCGACGATGAATCCTACCCTGCTCCCCGCCCTCGCCGCGGCCCTGGCCGCCAGCCCCGCCGCGCTCGCCCAGCTGCCGCCGGAACTCGCCGACGAGACCCGCGATGCCGAGCTCGCTCCCCTGCACGATCCGAGGGTCGGCGCAGAGGTGCGTACCCCTGCCGGCGATCTCGTGGGCCGCGTCTCCCGGCTCGAATTCGAGACCGCGGCGCGTTCCGTCGTGAAGGGCTATCTGGTCGATGTGACCGATCTGACCGGGCGCGAGCCGTTCCAGCTCTACGTCTCCGACGAGGATGCGGTGTGGACCGACCTTGCCGGAACGCCCGTCCTGCAGCTCTCGATGACGATGAACGATCTGGAAGAGGTTCCGGACTTCTCGCAAACACGTCCGGCGGCGTTTCAGTTCGACGACCGCTGGACCGGCGATGTCGCGGTGGAGGAGGATCCCTTGCTGGACAGCCCCGACGCCGCATCCGCCCGCGTCACCGGCGAGCCGCAGACGCTCTACGGGCCCGGCGAGCTGACCGCGCAGATCGAGTGGGACACCGGATTCCAGGCCGACGAACTGACGCGCAACGAATGGGGCGACATGACGGCCTTCACGCCGCAGATCGAGCCGTTCGGCGTCGTCACCGAGGTGCGTTCGCAAGACGGCGATCCGGCACGGCTCGTCGTCCAGACCCTGCCCGACTACTACGATCTCGGCGTCCTGCTCGTTTTCGACATCGCCGATATCGAGGCGGTGTCGCAGAGCGACAGCGCGCTTTGCATCGATCCCGCCAAGGGACGCGAAGCCTGAGCGAGGCCAGTCGCCGAAGACCTCGAAGCCGGGCGGATCACTCCGCCCGGCTCTTGCGTCCCTCGGCCCAGCGGTCGTTGAAATCGCGCCGGAAGCTGTCGAACTCGCCTTTCGCGATCGCCGCGCGCATGCGCGCCATCAGATGCTCGTAATAGGCCACGTTGTGCCAGGACAGCAGCATGGCGGCGAGATACTCGCCCGCGCGCACCAGATGATGGAGATAGGCCTTCGAATAGTCGCGGCTTGCCGGACAGTCGATGGCCGGATCGAGCGGGTCTGAGTCCTCGGCGAATTGCGCGTTCTTCAGGTTCACCGGTCCGTAGTCCGACCAGGCCTGGCCGTGCCGTCCCGAACGGGTCGGCATGACGCAGTCGAACATGTCGATCCCGCGCGCTACCGCCTCGACGAGATCGATCGGCTTGCCGACGCCCATCAGATAGCGCGGCCGCTCATGCGGCAGTTCGGGCACGGTGTAGTTGAGCACCTCGCACATCGTCTCGAACCCCTCCCCGACCGCCAGCCCGCCGACCGCATAGCCGTCGAAGCCGGTCTCCACGAGCCCCTGCGCGGAGCGCTGCCTCAGATCCTCGAAGGTCGAGCCCTGCACGATGCCGAACAGGTTCTGCGCCTCCCTGTCGCCGAAGGCCTCCTTGGAGCGCTTCGCCCAGCGCAGGGACAGCTCCATCGAGCTTTCCGCCTCCTGCCTCGGGCAGGGAAAGGGCGTGCACTCGTCGAGCTGCATGGAGATGTCGGCGCCCAGAAGGTCGGCCTGGATCTCGATCGAGCGCTCCGGGGTCAGCTTGTGGCTCGTCCCGTCGATATGGCTTTTGAAGGTGACACCCTCTTCCTCCATCTTCCTCAGCTGGGCCAGCGACCAGACCTGGAAGCCGCCGGAATCGGTAAGGATCGGCCCGTCCCAGCGCATGAAGCGATGCAGGCCTCCAAGCCGCTGCACACGCTCTGCGCCCGGGCGCAGCATGAGGTGATAGGTATTGCCCAGGATGATGTCGGCGCCGGCCTGCCTGACCTGTTCGGGATAGAGCGCCTTCACCGTCGCGGCCGTGCCGACCGGCATGAAGGCGGGCGTGCGGATGGCCCCGCGCGGCGTGACCAGCTGGCCGGTGCGCGCCTTCCCGTCGACAGCGGCGATTTCAAAGAGGAAAGCAGACATGGGGCGCGCGTTGCAGCAAAGGTGCGCCTTCTTAAAGCCGTGTTCGCAAGCGGCTCAAGGCGCGAATTCACACCATGCATGAGGCGGGCAGCTCACGGCGCGACGCCGGGTCGGTCTGCCATGGCGATTACCACCGCTTCCCCGTCCATCCCGCTACGATAAAGCGACAGCGCGCGCCGCGCGAAGGGCTGAAACCGGATGAAGCCGCGATTGTCGACCATGTAGGACACGACCAGCGCTTCGAGACGCTCGTAATCGGCCGGTCCAAGCTGGTCGGCAGCGTACATGAGAAAGACCGCCCAAGTCATATACTCGTTGAACTGAAGCTCGGCAGAGGGATAGGCCCCGGCGCCTCGTTCATCGGCCCAGAACGCGATGTCGCCGAAGCTTGCCTGCACATTGCCGAGGTGCCGCGCGGTCACCGGATTGACGTAGGAGTGGTCGAGTTCGGTGAAGATCTGAACCGAGGCCAGAACCCGCTCGTAATCGCCGAGCGCTCCGGCCGCCTCGCCGGAGGGAGGGCCGAGCCAGATGCGTGTTTGCGGCTCGTTCAGCGTGGTCCAGTTCAGCCCGCCGATGAGAGGCGAGACGATCACTTCGATCGCGCCAGGCCGCTCGGAAAAATTGTCATGCAACCAGGTGGTCATGGCCGCCGTGTCGATCTGACTTGCCATGGCTTGTGCGCCGGCCGCGTAAACCGCACGGGACGCCGCGTAGAAATCCCGAAATCCGCTCTCGCGCGCAAAGTGCTCGATAAGCTCGAGATTGTTACGGAAGAGGTCGCCTTCCCGGTCGCCCCAGAGGGAGCCGGACGAATCCGTTTCGATGAGTTCACCGGACTCGCCGAATGCGAAATCCGCCGCGTTTCCGGCCAGCCGGGGCAGGTTGAACTCGGCGCCCAGAGCATCGAACAGGGGATGGTCGCGGTATGCGCCGAAATGAGCCTCCACCGATTCGAAATACGCGCCTTCGCGGTCGAGCGTTGCGCCGTCGCGATCCAGCGGGCTTATCGCCGCGACGACCATGGCCAGCTCCACCGGCTCCGGCAGGCCGATCCGGACCGCCTCCTCCTGTCGGCGAGCGCCTTCAGCAGCGGGAGTGAGCGCGATCAGTATGGCGAGAAGAAAAGCGCGCATGGAACCGTTCTTTCAAATTTCAGAGGCGTGAAGCAGGTTAGACTGCGCCGCATCGACCAGGTAACGCGGCGCAGGCCAGGACCCATCGGCACGCCGCCGGCCACCGGGAGTCAAGATGAGCTGGAAAGACGAAATCGAGCAGTTGCGCAAGCGTCAGGCGCTGGCGCGCGGCATGGGCGGACAGGAGAAGCTCAAGCGCCAGCGCGATGCGGGCCGGCTGAACGTGCGCGAGCGCCTGGATCTCCTGCTCGACGGGAACAGCTTCGCCGAGGTCGGCTCGATCACTGGCCGGGCCGAGTATGACGCGGAAGGAAACCTCGTCGGCTTCATCCCGGCCAACTGCATTTTCGGGCGCGGCAGGATCGACGGGCGCACCATCGCGGTCGTCGCCGACGATTTCACCGTGCGCGGCGGCGCGGCCGATGCGGCGATCATCGAAAAACAGATCCAGGCCGAGAAGATGGCCGGCGAGCTGCGCCTGCCGCTGATCCGCCTGATCGAGGGCACCGGCGGCGGCGGTTCGGTGAAATCCATCCTCGACATGGGCGCGACCTACGTGCCCTTCAATCCGGGCTGGGACGAGGTGGTGGCCAATCTCGAACGCGTGCCCGTGGTCTCCCTTCTTCTGGGTCCCGTCGCCGGGCTCGGCGCGGCGCGCGCGGTGTCGAGCCACTACTCGGTGATGGTGAAGGGCACGAGCCAGATGTTCGTCGCCGGCCCGCCGGTGGTGGCCGGCATCGGGGAAGACGTCACCAAGGAGGAACTCGGCGGGGCCGATATCCAGCTCGCCGCAGGAGCCGTGGATGATGCCTATGCCAGCGAAGCCGACGCCATGGCGGCGGCGAAATGGTTTCTCTCCTACCTGCCGAACTCGGCGCACGACCTGCCGGAGCGACGCGAGACCGGCGACGATCCGGCGAGGCGCGATGTCGCGCTCACCGACATCGTCCCGCGCGACAAGCGCTATGCCTACGACATGCACGCCATCCTTCGAAGCGTCGTGGACACGGGCACGCTGTTCGAGATGGGACGCAATTTCGGCCAGTCGGTGATCACCGCCTTCGCCCGGCTCGACGGCTGGCCGGTCGCGGTGCTCGCCAGCAATCCGAAAATCTATGGCGGGGGCTGGACGGCGGAGGCCGCACAGAAGGTCACCCGCTTCGTCGATCTCGCCGAGACCTTCCGCCTGCCGGTCGTCCATCTCGTCGACATTCCCGGCTTCGTCATCGGCACGCGCGCCGAGCGCGCCGGCACGATCCGCCATGGCGCGCGGGCGCTCTCGGCGATCTACCAGGCGAGCGTCCCGTGGTGCACGATCGTCGTGAGGAAGGCCTTCGGCGTCGCCGGCGCCGCGATGATGGATCACACGCGGTACCGCTATCGCTATGCCTGGCCCTCGGGCGACTGGGGCTCGCTGCCGCTGGAAGGCGGGGTGGAAGCCGCCTTCAAGGCGGCCCTCGCCGGCTCGGACGATCCGGCGAGGATGAAAGCCGAACTGAATGCGCAGATGAAGGCCTTCTCCAGCCCCTTCAAGACCGCCGAGCGCTTCTGGGTGGAGGAGATCATCGACCCGGCCGAGACGCGCGGAAAGCTGACCGAGTTCGCGAACCTCGCCGCGCCTCTGCGCGGGCGGACGAAGCCGCCGCGCTACCGGCCTTGATGGAGACTTGCCCGGGTGCAGGTTTCTGTTAACCATATCCCCGATGGGGGATGGAATGGCCCAAGCGCCCGAGGACCCGACACCGCAACGCCCCCGCACCCGGCGAAACCGGCTGATCGTGCTCGCAGCCGGCATTCTTGCCACACTCCTTCTCCTCGCCTTCCTCCTCTGGTGGTTTGCCCTGCGCGATGTGCGCGGGGACGTCTGGGCGGAAACCACGGTGCCTCTGGACCCGGACTGCGCGGGAACGCCCGCCTGCCAGACCGCGATGATCATGCCGTCCGGCCACAATAACCGCGACGGGCAGGCGCCGATCGAGTTCCAGTACGACCCCGCCGTCGACACCCCGATCGCGCAATGGGGCGACTGCCTGCATACCCTCTTCGTGTGCATCGAGGCGGAAATTCCGGCCGATGCACAGGACGATGCGCGGGCGGCCGGGGTGCGCGCGTGCATGGCCGAGGCGCAGACATGTCCCGATGCCTGCCGCGCGCGCTTTGCCGCTCGCACCCAGGGCGCCGGTTTCGCCCGCGTCGAGCAGATCTTCTTCGAGGACTTCGTCGATCCGGGCGGGTGGTGCGTGCCGCGGGAGGCCGACCAATGAGATCCCTGAGGCTGATGCAGGCCGCAGCGGTCGCGCTCGCATTCGTCGGCGCCACCGGCTGGGACACCAAGGAGGTGCACCCCATGCCCTGGCTATCCGTGTACGGATGCTCACAGGGCAATACGCGCACCACGCTCAGCGACGGAGCGAGCTGCGAGGAGAACGAGCACGAATGGCTCGCCAACCGGGCCCTGAGCCTGCTCGTGCCGTCCGGTCACTGGACGATCAACTCGCCGACCGAGCTCTACGTCGTCGATCTCAATGCCAGCCTGTTCTTCCCCGAGCGGATGCGCGACAGCCCGGAACCGGTCCAGCCGCGGTCGGGAGGCGACAGTCGCCGCAGCGCCCCGTATGGCCGCCCGCTGGAGGAACGCGATCTCGTCAACCCGCCCCACTGGGCCGGCCTGCCGGACTGGAGCTACACGGTCTACGACTGGATCAACAAGAACCAGCTCTGCCCCTCTCGCCCGGCCGGCAATGCGCTCAACGAATATTGCCACGTCTTCGCGGCCTGGCACGGGGGCGGGTTCAACGCGTCCCATTTCGGCTCCCAGGCCAGCGCGAACTACATGAGCCTGCATTCCACGGCGATGAGCATCGCGCGGCGCGCCAGGGCCATGCACGAGGCCGCCCAGGGTGACGAGGCAACGCTCCAGGCCCATCGCGACGCGATCCGCGAAGCCGAGCTGATGGCGCTCATCTTCGAGGGAGCGGGGCAGCATTTCCTCCAGGACCGCTGGTCGAGCGGGCACATGTGGGAGCGCTGGAACGGGCCGGATTACTGGTTCAACGCCTATGAGGACGAGATGGGCTCGGCGATCTCGACCGGCATGATATCGGGCATCATCCACGGCTGGGAATCCATCACGCCCGGCCGGATCTGGCCGCGACCGCTCTCCTCGCCTGTCATAAACACCACGCTGGGCATACCCAGTTCGGTCACGCCGGCGCAGTGGCGCTTCGGTCCCACCGGCGATCTGGAGAGCGGAGTAGGCGACTATCGCGCCCGCGACATGTTCGACGGCGAGTTCGGCGGCAACTACGTGATGGCGCGCTACTGGGATTTCGACATCGACACGCGCATCCAGGCAGAGACCTTCATGGCCTGCTCGGCCGGGGGCTTTCGAGAGGTCATCGAGGGGTTCGGCCGTTCGCCCGGCGGGGGCTGGGGCATCGACAATGTCGGCCTGTCGGGTTTTGCGCAGGAGGGTCTCCAGCCTCACTGCCTGACGCCCTGGGCGACGAACTGGTCCATCCGCCAGGCCTGGGTCGTGATCAGCGAAGGGGCCAACATCGCCCAAACCGAGCTCCTGCCCATCGTGACGCGTCTCGTCGCCAAATGGCAGGTCGACGGATGGGACGCCGGGCTCGAGCCGCAGAACCTGCCCCTCGAGCACGCCTCGCTGGTGCGCATCTCCGCGCGCATTCACTGGCGCGCCAAGTTCGATCCCGACGGCACCGACCTGGCCCGCGGCGGGCTGGGTGCGTATGGCGACGCGCTGCCCGGCCAGAACTATCCCAGCGCCCGATATCTCGAACCGGCCAACATCACCGACCTTGCCCGAACCCGCCGCGATCCTCAGGGCAAGGACGCGGAGACCGTTTTCGGCTTCTTCAACCGCGCCAATGCCGATTACTTCTGCAACGAGGCGGCGCATTATCTGGAGGAATGGCGCGATGTGGCCGATCGGTCCGATCCCGAGCGGGCCGCCTGCCTGGTCCTCGCGCAGCGGCTCTATGACAGCGTCGACCCGAGCTATCCCGAGGACCGGCGGGCCTACCAGAGCGTTGCGTTCGCCGACGACACGCGCAGGGCCCGCCCGTTGTGCGCCATCGCCCCGGGCGCGACCTGGCCGCCGCGATCGGGCGAACGCGACGCCGCGCCCGCGAGCCTGCACCCGGGCTATGTCCGCTACGATTTCGGGTCCGGCAGGGCCCGCCGGTTCGAGGCCGAGCCCTGGCGCTACGCCGCCGAGCCGGTCGCGAACTGGTGCGACCGGGTCCCGGTGATCGATCTCGTCCGGGACCCCGACGAGCCCGACCTCGCCATCAGCGTGGAGCATCCGCGCGACGAGATCACCCTCACCGGGCTCAATTTCGGCCCGTCGGCGGGGACGCTTCGGCTCGGCCAGACGCCGGACCGCGCCGTGGAGATCGCCGACATTCGCTCCTGGCGCGACACCGAGATCCGGTTTTCGATCCTCGACGTGCTCGACAGGCTCGAGTTCAACGACGAGAACGAAATCCATCTCTTCATCGAGCGCCTTCCCCTGGGCGACAGCGATGCCGCGGTGGCGAGCGTGGGACGCTTCGTTCTGCGCCGCGAGTTCGAGCCGCCCCGCGTCTCGCGCGTCGATGTCGCCGGCGGTGGCGAGACCTTCTATGCCTGGCAGGCCCCGCCCGAACCCGAGGACCTGGAGGGCGAGGAAATCGATCCGCTCGACATCTATGCCGAGGCCGGCGGGGATGCGGAACCGGCCGCCGCCCTGCCCTTCAAGCCCGTCCCGCCGGATACCGAACTCACCATCGAGATCGGGTTTTCCGCCGCCATGGAGGCCGCAGGCGAAGGCGAGAGCTTCCGCCTCGGCGATCGCACGATCGAGGGGCGCTGGATCGACGCCAGCACCTGGCGCGGCACGCTGACCGTTCCCGGCCGCGAGGCCGGATACGGCGAGATGCGCGGGCCTGCGGAGCTCTTCATCCAGGCGCGCTCGCGCGAAGGTCTGCTGAGCGATTCCGACATCAGCACGGCCACCCCCGATCCCGATACCGACCATCGCTTCCTGTTCGATCTCGTCCCTGTCTACCTGCAGGAGATCGAGGTGCGCGCGCGCGGCCAGCGCGTCTACGCCGCGAGCTGGAGCGGCGGCCCCGACTACGAGGCAGCCGAGAACCTGACGCGCGAGGGGCTGGGGAACCCGGAACGCGGGCTCTCGGTGCGGACCGCCCGCGCCGCACCGGACGAGGCGGAAGGCGAAATTCGCCTGGTTTTCTCCGGTCAGCTGGAGCAGGCCCCGGTGGTGTCGCTCGGCGGGGCGCCCGTCCAGATGGAAGGCGAGGCCGAACGCTGGCGCGGCACGTTCCGCTTCGAAGCCGCAACGCCGGATGCCAGCGGCGATCTCCTCGTCGAGGTTCGCGCGCCCGATGCCGACGGACGCAATCTCGATGCCGACCCTCGCACCGCCGCCGTCATCGCACCGGTCGACGACTGGTCGGGCGGGCGCTACTGGCAGGGCTACGAGGACCGGCGCGGCGGATCGACGAGCGCCAATGGCGGCCCCGATCTCTGGCACAAGGTCGGCGAGGCGCCCGACCTCTCTCTCATCGTCATCCTGGACGCGTCCGGCTCGATGAACGAGCAGAACCGCATGGCCAATGCCCGCGAGGGAATCCAGTCCACCTTCGCCAACATACCGCAGGATCGCTCGATCGAGATGGCCGGCGTCGTGTTCTACGATTGCGGCCGCTTCGATACCCGGGCCTTCACGCGGGACCTGGCCTCGATCCGTGAATTCCTCCTGAACGCCAACCCGTCGGGCGGGATCCCGCTCGCCGACGCGCACGGACGCGCCCGTGCCATGCTGGGCTCGCAAGCCGATCCGCGATCTCTCCGCTGGGACTTCGCGACCTTTACCGACGGTCTGGAGACCTGCGACGGCGATGTCGCCGGCGCCGCGCGCCGGCTGCAACGCCTCATCGGCGATCACCAGGCGCCCGAGGAGGTCGGCGAGGCGCCGCCCGAGCCCGAACCGCCAGCCCCGCCGATCGATTGCCGACCGGACAGCTGGCGCGGCTATCAGGTGCGCACCGAACCGGAGATCGCGCTCGTCGAGCACACCTATCTCGAGCGCGCCCTGCCCGGAGGACGGTGCATCGCGCGCCATGAGCAAGCGCTGCGCTATGTCCATTTCGGCTCGGCGCGCAATGACGGGGTGATACGAACGGGCTGGGGCATCAACTCCAATGTCAGCGAGCGCGATGTGACTCTGGGCACGAGCGCACAGGGTCAGGCCTCGATCGATCGCGCCCGCCGAAACGCCCAGGCAGCGCGCAGCACGCTGGTTTCCCTCGACCAGGCGCGCCGGCAGATCGGCGAGGCGGTCGCGCGCGAACTGGGAGACTCGCCATGATCGCACGTGCCCTGGCCTGCGTGCTGGCCTCGCTGATGCTGGTGGCCTGCGGCGGCGAACGCCGGGGCGCGCTCGTGCCCAACGAGATTGCGACGATCCGGCTCGACGAGGCCGGCGAGACCGTGCTGCGTTTCGAGGTGGACCGTCCGGCGCTCGCCGCGTTCGACCTGTTCGCCGCGCCCGATGCGATCGGAGCCGTGACGTCCGAAATCCGGCCCGACGCACCCGAAGGCGAGGCGATCGACACGCGCCTGACGGCCCTGGCCCCGGGCCGCTACCGGCTCGCCCTGGCTTCCGAGGGTGCGGGTCCGTCGGAAATCCAGGCGAGATTGCGCCTCGAACCGCCGCTGGATGCGTTCGAACCGAACGACAGCCCCGAAACCGCAGCGCCGGTCGCACTTCCCTTTCGCGCCGTCATCCAGCTCGCGAACGCGGAGCCGGACTGGTTCGAAATCCGACCCGACGCCGGAACGGTCGTCGGGATTCGCCTCGTCCACTCCGCCGGCAACTATCGAGGGCCGATCATCGAGGTACGCGGCGAGACCGGCGAAGTCCTGTTCCGGTCGGCCGACGAACCCTGGGGCTGGGGCGCGATGCGCTACGTCGAGGCGACCGGCGGGGTGATGCATGTCGGCGTCTGGGAGAGCTGGACCTTCAATCCCGGCGATCCCCGATCGCTCAAGGGCATCGAAATCGTCACCTATGCCGACGCGCCCTACCCGGCCGGGACGTTCGTGACGCTCGGTCTCGGTGAGGACGAGACCGCCTTCACCCAGCTCGCCCTGGCCGGCCGCGCAGCCGGTCTGACAGTGGCGCGGACCGAGGAGGCCGACGCGATCGCACGCGAATTCGCGGGCGCGATTGGACGCGGGCGTCCTGCCCGCGACTGGCTCTGGGCCGGCCTCGCGCTCACGCTCGCCTTCGCAATCGGCAGCGGGATCGGCTGGATCCTGCGTGCCCGGCACGCCCGGCGCTAGGCCCGCCAGATCAGGCTAGAATCCCCGTAGGAAAAGAACCGGTATCCGCTCTCGATCGCGTGCGCGTAGGCGCGCTGCATCGTGTCGAGCCCGGCAAGGGCGCTCACCAGCATGAACAGCGTCGACCTGGGCAGGTGGAAATTGGTCATCAGCGCGTCGGTGACGCGGAAGCGATAGCCCGGCGTGATGAAGATCGCGGTGTCCGCCGACCCTGCCTCGATCCGGCCATCGGACGCCGCGGCGCTTTCCAGCGTGCGCAGCGAGGTCGTGCCCACAGGGATGATCCGGCCTCCGGCGGCGCGCGCGGCGTTGATCGCCGCGGCGGCTGCGTCGGAGATTTCGTACCACTCGGCGTGCATCTTGTGCCCGGCGACGTTCTCGGTCTTCACCGGAAGGAAGGTGCCCGCCCCGACATGAAGCGTGACCCAGGTCTTCTTCACCCCGCGCGCATCGAGCGCAGCCATGAGGCGGTCGGTGAAATGCAGTCCCGCGGTCGGCGCGGCGACCGAGCCGGACTTTTCCGGGTCGGCATAGATGGTCTGGTAGTCGGTGAGGTCTGCCGCGTCCGGCGCACGCTTCGATGCGATATAGGGCGGCAGAGGCGGAGCGCCGGCGGCCACGATGGCGCGGTCGAGCTCGATACCGGAGCGATCGAATTCGAGCGCGATCTCCCCGCCCTCTCCCTTGCCGGTCACGCGTGCGGAGAGCCCGCCGGTGAAGGTCAGCGTGTCTTTCTCTTTCAGCCGCTTGGCCGGACGGGCGAAGGCGCGCCAGGCGTTCTCCGTCTCGCGCTTGTGCAGATTGATTTCGATCCTCGCCTCACCGCCGCCGCCGACGGCGCGAGCCGGGCGCACGCCCTCGAGCGCGGCGGGGATCACCTTCGTGTCGTTGAACACCAGGAGATCGCCGGGCTGCAGCAGGCCGGGCAGGTCGACCACGCCGTGGTCGGACAGCGTGCCGTCGGAGGCGACCTGCAACAGCTTCGCGGCGTCGCGCGGGCGGACGGGCCGTAGGGCGATGCGGTCCTCGGGCAGAACGAAATCGAAATCGGAGAGTTTCATGGGAGCGGGATGTAGCGACAGGCTCGATCCCCGGCAATGCTTGCCAGCTGAGCGGAGAGACCCTTCATGACCGAGAAGAAGGCGGCGATCATCATCGGTGCGGGCCCGGGGCTCGGTGCCTCGCTGTGCCGGGGCTTCGCAAAGGACGGTTATGCCGTCTGCGCGGTGCGCCGCACAAAGGAGAAGCTCGAGCCCCTCGTCGCCGAGATCGAGGCCGGGGACGGCGAGGCGCACGCCTTCGGCGCCGACGCAGCCGACGAGGCGGCCGTCGAGGACCTGTTCACCCGCGTGGAGCAAGAGGTCGGCCCGGTCGATCTCGTCGTGTTCAACGCGAACGGCTTCAGGAAGAAGTCCGTCCTCGAAACGACGGCGCAGGACTTCCGTTCGACCTGGGAGAATGCCGCCTTCGCCGGTTTCCTCGCCGGCCGCGCGGCCGCCCGGCGCATGATCGAACGCGAGCGCGGGACGATCCTCTATACCGGCGCCACGGCCTCCACGCGCGGCGGGTCCGGCTTCGCCGCCTTCGCCAGCGCCAAGTTCGCCCTGAAAGCCACCGCGCAGGCGCTCGCACGCGAGCTGGGCCCGAAGGGCATCCACGTCGCCCATGTCGTGGTCGACGGCGTCATCGCCACGCCCGCGACGCGCGAATGGATCGACGACGCGGAGACCAAGGAGGACGAGGACGAGCTGCTCGATACCGACGCCATCGCGCAGGCCTACCGCCACCTCGCCCGCCAGCATCGCTCGGCCTGGACGTTCGAGCTGGATCTGCGGCCCTGGACGGAGGAGTGGTGAGACACCGATGTCCTCCCCAGCATGGGGGGACATCGCAGCTGCAGGATCCGAGCCCCAAACAGGAACCCCGGCGTCTCCGTCGGGGTTTTCCGTGCCGGGATCAGGCCTCGACCACCTCGGCCTTGATGATCTTGCCGGGCTTGCGGGGCGGTTCGCCCTTTGGCAGGGCGTCGACATGCTCCATGCCGGACTCCACCTCGCCCCAGACGGTATACTGCTCGTCGAGATAGGGCACGGCGTCCAGGCAGATGAAGAACTGGCAATCGGCCGAGTTCGGATCCATCGTGCGGGCCATCGACATCGTGCCGCGCACGTGTTTCTCCTTCGAGAATTCGGCCGGGATCTTCTTGCCCGTGCCGCCCGTGCCAGTGCCCTTCGGGCAGCCGCCCTGGGCCACGAAGCCGTCGATCACGCGGTGGAAGGTGAGCCCGTCATAGAAGCCCTGCTCGGCGAGTTCGCAGATCCGGTCGACGTGCCTGGGCGCGAGATCGGGGCGCAGCCTGATGGTGACGTCGCCGCCCTCCAGGGTGAAAACGAGTTTCTTTTCGGTATCGGCCAAGATTTACTCCGTGGGCTCGGTGATGCGGACCGGAATCTCGATCTCGCAGATATCGGGCAGCTCGCCGCCATGGGCTTCAGCGACCGCGTCGAGATAGGCGGCGAAGGCGTCCGACGAGGTGTCCATGACCTCGATGGTGAGTCGCTCGTCCTCGGGCAGCGCGCTAGCCACCGTCATCGAGCGGATGAAGTCGGGCTCGAAATAGGGATCGTCGGCCAGGCTGCCAACCGGCAGGGCCTGCACGATGTCCATACCGGCGCGGGTATACCCCCACACCGAATACTGCGCGTTCAGGTGACTTGCATCGCCGGTGACGATGTAGAACTGGCCGCGGGCGGAGTTCGGGTCGTTGGTGCGCGCCATCGCGGCCGCGCCGGGACAATGCAGCAGCCAGCTTTCCACGGTGCCCGACTGGCTGATGGCGGCCTGTGCAATGGGCTGGGTGCCGGCAGGAATGCCGTTCCAGAAGCCCGCCATGGCGCGCGTCGCGCCGCGGTCGGGATTGATCACGCGCTGCTGCAGCTCGGTGATCTCCATGTCCGCGCCCCGCTGGATGGTGAACTCGGCCTCGAGCGGCGGCTTGTCGGGCGCCTCGTTGGGATTGTCGAGCGCGCCGCCGCCCTGGGCCATGAAGTCGTCGATCACGCGGTGCCAGACCTTCATGCGATAATAGCCCTCGCCGGCGAGGGTCTTCATCCGCTCGACGTGATCGGGCGCGAATTCCGGCGCGAGTTCGACATAGATCGGTCCGCGCCCCGTCGCGATGACGAGCAGGCGGTCCGGGTCCACCCTGCGCCAGTCCTGCGGGCTCGCCGCGGCGATCGCTTCCGCGCCGGGGACCGCCTCCGGTCCGGGGGCCGGTTCCTGGACTTCTGTGTCCGCGAGGGTCGCGGTCTCGGTTTCGCCGGCCTCCTCGGCGCAGGCCGTTGCCGACAGGGCGAGGACCGCGGCGAGCGCGGTCAGGGAGCGGGAAAGCGGACGCATCATCTCTTGAACTTCTCCAGCAGGCGGTCCCGCACCAGCGGCGGGACGAACGGGTCGATACTGCCGCCGAGCTTGGCGATTTCCTTGACCAGGCGCGAGGCGACGGCCTGATGGCGCGGATCGGCCATCAGGAACACGGTCTCGATCTCGGCGTTGAGGCGCTGGTTCATGCCGACCATCTGGAACTCGTACTCGAAGTCGGAGACCGCCCTGAGGCCGCGGATGATCGCCTCGGCGCCGACCTCCTCGGCGAAATGCATCAGGAGACCCTCGAAGGGGCGCACCTCGATCTCGGCATCGCGGCGGACCTGGTTGGCCAGTTCGCGCGCCATGTCGACGCGCTCCTCCAGCGTGAAGAGCGGGCCTTTCCCTTCGTTGATCGCGACGCCGATGATCAGCTTGTCGAACAGCTTCACGGCCCGCCCGATGATGTCGAGATGGCCGTTGGTCAGCGGATCGAACGTGCCCGGATAGAGCGCGATGCGGTCCTTCATGGACACTCCCCTTCAGTTCGCGCGGCGCAGGGCGAGCCAGGCGGCCGCGGCGAGCATCATGCCGCCCGAGGCCTTCTGCGCGGCGCGATGCAGCGCGTAGCGGTCTAGCACGCCTTTCGCCGATCCCGCCAGCAACGCCCAAAGCGAATCGAGCACGATCGCGATCACAAGGAACATCGCACCGAGAAGGGCCAGTTGCGGCCCGGCCGGCCGGGCGGGATCGACGAAGAGCGGCAGGAAGGCGGCATGGAAGGCGAGCGTCTTCGGGTTGGCGAGCGCGGTGATCGCCCCGGTCGCGAACAGCCGGCGGGCGGAGAGCGGCACCGCGTCGCGATCGGGAGGCGGTGCCGTCAGGGCCCGCAGGCCGAGAAAGGCAAGATAGGCGATGCCCGCCCACTTGATGATGGCCAGCGTCCAGCCGAAGGCGGAGACCAGCGCCGCGAGGCCGAAAACCACGAGGGCGATCTGCAGCCCCTGGGCCAGCGTCATGCCGAGCACCACGGTGAGCGCCGCCATCCGGCCTCGGGCCGCGCCAGTCGCCAGGATCACCGCGACATTGGGACCGGGCATCGCTATCAGCGCCGCGGACGCGGCGGCAAAGCCCAGCAATGTCGCGGTGTCGACCATGAACGCTACAGCCCGCCGCCCTCGGGCGGGGTTCCGCCATCGCCTTCCGGCATGACTTCGGGCTCGCCGTCGTCATCCTCGTCGCTCTCGGCGATACGCACGACCGAGACGACCTTCTCCTCCTCGGCCAGCCGGATCAGGCGCACGCCGCGCGTGGCCCGTCCTGCGATTCGCACCGTCTCGACCGGGAAGCGGATGAGCTGGCCGCCGTCGGTGACCGCCATGACGGTGTCGCCGTCTTCGACGGGGAAGCAGGCCGCGAGTTCGTCGACCTTGCTCATGTCGTGGGCCGCCACGCCCTGCCCGCCCCGGCCGATGACGCGGTAGTCATAGGCGCTGGAACGCTTGCCGAGTCCGTCCTGGGCCACGGTGAGCACGAATTCCTCAGCCGCGCCGAGTTCGGCGATGCGTTCCGCGGAGATGGCAACGTCCTCGCCCTCTTCCAGGTCCTCGCTCGAAGGCTCGGGCAGGTCCTCCTCACCATTGGCCGCGCGGCGCATGGCGTTGGCGTGCTTCAGATAGGCACGCGCCTCGTCCGGCGTCACGTCGACATGGTTCAGGATCGCCATGGAGATGAGGCGGTCGCCATCCTTCAGCCTGATGCCGCGCACGCCCGTGGACGAGCGCCCCGCGAACACCCGCACGTCGGAAACGGCGAAGCGGATCGCCTTGCCCTTGGCCGAGACCAGCAGCACGTCCTGGTTCTCGTTGCACAGTCGCACGTCGAGAATGCGCGAGCCCTCGTCGAGCTTCATCGCGATCTTGCCGTTGCGGTTGACCTGCACGAAGTCGGACAGCTTGTTGCGCCGCACCGTGCCCTCGGTGGTGGCGAACATCACGTCGTAATTGCCCCACTCCTCCTCGTCCTCGGGCAGGGCCATGACCGAGGTCACCCAGGAACCCTCCGCGATCGCGGGCAGGATGTTCGTGAGATACTTGCCGCGGGTATTCGGAGCGCCCGAGGGCAGGCGCCAGGTCTTGGTCTTGTAGACCATGCCGTCGGAGGTAAAGAACAGGAGCGGCGCGTGCGTGGAGGCCACGAACAGCGTCGCGACGAAATCCTCCTCCTTCATCGCCATGCCGGCCCGGCCGCGCCCGCCGCGGTGCTGGGCCCGGTAGAGGCTCAGCGGCGTGCGCTTGACGTAGCCGCCATGGGTCAGCGTGACGACCATGTCCTCGCGCGGGATGAGGTCCTCGTCCTCCATCTCGAGATCGCCCTCGACGATGGCGCTGCGGCGCGGCACGCCGAATTGCTCCTTCGCCTCGGCAAGTTCGCCGCGGATGATCTCGACGATGCGGCGCGGGCTTTTCAGGATGTCCAGGAGATCGGCGATCTGCTCGGCGAGTTTTTTCGCCTCGTCGCCGATCTCGTCGCGCCCGAGCGCGGTCAGCCGGTTCAGCCGCAGGTCCAGGATCGCCTTGGCCTGTTCCTCGGTCAGGCGGATCTCGCCGTCGCGGATCACGCTGCGCGGATCGGCGACGAGCTCGACCAGGGAGGCCACGTCGGCCGCCGGCCAGCGGCGTTCACGCAGCTGCTCGCGCGCGGCCTGGGGATCGGGAGCGGCGCGGATCAGGCGAATGATCTCGTCGATATTGGCTACCGCAACGGCAAGGCCGACCAGGACATGGGCGCGATCGCGGGCCTTCTTCAGGTCGAACTTCGCGCGCCTTGCCGTGACTTCCTTCCTGAAGGCGATGAAGGTCTGCAGGAAGGTCTTCAGGCTCGCCTGCTGCGGCTTGCCGCCGATGAGGGCGAGCATGTTCATGCCGAAGGACGACTGCAGCGGGCTCCAGCGATAGAGCTGGTTCAGGATGACGTCGGCATTGGCATCCTTCCTCAGCTCGATCACGACGCGCATGCCCGAGCGGTCGGATTCGTCGCGCAGGTCGGAGATGCCCTCGATGCGCTTCTCGCGCACCAGGTCGGCGATCTTCTCCACCATCGACGCCTTGTTCACCTGGTAGGGGATCTCGTGCACGATGATCGCCATGCGATCCTTGCGGATCTCCTCCACCGTGCACTTGCCGCGCACGATGACCGAGCCGCGCCCCTCCATCAGGCCCTTGCGGGCGCCGGAACGGCCGATGATCTCGCCCCCGGTCGGGAAGTCCGGCGCGGGCACGATCTCGACGAGCTCGGCATCGGTGATGTCGGGATTGTCGAGCAGGGCCACCGTCGCGTCGACAACCTCGTTGAGGTTGTGCGGCGGGATGTTGGTCGCCATGCCCACGGCGATGCCGCCCGCTCCGTTCACCAGCAGGTTCGGGAACTTGGCCGGCAGGACGACCGGCTCCTTTTCCGAGGCGTCGTAGTTGTCCTGGAAATCGACCGTTTCCTTGTCGATATCGGCCAGCAGCGCCTCGGCCGGCTTGTCCATGCGGATTTCGGTGTAACGCATGGCCGCCGGCGGATCGCCGTCGACCGAGCCGAAATTGCCCTGGCCGTCGAGCAGGGTCAGGCCCATGGAGAAGTCCTGGGCCATGCGCGCCAGGGCATCGTAGACCGCCTGGTCGCCGTGCGGGTGGTATTTACCGATCACGTCGCCGACGACGCGCGCCGACTTGCGGTAGGGTTTGTCGCTCGTATAGCCCTGCTCGTGCATCGACCAGAGAATGCGCCGGTGCACGGGCTTAAGCCCGTCGCGCGCATCGGGGATGGCGCGGCTCACGATCACGCTCATCGCGTAATCGAGATAGGAGCGGCGCATCTCCTCCTCGATGGTGACCGAGGGCCCTTCCGGGCGCATGGGCTCGGGACTGTCCAGAGCCGGATCTTCGGGCGGGGTATCGCTCAAGCCGGATATCCTCAGAAGTATCTGTTCAAGGCGTGAAACGCCGCGGCTCCCGAAGCGGTCCCGGGGCGCTCGCCCGGCCGGTCGGAATCGCGACAGGAATTTGACGCAAACGGTCTACCAAGCCCGGCGCCATGCGGCAAACGGCGGGTGCGGTAACGGGGAGAACAAGGGGTTGGCCCGTACCCCTCGCAACCGCATGCCCGCGTGCTACGTTTCGCCCACGAGACCCGATCCGATTCCACGAGGAGACGCGCCATGACGAGGTTCACGCTTTCCGCCTTCACCGCGATCACCCTTCTGGGCGCGAGCGCCTGCGGCCAGGCGCCGGAGGCCGAGGAACAGGGCGCCGCGCCCGGCGGTGACATCGCCCAGGAGCGCACGGAGGAGACTGTCGAGGCCCTGGAGGAGGCCGACGAGATCGCCGGCACGCCGGCCGAAGGCGAAATGAGCGAACCGCGTGCCGGATCGGCCATCGGCACGATCCTCGACAACGAGATGAACGAGGTCGGCACGCTGACGCTGACGCAAGGCCCGCAAGGCGTGCTCCTGCGTATCGAGGCCGACGGGCTGGCTGAAGCTGCCTGGAACAGCTGGCACGGCGCGCACCTGCACGAAACCGGCGACTGCTCGGCGTCGGACTTCACCTCGGCGGGCAGCCACATCAACACGCTCGGCAACGAACACGGCCTCCTGAACCCGAACGGTCCGGACAATGCCGACATGCCCAATCTCTGGGTCCATGAGGGCGGCGTGCTGCGCGCGGAAGTCTACACGACCCACGTCAGCATCGACGGCCAGACGAATGCGCCCGCTTTGCTGGACGCGGACGGGTCGGCGCTCATCGTGCACACCAATGCGGACGACCAGCGTTCCCAGCCGATCGGCGGGGCGGGTGCGCGCATCCTGTGCGCCGTGATCGAGCCGGGGCAGTAGGACGCTTACCGTCTTGTCACTGGAAATCACGAAGGGGCCCGGTCCATCATGGCCGGGCCCGTTTCATGACCGGAGGGTCCCCATGACCGGATCGACACGCCGCGATTTCTCACTCGCCACGCTGGCGCTCGCCGCCGCGTCCCTGCTGCCGTCCGCGGCGCGTGCGGGCCAGGCCCCGTCTCCCGCCGGCTGGAGCCGCGCGCCGGACCTTCCGATCCGGGTGCAGGAAATCTATCCGGCCGTGATGGGCGGGCGGATCTACGTGACCGGCGGGCTGTCGCCGGACATGGCGCCGGAGCAGCTCAACATCTCCGACCGGGTCTTCTCCTGGGCGCCGGGAGAGGCCTCGTGGCGCGAGGAGCCGCGCCTGCCCCTGCCGATTCACCACCCCTATGGCCTCGAACGCGAGGGCAAGCTGTTCGCCATCGGCGGCTTCACCGCGCGCGAGGGCGGGCGCTGGTCGATGAGCGAGGTGGTTCATCTCCTCGATCCGCAAACCGGCGGCTGGCGCTTCGGCCCGCAAATGCCCCAGCCGCTCGCCGAAACGGTCGCGATCAATCACGAGGGCACGATCCATCTCGTCACCGGGCGACGCCCTTCCGGCTTTCAGAACACCGAATGGCCGCACCATTCCGACATCAACGCCCATCTCGCGCTCAGCCCCGGCAGCGATGCCTGGGTGACGTTGCCTCCTGCCCCGACGGCGCGCAATTCCGCCGCCGGCGCGGCGGTGGACGGGCGCTGGCACGTGATCGGCGGGCGTACGGTTTCCGGCGGCAACACGCCGGTGCACGAAGTCTACGACTTCGCCGCCAACCGCTGGGAGACCCTCGCCCCCTGCCCGCACCGGAAGCGGGACCGCGCGGGGCGGGCGGGCTCGCCGCCGCGGCGCTCGGCGGCACGGTGTACGTCTTTGGCGGAGAATGGTTCGACGCCGCGGGCGGCGGGGTCTATTCCCAGGTCTGGGCCTATGACGGGGCCGAGGACCGCTGGCGCGAAGCCACCCGCATGCCCACCCCGCGCCACGGCCTCGGCGCCCTCACGCTCGGCGATGCGATCTACACCATCGGCGGCGCGGCGCAGGCCGGCGGCAGCGAGACGACCGCGTCGGTGGAGGTGTTCCGGCCGTAGGGCGGACCGCCGCGCGCGGCGACGGGTCTAACCGCCATTGATCATCGCTGCCGGGCGCGTGTTCGGAAACGCGACATAGGCATCGAAATTGCGCACCAGGGCCACGAAGTCCTCGTCGGCATCGCTCATCGCCAGAACGGCGGGGCGGATCGCCTGGAGATCGACCACGACCGGGCGGTCGCCGACCAGCCCGGAGAGTACCCCCTGCGTGCTTCCGAAATAGGACGGGCACGGTATCGCCCCGCCGGCCTGGACATCGACCATCTGGCCGCTCGCGCAGTCCGCCATCACGTTGTAGAGCGTGAATCCCCGCGGAAGGCCCCACTCGGCCAGGAAATTGGCGGTCGACGATATCTGGGTAGAGGGATTCCATCGGGCCAGATGGTTCGCGCCGAGCTTCAGGAAAACGCGCGGCGGCGTCCCGTTCGCGGCTTCGGCGGCGGCAAAATGCTCCGCGAACAGCCGTTTCATGCCGTTCTCGCGCGTCTGGTTCGCGAACCAGACGCTGCCGCCGCGGCCAGTGAAGGGCGCGTAGATGCGGTTGGAGTACAGCACGTCGGCAAGGATGTCCGCGCCCTCGCCTTCGCCCCATGCCTCGGCCCATCCGGCCCACTGGGAGTCCGGCGCGCTGCCGACCAGGAAAGGCTGCTCGGCGAGCGCCGCCTCGATCGATGCGAGCACGTTGCGCTGTGCCTCTGTGCGGGCGAGCGGGCGCAGCTGGTCGAGCAGGATGGAGCCCGAAGCGATGAATTCCTGGTCCAGCCCCCACAGTGCCGGTCCCTCGCCCTCGTGCAATGACACGACGTCGCGCGCGAGATCGGCCTCGTTCTGGAAGAACAGGAACGGGTAGGCGAGGCCGCCGGCGCGTGCGGCAGCATCGGCTTCGAACGCCCCCTCGGGGCCGGCGAGCAGGCGCTCGGCCGCGCGTGTCGAATGGGGACCGACCTCGATCGCCATATGATCGAAGCCTTCCGGGTCGAGCGCCAGAAACCAGGCATGGGCGAACTCGCCGATATCGGCGGTGCCGTGCTGTTCGCCGATCGCGACGAATTGCGCGCGGCGGGCTCCCTCCATCAGCAGCGTACCGCCCGGGCCGGACAGGCCGGACTCGCCGACCGTCAGCTCGTGAACATGGCCGTCGAGAAGCGCGCGAAGCGCGGCGTTCTCGCCGGGCTCGTCCTGTGCGGCGGCCATCCCTGCCGTGAGCAGAATTGCGGCGGGTGCGAGCGATCTCATGTCTTTTCCCCTCATGGCGGCAGGCTGCACCCATGGCGCACTCCGGTCCGGATGCCCGAGCGTGTGCGCCCGGATGCAAAAAGGGAAGGGAAAAGTGATCGCGCGACCCTGCCGCGGTGGCGGAGGCGCTCAGCGATTCTCCCCCACGATCCGGTCCTCGATCTCCTGCTCGTCGAGATCGCGTTCGCTGACCAGCCGGCCGTGCACGCTCATGCCCGCCTTGCGGGTGGAGTCCGGATCGCCGGTCTTGAGCGGATGCCAGTCGGGAAGCGGCTTGCCCTCGTGGATCAGGCGGTAGGCGCAGGTCTTCGGCATCCAGTCCAGCGTGCCGACATTGTCCGGGGACAGCTTCACGCAGCCGGGAACGCGGGCATGGCGGTTGCGATAGTCGCTGCAGCGCACGGTCGTGAGGTCGAGCAGCCGGCAGCCGACATCGGTGCGCCACACCGTGCCGCCCTCCTCCTCGGGATCCTGCAGCAGCAGGACGCAGCACTTGCCGCAGCCGTCGCACAGAGACTCCCACTCGTGCGCGCTCATTTGCGCGAGGCTCTTGGTTTCGTAAAAGGGCTTGTCAGCAGCCATGGCCCGATTTTAGCCGCCTTCGCTTGGTTCTCAGAGAGCCGGACGCAGACGGCACCATCCGGGGGAGTTCCAATCACCTACCGCGCCGACATACGCGAGCATTTCGCGCGCCGCCTCAGGCGCCGCCTGCCCCAGATCGCGCTGGGCGCAGTGCTCGCGCTCATGGTCGCCGGCCTGTTCGCCTTCGCCCTGTTCTGGCGCTGGGCCTATCACGACCTGCCCGAATTGCCCGAGAGCGGGTCGGCCTTGTGGGAGGTGCGCCGCGAGCCGGCGGTGACGATCCTCGACGCTCAGGGGCGAACCCTGACCGTGCGCGGACCGCTCTACGCCGAGGCCGTGACCCTGGACGAGCTGCCCCCTTACGTGCCGCAGGCCTTCGTCGCCATCGAGGATGCGCGCTTCTACGCTCATGAGGGCATCGACTGGCGGGCCATCATGCGGGCCATGCTGGTCAATCTGCGTGCCGGCGAGATCGAGCAGGGCGGCTCGACACTGACCATGCAGCTGATCAAGAACCTGGTGCTGAGCCCGGAGCGCACCATCCGCCGCAAGGTGCAGGAGATGCGCCTCGCCCGAGCGCTGGAGCAGCGCCTGGCCAAGGACGAGATCCTCGAGCTCTATCTCAACCGCGTCTATCTCGGCGAACAGGCCTACGGCATCGAGGCGGCCAGCCGGCGCTATTTCGGCAAGCCGGCGACCGAACTCACCCTGCAGGAAGCGGCCCTTCTGGCCGCGCTTCCCAAGGCGCCGAGCCGGCTCGCTCCGACGGTCAATCTCGAGGAGGCCCAGGCCCGCGCCCAGGACGTGCTCCAGGCCATGCTCGACGAAGGCTATATCGACAGCCTCACCTATCTCTCCGCCGTCGCGACACCGGCGGTCCCCATCGAGGGCGCCGAGATCGTCGCCGATCCGGCGGTGTTCGGCCATGTCTACGACGCGGCGATCGCCGAGGCCGAGAGCCTGCTCGGCCCGGATGCCACCGCCCCGGACCTCGTGGTCGTCACCACGATCGACGCCGATCTCCAGCGCGCCGCCCATGCCGCCGTCACCTCGGGCCTCGAAGGCGCGGGGGCGCAGCTCGATGCCGGTCAGGCCGCGCTGATCGCGATGGACCTCGACGGGGCCGTACGTGCGATGGTCGGGGGCACCGACTATCTCGACAGCCAGTTCAACCGCGCGACGCAGGCCCTGCGTCAGCCCGGCTCGGCGTTCAAGCCCGTCGTCTTCGCCGCCGCCCTCGAGGCGGGATACGACCCGGCCTCCACCTTCGAGGACGAACCGGTCGACATCGAGGGCTGGACGCCGGAGAATTTCGGTGGCGGCTATCGCGGGCGGATCACGCTGGAAGACGCGCTGAAGCGCTCGATCAACACCGTCGCCGCCCAGCTCGGCCAGGCGCTCGGCGCGCAGACGATCGTCGAGATGGCGCGCCGGCTCGGCATCGACCGCGACCTCGCCGCCCACCCCTCGATCGCGCTGGGCGCGGAGGAGGTCACGCTGCAGGAGCTGACGACCGCCTATCTCGTCTTCGCCAATGACGGACGGGCGCGCGAGCCCTTCCTCGTCAGCGAGATCCGCACCACGCGCGGCACGGTGCTCTACAGGCGCGAACCGCGCGAGCGGGCCCCGGCCCTGCTGCGCGAACACGCCCGGGCGATGTCGACCATGCTGCAGGCCGTGGTGCGCGACGGGACCGGCCAGCGCGCACAGCTCGCCCGCCACCGCGCCGCCGGCAAGACCGGCACCAGCCAGAACAGCCGCGACGCCTGGTTCATCGGCTACACCGCGCACCTCGCCGCCGGGGTCTGGGTCGGCAATGACGACGACACGGCGATGGCGAACGTCACCGG
The DNA here is from genome assembly GCF_017161425.1 of Marinicauda algicola. Lineage (GTDB taxonomy): Bacteria > Pseudomonadota > Alphaproteobacteria > Caulobacterales > Maricaulaceae > Marinicauda > Marinicauda algicola. Next base: position 576,469 of record NZ_CP071057.1, on the reverse strand, counting down.
CGGCGGGCTTCCAGCGATGATATGGAACGATTTCATGACGGCGGCCCATCGGGACCTCGCGCCGCAGCCGCTCGCCGCGCCGGAGCCGCGTCGGCGCAGCGAGCGGGAGGAAGGCCTGGCGGCCTTCTATTCCGAGCTGTCGGCGCGCTTCGAAGCGGCACTCGAAGATACCGAAGGCTGACTGCCCCCGAGCGAGGCGCGCAGCTCCGCGATGTCGCGGCGTAGGGCGCTCACCTCTTCCAGCAACTGCTCGCGCTCGTCGTGGGCGGCCTCCAGGCGCTCGGCCTCGGCGTCGAAATGCTTCGACTGCAGGGAGTCCACGATCACGGCGATGAACATGTTGAGCACCGCAAAGCTCGTCGTGACGATGAACAGGATGAAGAAGACCCACGCATAGGGGTGCACCTCGATCACCGGCCGGGCAACGCCCATCGACCAGCTCTCCAGCGTCATCACCTGGAACAGGGTGAAGGCGCTGGCGCCGAGATCGGCAAAGAATTCCGGATGGGTGCCGGAGAAGAGCTTCGCCCCCATGACGGCGGAGACGTAAAAGATCAGGCCGAGCACCATCAGGATCGCGCCCATGCCGGGAATGGCCCTGGCGAGTGCCTCGATCACCTTCCTCATCTGCGGCATCACCGAGAACAGGCGGAACAGGCGCAGCACGCGCAGCGCCCGCAGCACGGAGAACGCGCCTGCCGCCGGGATGAGGGAGATGCCGACCACGACCATGTCGAACCAGTTCCAGCCCGACTTGAAGAAGCCGAGCCGCCAGGCGGCGAATTTCAGCACCAGCTCGGCGACGAACATCCATATGATGATCTGGTCGACGAGCCACAGGCCTCGCTCGACCGTGCGCGGCAGGTCGTAGGTCATCGCGCCGAGGATCAGTGCGTTGACCAGGATCAGTGCGACGATCGTGTAGCGAAACTGCGCGGACTCCACGAGCCGGCGCAGCAAGGCGGTCGGGCCGTCATGGGTTGCGGTCGTGCTCTCGGCGCTCATGTGCGCTCCCTCCGTCTGGATCGGGGGTGAGGTAGCGAGCGGGGACCGCGCGCGCAATCACCGCCCTGCCCTTCCCACCGTTGAAAGGCTCCGGCAAGGATTCGGCGCCATCATGGCGCGATGCTGAAACTTCTCGCCCTCCTTCTCGTCCAGCCCGTGCCCGAAGGCGCGGTGCTCGAGGCCCATGAACGCCGGGGCGCGGTGATCGCCCGCCTCGACGGCCTTCCCGGTGAAAGCTGGCAGGCCTGCGCGGCCGCGTGCGGGCTCGATCGGCGCTGCGAGGCCTGGACCTGGCGGGCGGGTTTTTCCGGCCGGTCGGCGCGCTGCGACATCCTGTCGGCTGCGCGCACCCCCGTCCCGGCGCCAGGCGCCGTGACCGGCCTTTCCCCCGCCCTTGCCGCCCGCATCGAGGCCGCCGGCGAACGCGCCCCCGACCCCGACGAGGTCCGCGCGCTGGAAGCGGTCGAGGGAGAAGGGGACCGGCCCCGGTCCGGCGACCCGATCTCGCCTCATTAACCCTGCCTCGCCACGCTTTCTTTACCCGCACCGGGCAAGTTGACTGGTGTCGGTGCGATTCTCCTTCCGGGGCAGGCGATGGCGGTCATTTCAAAGCTCGACAGGCTGAGTGAGCTGGCGCGGGAGAAATCCTCCGACCGGCGGCGCGCCCTGCTGCGCGAGGTGACCGACCTGTTCTTCGACGCACCCCCCGCAAAGAACAGCGTCCTGCAGCGCCAGTTCGACGAGATCCTCTCCTCCATCGCCTCGCAAACCGTGGAGGAAGCGCGCGTCGAACTGGCCGAGCGCTTCGCCGATGCGGACATCGCGCCCAGGGGCCTCGTCCTGCAGCTGGCGCGCGACGCCATCGCGGTCGCCGCGCCGATCCTGGAACGCTCCAATGCCCTTTCGGAAGAGGATCTCGTCCGGATCGTGCACGAGACCGGCCAGGCTCATATGCGCGCCATCACCGCCCGGCCCGAGGTCAGCGAGCGCGTCTCCCATGCCATCGTCGAACGCGGCGATGATCGCACCGTGGCCCAGCTTGTGCGCAATGAGGGCGCGAAGCTCTCGCGCGAGACCTACGAGACGGTGACCAGACGCGCCGAGACCAGCAAGACGCTGCAGGCGCCTCTGGTGGAGCGCAAGGACACCCCGCCCGATCTGCTGAACGACCTGATGCTCGTCGTCGAAAACACGCTGCGCGACAAGATCATGTCCCGCTTCGACAAGATGGAGCCGGGCGTGGTGGAGGCCGCCCTCGCCGCCTCGCACCAGCGCCTTCAGGCCCGGCTGCGCGAGGACAAGGAGATCAGCGAGGCGAAGGACTTCATCGCCAAGCGCAAGGTCCGCAAGGAACTCGACGGCTCGCTGCTCGCACGCCTGCTTCGCGAGAAGAAGCGGGTGCATTTCTGCGTCGGTTTCGCGGAGATGGCCGGCGTCGACTACACCGCCGCCAAGCGCGCGCTCGAGCACCCCAGCGTCGACGGGCTCGCCCTGATCTGCAAGGCCGCGGGAATCGACAAGGCGCTCTTCGTGACGATCGCCGTGCTGCGCGACGGAGCGGCGGCCGACGCTCTGGCCGATGCCCGCGCCCTCGGCGAGCTCTACGAGAGCCTTTCCCTCGACGATGCCGGGCGCGCCCTGCGCTTCTGGCGCATGAGGAAGGACGTGGCGGCCTAGCGAGCCGTCTCGCGCCGGCCCAGGGGCGTCCCCCATTGAATCCGCATGACGGCGCGTGCGCGCAGGATTATCCCGGGCCGGGGCGGACAGGGCAGCACGCGCTGCCGGGCTTGTGGGGGCCGACACTCTATGCGCAGCCTGGCAGTTGCGGGTATTCTCGGCAGCGCCGCTCCGGCCTCCGCCTAGGCTGAAGTCCGACGGACTCTAGCGTCCGGGCTCGACGATCGCGCGGCCGATCGTATTGGTGTCGGCGCCGAACCAGATCACGCCGTCGGGCGCGTAATACTGCATGTGGCGCACGGTACCCCCGCCGGAGGGCACCTGGGTGGAGGAGAAGAAGGTTTCGTTCTGCGGATCGAAGCCGCAGAAGAGATTGGGCTGTGCCCCGGTCTCCACGATCCAAAGCCGGTCGGCGCTGTCGCGGGCGAGCGCATAGGGCCGCGAGCCCTCTCCGCTCGGGGTCAGCCAGTCCTCCACCTCCCCGCTTGCCGGATCGAGCACGCCCAGGCGCGAGCCGTCATAGTCGGAATACCAGACGCGCCCGTCCGAGGTGATGGCGAGACGTCGCGGCCGGCTCTCGGCGCGCGGCAGGACATGCTCGGTCAGCGTCATCGTGTCCGGGTCGATGCTTGCGAGCTTGTTCGTACCGAGAAGCGCGACCCACACCGTCCCGCCCGGCGCGATCCGTAGGCCGTAGGGGCGGGCGTCGGGCGTGGGAACCTCGAGCGTGGTCACCGTCCGCCCGGAGACGTCGAGCTTGCTGACCGTATTGGCGCGCTGACCGGTGAACCAGATATCGCCATTCGCATCGAAGACCTGTGTGTGCGGATCGTCCGGGTGGCCGTCCGGCATCATGATGCGTTCGAACTCGTCCGTATCCACGTCGTAGCGCCCGATATGGGCGGCGCGGTTGCCCGCATACCAGATCGCGCCTCCGTCCGGCTCGACGATGAGATTGTGCGGGCCGTCGCCCTCCTGAAGGTCGATCTTCTCGAACGTGCCTTCGGACACGTCGAAGCGTGCGATGTAGTCGGTGACCTGGCCGACGAACCAGACCGTCTCCCCGTCGACCGTGTAGGGGTCACGCGGGCGACTGGTCTCGTAGGGCACGATCCATTCCTCGATCAGGATCGATTCCGGTCCGGCCTCGGTGGAGAAGTCCTGCGTCAGGGCCGGCGCGGCGAGGAGCGTCGCGGTGGACGTTGCGAGCAGGACGCGCATGGGGGTCTCCCGTATGTTGCCTCGGATGAAGCCTGCCACAGAGGAACGCCCGAAGTCACGGCGCGCCCCAGGAACGAGGCGGAGCGGGACGCCTCAGTCCTCGGTCTCGTCACTGCCCTCCCCGCGCGCGTCGCGTTCGGAAAGGTCGGGCAGGGCTTCGCCGCGGCCGGTGTACTTGCGCACCCGGGGCGGCACGAAGATCTCGGTGCCCTCGTCCATGTAGACGGTGGTGGAGGGGAAGGCGAAGGCGGTGCCGGCCTCGTCCTCGACGATGCGCTTGACGGCAAAGGCCAGTTCTTCCTTCAGCGCCAGCCACTCGCCCCAGTTCGTGGTCTTGGTGAAGCAGTAGAGCAGGAAGTCGATCGAGCTCGCCCCGAAGCTGTCCACGCGCATGAAGGTCGCCACCTCGGGCGGCTTGGCGAAGCCGTCATGGGTCAGGATGTAGTCCAGGACATGGTCGCGAATGTACTTCAACTGACCGGTCGTCGTCTTGTACTCGACGCCAATCGACCACTTGATGCGCCTGTGCGTCATGCGGGTGAAGTTGGTCACCGCGTTGTCGGCGAGAAAGGAGTTCGGGACATAGACCGGGCTCTTGTCGAAGCGGCGCACCAGGGTCGAGCGGAAGTTGATCCGCTCCACCGTGCCCTCCACCACGCCCTCGACATGGATCCACTCGCCCGGCACGAAGCGCTTCTCGGTGAGGATCAGGAGCCCGGCGATGAGATTGCGGAACAGGTCCTGCGCGCCGAGCCCCACCGCGACGCCGAGCAGCCCCAGGCCGGCGACGATGGGGGCGACGGGAATGCCCCAGATCTCCAGCACCGCGCCGATGCCGACGATGACGAAGAGGATGCGCAGCGCCTTGGCGAGCCAGTCCACGAGGACGGGGGTCAGCAGCGTCCTCAGGCCCGTCAGCAGGTAGCTCACCGGCATGACCGCGTTGTGCAGCGCCCAGAAGATCGCGATGGCGATGAGGGACTGCACGATCTCCATGCCGAAGCCCTCGCCCTGGGGACCTTCCAGGCCCAGCACGAGGACGGCGACATAGACGCCGACGATGATCGGCACGAGCTTGAGGGGGTCGGAGATCGCGTCGAGCACCTTGTCGTCGACCAGGGTCTCGGTCTTTTCCGTCTCGCGCCTGAGCACGACCTTCAGCAGGCGGGAGAACAGGCCGCGCACGGCGAAGGCGATCAGCAGGACGAAGACCGCGACGAGCCCGTCGCCGACATTCAGGCCGAAGAAGCTGGTGTCCCAGACGATCTCGACCTCGCTCCAGAGATCGCGTGCGGCGGAAAGAACCTGCTCGATCGGGCCCGGCCCCTGCGTCATGCCCTGCGCTCCTTGGCCTTGAGGAATGTGATGTCGGGGAATTTCTCCTGGGAATAATTCACCTCCCAGGCCGATTTGGCCATGAAGACCAGCGCCCCGTCTATGTCTTCGGCGATCGCGGACTTGTGCCGGTCGACGAAGGCCTCCAGCTTGTCGCGGGGCCCGGCGATCCAGCGCGCGGTGTCGTAGGGGGCCGGCTCGAAGGTGACCTCGATGCCGTACTCGGCCGCCACGCGCTCGGCCATGACGTCGATCTGCAGCGCCCCGACCGCGCCGACGAGGAAATCGCCCCCGACCTGCATGCGGAAGAGCTGGGTCACGCCTTCCTCGGCGAGGCTTTCGAGCGCCTTCTTCAGGTGCTTGGCCTTCAGCGGGTCCTTCAGGCGCGCGCGGCGCAGCAGCTCGGGCGCGAAGTTCGGGATGCCGGCGACCTGCCACTTGCCGCTTTCCGAGAGCGTGTCGCCGACCCTGAGGACGCCGTGGTTCGGGATGCCGATGACGTCGCCGGCATAGGCGGTGTCGGCGATCTCCCGGTCCTGGGCGAAGAACAGGATCGGGTTGCTCACCGTCATCGTCTTGCCCGCATCGGTCTTCAGCTTCATGCCGCGCCTGAACGTGCCCGAGCACAGGCGCATGAAGGCGACGCGGTCGCGGTGATTGGGGTCCATGTTCGCCTGGATCTTGAACACGAAGCCGGCGACCTCCTTGTCGGAGGGTTCGAGCTCCGCCTTCGGCCCGCCGATCGCGGGCTGGGCCTCGGGACCCGGCGCGATCTCGACGAGCGCGTCCAAGAGTTCCCGCACCCCGAACTGGCGCAGGGCCGAGCCGAAATAGACCGGGGTCAGATGGCCCTCGCGATAGCTCTGCGCGTTGAAATCGACGCAGACCTCGCGCGCGAGTTCCACGCCCTCGGTGAGCTCCTCGGCCTCCTCCGCGCCCATGATCGAGGCCAGCGCCTCGTTCGACAGCGCCAGGCGCTCGGACGCCTTCTCCGGGTCGTCGTCCTCGCCGGGGCGCTCATACCTGATGAACTGCCCGGTCTTCAGGTCCGCGACGCCCTTGAATCGGTTGCCCGAGCCGGACGGCCACTGCATCGGCGCGGCGTCGAGCGCGAGCTTGTCCTGGATGTCGTCGATCAGCTCGGACGGGTCCATCGCCTCGCGGTCCATCTTGTTGATGAAGGTGAGGATGGGAATGTCGCGCAGCCGGCAGACCTCGACGAGCTTCAGGGTGCGCGGCTCCACGCCCTTGGCCGCGTCGAGCACCATGATGGCGGAATCCGCCGCGGTCAGCGTGCGGTAGGTGTCCTCGGAAAAGTCCTCGTGGCCCGGCGTGTCGAGCAGGTTGAACAGAAGCCCCCCGTACTCGAACGTCATCACCGAGGCCGACACCGAGATGCCGCGCTCGCGCTCGATCTTCATCCAGTCCGACTGGGTGCGCCGGTTCTGCCCGCGCGCGCGCACCTGGCCGGCCAGCCGGATCGCCCCGGCGGCGAGCAGGATGTTCTCGGTCAGCGTGGTCTTGCCCGCGTCCGGGTGGGAGATGATGGCGAAGGTGCGCCGGCGCGCCCACTCGGCGCCCTTGGCGGTGTCGGACATGGAAGGTCTCTGGAAAAAGGTTTGCTTGCTGCCCCGCGAGGTAGCGGACGGGGGCGGCCGAGGCAACTCCTTGGCGCCTTCCCCCACCTGTCATGGCCCGGCTTGACCGGGCCACCCATGTCTCTCCGGTAACGAGTGGCACGGGGTCAATGTTACGGCATGGGTCCCCCGGTCGATGCTGCGCATCGCCGTGGGATGACAGCGTTTGAGGAAATTCCTACCCGCGCTCCCGCCACGAGTTCACGTACTCGACATTCTCCACGCTCGCCGCGCCCTCGCCGATGTCGAGCGGGTCGCGGGTGTCGATCATGACGGCGTATTCGTCGGTGGCGGGCTTGGTCTGCTTCAGCATGTTCTTCAGGGCCTTGGGGTGGGGCCCGTGGGTGAAGCCGGAGGGGTGGAAGGTCATCATGCCGGCATCGATGTTGTCGCGGCTGAAGAAGTCGCCGGCGTGATAGAACAGCACCTCGTCGTAATCGTCGTTGTTGTGGAAGAACGGCACCTTGAGCGCGCCGGGATCGGTCTCGAACGGGCGCGGGGCGAAGGTGCACACCACGAAGCGGTCCGACAGGAAGGTGGTGTGCGCGCTCGGCGGCAGGTGATAGCGGTGGCTCATCAGCGGGCGGATGTGGCGCACGTTGAGGCGCACCGGGTGCAGCTCGCCGTGCCAGCCCACCGCGTCGAGCGGGTTGTAGGGATAGGTGATGGTGCTCACCTCGCCGCGCTTCTTCACCTCGACGGTCCACTCGCGGCTCTCGCCCTGCTGGTCGCGGAAGGCCTCGTCCATCGCCGGCACGTCGAGCATCGCCGGGTCGAAAATGGCGTGCGGACCGACCAGGCCCCTGTCGGGCAGGGTGTAGTGGGTGTTGGTCGCCTCGATCATGAGGACGGCGGTTTCGCCTGATGGCGCGAGGCGCCACATCGTGCCGCGCGGCAGGATGATGTAGTCGCCGGCCTCGTATTCCAGGTGGCCGAAATCGCAGAACAGATCGCCCTCGCCCCGGTGGATGAAGAGCAGCTGGTCGCCGTCGCCGTTGCGGGCGAGCGAGTCCATCGCGCGATCGAGCTTCCAGAAGCGGATGTCGCAGGCCGCATTGCCGAGCACCCTGGCGGCCGACCACGGGCTCGCTTCCGCGATGTTGAGGCGGTTGAGGTCGAAGGCGCGCGGCTTCAGCGGGCCCTCGAACCTGGTCCACCCCGTGGGCGGGTTCTTGTGGTGCAGGAAGGCGGCCGGGCCGAAGAAACCCTCCTTGCTCATCTCGCGCTCGTATGTGCCCTGCGGCATGTCGGCATGGGCCTGGCGCGAGGCGTTGCCCTCGCTGCGCGAGGCGTAGATCCATTTGCGGGCCATGGGCGGTCTCCTCCGGGCGATGCGTCGAAGGCAATTTAGTTACATTTGTAACTAATGGGAAGGGGCGAAACCCTACCAGACGCCGAGCTCGATGAGCTTGCGGCGCAGATCGTCGGGCAGCTCGTGCCCGCCCGTGGCGGCGGAGAGATCGGCGGGAGCCTCTTCCGGCTTGAGATAGCGCCAGCCCTGGAAGGGACGCCTGGGGGCGGGGCTGGTGCGCACGAGCTCGGGATCGAGCACGATGCGGCAGCGCCTGACGCCCTCGGCGTCGGTGAACTCCTCGAGGTCCAGGATGGTCTGGCGCACCTGGATCACCCGCTTGATGACCCAGTAGAGCGAGCCCCCCTCCAGGATCTCGGCCTTGCGCTTGGGGAACATGCGCGTGACATGGGCCATGGGCCGCCCGCCCGGCGCGGTCCGGTCGCGCCAGCGCTCGAGGTCCTCGATGGAATCGGCGCCGACGCAGAGCTTGAGAAGATGAAGGGCCATGACCCGCCTGAATTAGGACGAGTCATGGCCCGAATCAAAACGGGGATGCAGGATCAGGCGTGCGCCCGCTCGCGGTAGCGCGTCTCGGCGGCGAGATCGACGTCGAACAGGATCTCGCTCTTGGGATTGGCGCGCGGCCGGCCGAAGAGCTTCACGCCGAACTTCCAGGCCTTCGACAGGGCGAGCTTGGCATAGGCCTGCAGCCCGTCGGTGCGCGTGGAGACCGGGGCGAAGCCCATCCGGCGCAGCGCGCCGTTGGCGTGCAGCACCGCGTTCTTCATCATCGATTCCCGCGTGACCACCTCGCACGTCATGGAGACGTTGAGATCTTCCAGATTCTCCACCCGGTGCGGGGCGTGCAGCGGCCAGGTCAGGAAATCGCCCGGCGCGAGGTCGAAGCTCGCCGCGTCCTCGTCCCAGCGCGGGTCGAACGGGATGTCCTCGGTCTGGTCCTTGTGAAGGATCGCTTCCATCGACTGATCGCTCAGCCAGGGTGCGTGCGGGGGATAGACGCGGAAGCGCTTCCTGCCGCGCACGTGCAGGAAGATCGTCTCCGACACGTCGGAATGATAGAAGGCCTGCGCGCTCGGCGAGGAGATGATGAGGCTGCCATAGGCCCGCATCGGGGCGTAGCCCGGATTGAGCTTCTTCAGCTGGTCGAACAGCGCGCCGAAGATCGGCTTGTAGACCTCGTCGCGGTTCATCACCTCGCGCAGCTGGATCCACAGCCGGCCCTCGCGCACGGCCTCCAGCAGCTGCATGCCGGACAGGTGCCCGCGCTCGCCCGCCTTCCAGCTGTCGCGGTCGGTGGCGTCGGTGCCCATCGTGCAGATGTCGGTGAGCTCGCGCGGATGGCGCTCGATCAGCTCTGCCAGGGCGAAATCGCTGAACTCGCTCGCCTGGTGCAGGCGGTGGCGCGCCCTGACGACACCGTTGCGGAATTCGGCGCGCTTCTCGTCACTCCAATCAATCAGGACCGGTTGGACCATGGTCAGCTCCGTCACAAAGCGGGACGCCGGAGGGGGCGTTCGGCTGCGACGGAGCAAGGCGCGTGCCGCAAGGTCAGGCCGCCGCCTCACCCTCCTCGGCGAGCGCGACGAGCACGTCCCCGGCCCCGACCTGGTCGCCGGCCGAAACCCGGACGGAGTCGACGACGCCGTCGCGCGGCGCGGCGAGGGACTGCTCCATCTTCATGGCTTCCAGCACGCACAGCGTCTCGCCCTTCTTCACCGTCTGGCCGGGCTCCACGCGCACCGAGAGCACCTTGCCGGGCATCGGCGCCTTGACCGCCGCGCCGGCATCGAGGCCTTCGGCGGCGGCCTCGGCGTTGAAGGGCCGGAACAGGACGGTCTCCCCGCGCAGGGACACCAGCAGCCCCTCCTCCAGCGCCTCGGCCTCGGCGACGACCTCCTCGGAGTCCACCAGCGCGGCGACATAGCCGAACTCGCGCACCCCGCTGACGCGGACCTGGTCGAGGCGCACGCTCTCCTCGCCGATCTCGGCGATGAAGCCGGTGCCGTCCGGGATCAGGCGCACCTCGACGCGCGCACCCTCGTCGTCGAAGGCGGCGGCGAGATGGGCCGGGGCGTTGACGCGGAAGCCGGTGCGGCCCGCCCAGGGATCGTTCGCGGGCGGGGCCAGCGGCCCGCCGTCGAGCCGGGCGAAGGCGGCGAGCGCGTATTGCAGCGGGCTGACGGCCTTCGGCGCGAGCGCGTCGAGATGGGCGTCGATGAAATGGGTGGTGACCTCGCCGGCGCGGAAACCGGCCGAATCCAGCGCCCGGCGCAGGAAGCCGGCATTGGTCCGGACGGGGTGGACGCGCACCTCCTCGTCGATCGCCTCGACCAGCCGGTCGATCGCCTCGCCGCGGGTGTCGCCATGAGCGATCAGCTTGGCGATCATCGGATCGTAGTGAATGGCGACCTCGCCGCCCTCCTCCACACCGGAATCGGTGCGGATGCCGTCGCCCTCGCGCGGCAGCTCGAGGCGCTCCAGCGGGCCGGTGGAGGGCAGGAACCCGGTCGCCGGATCCTCGGCATAGAGCCGGGCCTCGACGGCGTGGCCGTGGATCGCGATCTCGTCCTGGCTCGGCACCGAGCCGCCGGACGCCACCCTCAGCTGCAGCTCGACGAGGTCGTAGCCGGTGATCTCCTCGGTCACCGGGTGCTCGACCTGCAGGCGGGTGTTCATCTCCATGAAGAAGAAGCCGTCCTCGGTGAGCGGGCCGGAGCCGTCGACGATGAACTCGATCGTGCCCGCGCCGACATAGTCGACCGCCTTCGCCGCCCTCACCGCGGCCGAGCACATCGCGGCGCGCACGTTCGGCGGCATGTGCGGGGCCGGGGCCTCCTCGATGACCTTCTGGTGGCGGCGCTGCAGCGAGCAGTCGCGCTCGAAGAAGTGGACCACCCGCCCGCGGCTGTCGCCGAACACCTGGACCTCGATATGGCGCGGGTTCTCGATGAACTTCTCCAGGAGCACCGTCTCGTCGCCGAAGCTCGACGCCGCCTCGCGCTTGCAGCTTTCCAGCATGTCGAGGAACTGGCCGGCCTGATCGACCTTGCGCATGCCCTTGCCGCCGCCCCCGGCCACGGCCTTGATGAGGACCGGATAGCCGATCTCGCTCGCCTTCTCCTTCAGGAAATCCGGATCCTGGTTCTCGCCGTGATAGCCGGGCGTGACGGGCACGCCGGCCTCCTCCATCAGCTTCTTGGCGCGGTCCTTCAGGCCCATCGCCTCGATTGCCTCGGGCGAAGGTCCGACGAAGACGATGGCGTTCTCCCGGCATTTGCGCGCAAAGGCGGCGTTTTCCGACAGGAAGCCGTAGCCGGGATGGATCGCGTCCGCGCCGGTCTGCTTCGCCGCCGCGATGATCCTGTCGGCGAGCAGATAGCTCTCGCGCGCCGGCGGGGGGCCGAGATGGACCGCCTCGTTCGCCTCGCGCACATGGGGGCTCGCCGCGTCGGCATCGGAATAGACCGCGACGGTGGCGATGCCCATGCGGTGCGCGGTGCGCATGACGCGGCGGGCGATCTCGCCCCGGTTGGCGATGAGAAGCTTCTTGATCATGGGATTTTCTTCTCTTCTCTGTCAGGCGGGCTGGCGCGGTGGACCGCGGCCACGAGGACGAAGCTGATGATCATGAGCAGGTACCACGATCCGAGCTTGGCGAGCGAGACCGGGTGCCAGCCCTCCTCCTGGCCCGGATAGGCCCAGGCGCGCGCGAAGGTGCCGATGTTTTCGGCAAACCAGATGAACAACGCAACCAGGACGAGGCCGAGCACCAGCGGCATCGGCCGGTGTGCGCGGTCGGGCCGGAACCAGACGATGCAGGGTCCGTAGATCAGGGCGCTGGCGGCGAACAGCAGGTAGCGGATGTCGATCGTGTAGTGGTGGGCGAAGAAGTTCGCGTAGATCATCGCCGCCAGGAGGCCCTGCAGCCAGAGCGGCGCGAAGCGGTCCCAGCGGAAGTCGAAGATCCGCCAGACCCGGGCGAGATAGCTGCCGACGCTGGCGTACATGAAGCCGGAGAACAGCGGCACGCCGGCGACGACGAGAACCGCCTCCTCGGCGCCGGGATAGATCCAGCTGCCCGCGGCGACCTTGAAGACCTCCATCACGGTGCCGACGAGGTGGAAGACGGCGATCACGCGCACCTCCTCCCAGCTTTCCAGCCTCAAGGCGATCATCGCGATCTGGATGAGGAGCGCGGCGAGCGTCAGGAAGTCGTAGCGGTGCAGCGCCGCGTCTTCGGGATAGAGAAGGAAGGTCGCGAGCAAGAGGGCGAGCATGAGCGCGCCGAACAGGCAGGCCCAGGCCTGCTTGATCCCGAAGGCCAGGAACTCGAACAGGGCGAGCGTGACCGGGCCGCGCACCAGGAAGGCGCGAAACGCCTCGCGGCGATCGTGCAGCCAGGTCTCGAGGCCGGCGAGGCGCCCCGGCGGGCGCGGCTCGCTCAAGGGCCTACTCCGCCCAGTAGGGCTTGCGCTTCTCCAGGAAGGCGGCGAGACCCTCGCGGCCTTCCTCGCTGGCGCGCCGGTCGGCGATGTTCTTCGCGCAGCGGTGCAGCAGGTGCTCGTCGATCTCCTTGCCGAACACGTCGTCGACGAGCGCCTTGGCCGCGCGCACGGCGCCCGGCGCGGTGTGGAAGGCGAGCTGGGCGAGGTGCTCCATCATGTCGTCGAGCTCGTCGGCGCTCTCCACCGTGTACTGCGCGAGCCCGATCTTCTCCGCATAGGCGCCGTCGAAGCCCTCGCCGGTGGCGAACAGGGCCCTGGCCCAGCGCGGGCCGATCGCGCGCACGACGAAGGGGGAGATGGTCGCCGGGGTGAGGCCCAGGCGCACCTCGGAGAAGCGGATCTTCGCGTCCTTCACCGCCACGGCGATGTCGCAGGCGGCCATCAGCCCCGCGCCGCCGCCCATCGCCGCGCCCTGCACGAGGGCAACCGTCGTCTGCGGCAGCTCATGGAGGCGCTTCAGCATGTGGGCGAGGCCCATCGCGTCCTGGACATTGTCCTCGTGCGTCCAGTCGGCGGCCGCCTTCATCCATTCCAGATCGGCCCCCGCGGAAAAGCTCTTGCCCGCGCCGCGCAGGAAGACGATGCGCACCTGCTCGTTGGCCCGCAGCGTCTCGAAGATGTCGGACAGGCGCGCGATGATGTCGGCGTTGAAGGCGTTGTGCTTGTCCGGCCGGTTCAGGGTGACGATCGCGGCCCCGGCCGGGGTCACGTTCAGGAGGACATCGTCGGTTGAGCGTTCGGCCATCGGGAACTCCTCGGGGCAAGACGGGCTGGCCCCGTGCTTACGTCAGCGCGCGGCGCACGCCAAGACGCAAAGCTGGCCTGGCGCATGCAAAAGGGCCGCCCGCGCGCAGCAACGCGCGCCGGCGGCCCCTGTTCGTGACGCGTGCGGGCCGGGGCTATTCGCCGCGGAACAGCATGCCCTTGATGGCCCCGAGGACCGTGATCGCGACGAAGTAGAACACCGCCAGGAAGGCGACGTACTGCCAGTAATCCATCGCGGTGAAGGGCGGCATGGCGAAGCTCGCGCCCTCGCGCACCATCGGCAGGACATTGTCGACCACGACGTGGACGATCACTCCGACGACGGTGAAGATCAGGATCGCGCTGTAGCTCTGCATCAGCAGGGCCATCACGATCGCGATCACGCCAGCCTGGATGCCGAACATGGTCCAGCTGTCCGCGCCGTGTGCCGCGTAGCCGGCGTGGAGCCACGCCCAGACCGGTTCGACATAGCCCCAAATCTGATTCACGAAGTCCATTGGTATCCCCTCAAATGACGGCCTTGCGACCGAACCCGAAGCGACACTGCCAAAAAATTAACAAAATGCCAACGCTTTTCCGAGCGTTAACCAAGACCTCCGGGCACGGCTATCTGAGGTCGCGCAACGTGAATCCCGCTCAGCGCTTGAATATCAGGCGCTTGATCGCCGCGAGCACCGAAATCACCACGAGATAACCGAGGATGAGAATGAGAACGTGTTCCCAAAATCCCACATACAGGAGCGGCGGCAGACGCAGCGCGGCACCGTTCGCGAACACCGGCGCCAGCACGTCGGCGAGCAGGTGAACCACCGTCGCGCCGAGGGCGAAGACGGGTATGCGCCGCCAACCGGGCAGCAAGAGCGCCGCCACGAGCGCGATGACGAGGCCCTGCACGGCGTTCACCTCGGCAAAGCCGAGACGCAGGTAGTCCAGTACGGATTGGATGATCTGCATTGCCCCTCCCCCCGGTCAGGCGATCGGTCCCGCACACGAGCTTAGCCCGGCCGTGTCCCGGCGGCCAGAGGCGGGACGGTCAGCGCGCCTTCGCGCCGAGCCGGGCCATGGTTTCCAGCATGCGCGCGCGCCGCTCCGGCCCCGAGCCGACGAGGCCGAATATCGTGTCGCGCACCGGCCTGAAGCCGGCAATGCCGAGAATCCCCTTCTCCAGCGCCTTCAGCGAATGGCCCCCGAACAGGAGCCGGTAGGCGAGCCCCGGCATGCCCATGGTGACGACCACCCGCGCGGACCTGCCCTTCATCTTCTGCGCCGGCCATCCCGAGCTGTCCCCGCCGGTGTCGAGGAAGAAGTTCGCCCGGCCGAGATGCTCCAGGAAAGCCTTCAGCCTCGCCGGCATGGTGCCGAGCCAGAGCGGATAGACCAAGACGAGATGATCGCTGTCGCCGATCCGCGCCTGCAGCCGCTCGATATCGGCGGGCGGCGGGGCCTCGAACTCGCGCTGGTTCAGGAGAAACCCGAACTCCAGCGCCCCGATATCGGCGCGGTGCACGGTGTGACCGGCCTTCTCGGCCGCCGCGCGGTATGCCTCGCACAGCGCGGCGCAGAAATGACCCGGATCGGGATCGGGATGGCCGTTGATGAGGGTGATGGTGGTCATGGATACCTCCTCGCGGGTTCGGGCAGGCGACAAGCGGATCTGGCGATCACCTCCCGCATGAGCTGGGCGCTTGGCTCCCTGCATCGTCCTCGAGCTCACCGCCTGGAGCGGGGGAGGAAAACGGCATCGCCCTACATCCGGAACACGCCGAATGTCGTGTCCTCGATCTCGCGGTTCAGGCAGGCCGACAGGGCGAGGCTGACCACGGTGCGGGTGTCCTCCGGCGCGATGACGCCGTCGTCCCAGAGCCGGGCGGTGGAGTAGTAGGGCGAGCCCTCCTCCTCGTATTTTTCCCTTATGGGCTGCTTGAAGGCCTCCTCTTCCTCGGCCGGCCAGTCCTGGCCGCGGGCCTCCAGCCCCTCGCGCTTGACGGTGGCGAGCACGCTCGCCGCCTGCTCCCCGCCCATCACCGAGATGCGCGCATTGGGCCACATGAACAGGAAGCGCGGTCCGAAGGCGCGCCCGCACATGCCGTAATTGCCGGCCCCGTAAGAGCCGCCGATGATGACGGTGATCTTGGGCACCTTCGCGCAGGAGACCGCGGTGACGAGCTTGGCCCCGTCCTTGGCGATCCCGCCGGATTCGTATTTGGAGCCCACCATGAAGCCGGTGATGTTCTGCAGGAAGAGCAGCGGGATCTTCCTCTGGCAGCACAGTTCGATGAAGTGCGCGCCCTTCAGCGCGCTCTCGGAGAACAGCACGCCATTGTTCGCGACGATGCCGACCGGCATGCCGTGCAGGCGGGCGAAGCCGCACACGAGCGTCTCGCCGTAGAGCTTCTTGAACTCGTCGAACTGCGAGCCGTCGACCAGGCGCGCGATGATCTCGCGCACATCGTAGGGCGTGCGCACATCGGCGGGCACCACGCCGTTGATCGTCATGGGGTCGATCTTCGGCGCGCGGGGCTCGGCGACATCGAGCTGGGCGCGCTTGGTGGTGTTCAGATTGGCGACGATGCGCCGTGCGATCTGCAGGGCGTGATCGTCGTTGGCGGCATAATGGTCGACGACGCCGGACTGGCGCGCGTGCACGTCCGCGCCGCCGAGATCCTCGGCCGAGATGACCTCGCCGGTCGCAGCCTTCACCAGCGGCGGACCGCCCAGGAAGATGGTGCCCTGCTTGCGCACGATGATCGTCTCGTCGCTCATCGCCGGCACGTAGGCGCCCCCCGCGGTGCACGAGCCCATCACCGAGGCGATCTGGGGAATGCCCTCCGAGGAGAGCGTGGCCTGGTTGAAGAAGATGCGCCCGAAATGGTCACGGTCGGGAAAGACCTCGGCCTGGTGGGGCAGATTCGCCCCGCCGGAATCCACCAGGTAGACGCAGGGCAGCCTGTTCTCGCGGGCGATCTCCTGGGCGCGCAGGTGCTTCTTCACCGTCATGGGATAGTAGGTGCCGCCCTTCACCGTGGCGTCGTTGCACACCACCATGACCTCGCGGCCCGAAACCCGGCCGATGCCGGTGATCATGCCGGCCCCGTGCACGTCGCCCTCGTACATCCCGTTGGCGGCGAGTGCGGACAGCTCCAGGAAGGGCGAGCCGGGGTCGAGCAGGCGCTGCACCCGCTCGCGCGGCAGGAGCTTGCCGCGGCCGATGTGCTTCTCGCGCGCCTTCTCGTGACCGCCTCTCGCCGCCTCCGCGGTCTTCTCGCGCAACTCGGCGACCAGCGCGTTCATGCGCTCGGCATTGGCCTTGAAGCTGTCGGAGGTCGGGTCGAGTTCGGTCGTGAGCTGGTGCATGAAGAGGCTTCCCGCTGTGAGCGATGGCGTGGCGCTGCTCTTAGCCGGTCTGGGGCGCCAAGGGCAATGCGAGCGGTGCGGGCGGGAATTTTCGAGGGGCCGTGCATCCGGCCGGCGCCGCGGGTGCATCAGGGGTCCTGGTTGGTCAAGCAACGGTCGGAAAGGCCCTGTCACCCATGTTCAAGAAGACGCTTCTCCTACTCGCCCTCGCGTTCGGCGCCACCCCGGCCTTCGGCCAGGTCGAGGCCGAACCGGTGGAAGTCATGGTGCTCGGCACCTTCCACTTCACCGGCGGCGGGCAGGACTACATCAACCAGAACCTGGACGATTTCCTAGCGCCGCAGCGCCAGGCCGAGATCGACGCGGTGCTCGACCGGCTCGAAGCCTTCGCGCCGGACAAGATCGTCGTCGAGCTCGAGCCCGAGCACGAGGACTGGATCAACGAGCGCTATCGCGCCTGGCGCGCCGGCGAGGCGGAACTCCAGGTCAACGAGCGCGACCAGCTCGGCCTGAAGCTGGCCGCCCGGCTCGGCCATGACCGGGTCTATGCCGTCGACTATCAGAACGGCATGGATTTCGACGCCATGATGGGCGCCGCCCAGGCTGCGGGCCAGGAGCGTCTCATCGCGCAGTTCCAGTCCGCGATCGGCGAGGTGCAGACCCTGATGGCCGAACTCACCGGCAGCCCGGTGATCGAGCAGCTGCGCGTGCACAACGATCCGGCCTTCCAGGCCAATCACGGCTTCTACCTGACGCTGGCCCAGATGGGCACGGTGGAGAACCCGGTCGGCGCGTTCAACATGGCCGACTGGTGGGGGCGCAACATGGTCATCTTCGCGCGGATCGCGCAGATCGCCGAGCCGGGAGAGCGGGTTCTGGTGATCTACGGTTCGGGTCACAAATACCTGCTCGACCAGTATGTCAGGGAGGCACCGGGCTTCGAGGCCGTCGATCCCCTCGCCTATCTGGACTAGCGGAACCGGGGCTTCGGGGCGGGGGTTAGACCGGGAGCGTCCGATCGCTGCCCGGAGCCCTGCCATGCGCCTCGCCCTCGCCGCTCTCGCCCTGCTCGCCCTTTGCGCGTGCGGCGATCAGAACGGCCCCTATTTCGCGGGCGGCAACGACACCGCCTCGGCCGGCGAGCCGCAGGAGGACGGCGCCGCGCAGGACGGCGAGGATCGCCCGGCAGCCCGCTGCAGCGGGCGCCAGAGCCACCCCGTCGCCTTAACCGGCCAGGAGGCCTCCGACCGGATCGCGATCGAGGTGGATCGCCAGACCTGCCCGGAAGCGGCTGCCCTGGTCACGCTGCGCGCGGGCGACGGGACCCTCCTGGTCGCGGAAGCCTTCCCGCTGAAGGCGCTCGCGCTTGCCGCCCCCCCGAGCCGGGAGACCCTTCATGCGCTCCTGTCGAGCTTCACCGAGAACGTCACGCGCCGCCCGGCCGGCGAGCTGGAGCCGCTCGAGGAGGCGACCCATGAGGGGCCGCGCGACCCCAGCGCCATCCGCCTGCGCGCCAGCCCGGACCTCTACGAACGCGCGCGGTCGCAGGGCGGCAACGTGATCTGCTTTCCCATCCACTACGAGAATTTCGAATGCGTCTGGTACGACCGCGAGCACGGCCAGGCGATCGTGCTCTACACGAGCGGGCCCTGAGGTCTGCCGGTCCGACCGGCTGCCGGCACGCGCCCCGCCGGGCGCCGGCCGGCACAATAGCACGGCGCACGCGGAAATCCCCTTGCTCCCCCGGCGCGGCTGCGGAAGTGTAGCCCGGCCGCAAACCGCCGGAGGACGCATGACGTTCGAGAGCTTCGCCCTATCCTCAGACGGACCCATCGCGCGCCTGACGCTCAACCGCCCCGACAAGCGCAACACGATGACGCCCGCCTTCTGGCGCGAGCTGCCGG
Source organism: Marinicauda algicola (assembly GCF_017161425.1). GTDB lineage: Bacteria > Pseudomonadota > Alphaproteobacteria > Caulobacterales > Maricaulaceae > Marinicauda > Marinicauda algicola. The sequence goes on along the minus strand of NZ_CP071057.1, from coordinate 557,751 downwards.
AGGCGGTCGGCGCTCTGTCGGATGAAGGCCGCACGCGCGTGCTGATCCTGGAGGCGGAGGGACCGGTCTTCACCGCCGGGATGGACATTTCCGTCTTCACCAACCCCAATGCCCTCAAGACCGACACCGCGGCACTGCGCGAGGCCTTCATGACGGCGGCTACGGCGCTGCAGGACGCCTTCACCGCGTTCGAGCGCGCGCGCTTTCCGGTCATCGCGGCGATGCAGGGCCCGTGCATCGGCGGCGGCGTGGACATGATCTGCGCCTGCGACCTGCGCTACGCGACGAAGGACGCGTGGATGCGGATCGAGGAAACCAACATCGCCATGTTCGCCGATGTCGGCACGCTGCAACGCCTGCCGAAGCTGATCCCGGAAGGAATCGCCCGCGAGCTGGCCTATACCGGCGAGACGCTGAGCCCGGAGCGCGCCGAGCGCCTCGGCCTCGTCAACGGTGTTTTCGAGGACGAGACCGCGCTGCAACAGGGCGTGATGGCCCTCGCCGGGAAGATCGCCGCCAAGGCGCCGCTGGCGGTTTCCGGCACCAAGCGCTCCTTCCTCTATGCCCGCGACCACTCGGTCGCCGACAGCCTCGAACACGCCATGACGCTTCAGGCGAGCCTGTGGAACCCGGCCGACATCATGGAGGCCTTCACGGCGAGGAGCGAGAAGCGGCAGGGTGAGTTCGAGGCACTGGCCGCGGTGAAACGCCTAGGAGAACGACGCGACTGACATGCCTCCTCTCAATCTCGGCTTTCTCCCCTTCCTGAACCGCGTCGAGAAGGCGGCGCTTAAGGCCGTCGAGGCCGAGGTGGAGTGGTTCTGCCTGCCGGCCGGAGAGACGCTTTTCGAGGCCGGCGAGCCGGCCGACGCCTTCTATCTGGTGCGCTCAGGCGCGCTTGCCGCCTTCAAGACGGGCGCGGACGGGCGCCCGGAGCTCGTCGGCCACATCCGTCAGGGCGAGCCGGTCGGCGAGATGGCCCTGGTGGAGGACCGCCCTCATACCGCGAGCGTCTATGCGCTGCGCGACTCGGAACTCGTGCGCCTGCCCAAGGCGACCTTCCACCGGCTGACGCGCAAGCACGCCTCGCTGATGAACGAGCTCGCGCGCATGATGCTCTACCGGCTGCGCGGCGGCGAACTCAGGGCGCGCACCGAGCCCAAGGTCTTCGCCCTCATCGCCACGAGCCCGACCATCGATCTGGACGCGCGTGCCGAGCAGTTGCAGGCCGCCCTCGCCCGGCTGGGATTGAAGTCGGCCATCCTCGATGTCGAGTCGGCAGACTGGCCGGGCCCGCAGCTCGACGCCTACGAAGCCGATCACGATGTGGTCTTCCTGTGCGCGAAGCTGTCCGACGCGCTATGGGCGCGCCGGGCCATGGGCCGGGCCGACCGGATCTGGGTTCTCGCGCGCGCCGACGCAAAGCCGTCCACCCCGCTCATGCCCGACGATGCAAGCCCGGCGGCGAAGCTGAAGCTGATCGATGTGGTTATGCTGCACCATGGCGGCGACAGGCCCGGCCTGAAGGCCGCGCCCTGGGTGGAGGCCGCGGACGCCGCGCGCTGCTTCCACCTGCGCCAGGGCCATGAGGAGGATTATCACTTCCTCGCCCGCATCGTCGCCGGCAGGTCGGTCGGCCTGGTTCTGTCGGGCGGCGGCAGCCGCGCCTATGCCCATGTCGGCGCGATCCGCGCCTTCCGGGAGGCCGGGGTCGTGTTCGACGTTACCGGCGGGGCCTCGATGGGCGGGATCATCGCCGCGGGTCTCGCCATGGGCTGGAGTCAGGACGAGCTGGAAGACCGGCTCTACCGCGCCTTCGTGGAGACCAGCCCGCTCAACGACTGGACCCTGCCCGTGGTGGCGATGACCAAGGGCAGGAAGGTCGACCGGCGCCTCGCCGAGCATTTCGGCGATGTCGAGATCGAGGACCTGAAGCGGCCCTTCTTCTGCGTGTCCTCGAACCTGAAGGATGCCAGCGTGCACGTGCACCGCACCGGACTCGTGCGCCAGGCGCTTCGCGCCTCGATCGCCGTGCCCGGGCTGCTACCGCCCGTCACCGATGGGGAGAACGTCTATGTCGACGGCGCCGTGTTCTCCAACTTCCCCGCGACCCAGCTCAAGGCGCTGCATCGCGGCTGCAATATCGGCTGCGACGTGACGCGCAATATCGGTCTCGACCCGAAGGACTTCCTCGAGCCGAAGGGCTTCTTCGAATGGGTCCTGACGCACGGCTTCTCCGAGCCGCCTCCGGTCGCCTCGCTGCTGATGCGCGCGGCCACGGTCGGCGTGCTCGAGCGCCACGAGAGCGTGCGCGAGGAGGTCGACCTGCTGGTCCTGCCCGAACTCGAGGTGGAGCTGCGCGAGTGGAAGCGCTTCGACGAGGCCGTCGAGGCCGGCTACCGGGCCGCCACCGAGCTGCTCCGCAACACGGACGCCGAGACCGTCAAGCGGCTGAAGGCGGGTTCGGCGAAGCGGGTCCCGTCCGCATAGGCCTAGTCGCCCGCCGGGTGTCCGAAGCGCTCGCCTTCCTTCCATTTGTCGGCCTGGTTGCCCCATGCGGGAATCCCGCCGGCATCCTTCAGCATGCGTGCCATGTGCATCAGGTTCCAGGTCATGAAGGTCGTGTTGCGCCGGGTAAAGTCGTTCTCCGGCCCGCCCGAGCCCTCGTCGAGATAGCTCTTGCCGGGACCGGCCTCGCCGATCCAGCCGCAATCGGCGTTCGGGGGAATCGTGAAGCCGATATGCTGCATCGCGTAGAGCAGCGTCATCGAGCAGTGCTTGATGCCGTCCTCGTTGCCGGTGATCACGCAGCCGCCCGTCTTGCCGTAATAGACGAACTGCCCCTCGTCGTTGAGTTCGCCCGAATGGGCGTAGAGCCGTTCGATGAGCGTGCGCGCGACCGAGCTTTCCTCGCCGAGCCAGATCGGGGTGCCCACGACGAGGATGTCGGCCCACTGCACCTTCTCCCAGATCTGGGGCCAGTCGTCCTTGTCCCAGCCTTCCCCGGTCATGTCGGGCTGCACGCCGCGGGCGATGTCGTGATCGACCAGGCGCACATGGGCGACGTCGACGCCCTGCTTCTCCATGATCGCCTGGGACACCTTCATCAGGCCCTCGGTGTGGGAGGTGCGCGGAGTGCGCTTGAGCGTGCAGTTGATGTAGAGCGCGTTCAGATCGTCATAGCTTGCGGGCGGTCTCGCCATCGGGGTCTCCTGCTGTCTCGGCGCCTCGCGCCTCTCGCTTCCGGAGCCGGACATGAAAGCCCCTGGGCGCGGTCGCCGCAGGGGGCAGTCCGGCGAACGCTGCCGGCCGGGGCCGCTCATCTCAGGCCGCGGTATCCCAGGCCGGTGCCCATTCGGGATCGATCAGCCGGCCGTTCGGGCGCGACAGGTCGAAGATGCGCTCCATCTCCTCGTCGGACAGCTCGAAATCGAAGACGTCGAAATTGTCCCTTGCATGCTCCTCCTTCGAGGTGCGCGGGATGGCGATGACGTCCTCCTGCTGGATCAGCCAGCGCAGCGCGACCTGGGCCTCGTTCTTGCGGTGCCGGCGCGCGATCTCCTTGAGCACGTCGTTGCCGAAGACCTCGGCCTGCGCGATCGGGGAATAGGCGGTGAAGCTCATGCCGTAACTGCGGCACGCCTCCAGCACCGGGGTCTGGTCGATGAAGGGATGGTATTCGCACTGATTGGTGACCAGCGGCGCGTCGGAATGCTTGACCGCCTCGCCCAGCCACTGGGTGGTGAAGTTGGACACGCCGATATGTTTGGTCAGGCCCTCCTGCCTGGCGGCGTTGAGCGCCTTGACGGTCTCTTCGAGATCCACGTCCGGGTTGGGCCAGTGCAACAGCGCCAGATCGACCGAGTCCATCTTCAGCTTGACCAGGCTCTCGCGCAGGGATTTCTGCAGATCGCCCTCGCGGAACTGATCCATCCACACCTTGGTGGTGACGAAGATGTCGTCGCGCGGCACGCCGGATTCGGCGATCGCGGCGCCGACCTCCTCCTCGTTGCCGTATTGCTGGGCGGTGTCGATGTGGCGATAGCCGATGTCGAGCGCGTCCTTCACCCGCTTGCGGCAGGTCTCGCCCTTCAGCTCCCAGGTGCCGAAGCCGAGCTTGGGGATCTTCGCGCCGTGCACGTTCAGGGTGGGGACCATCAAGGAGCCTCCGTCATTGCTTGCCGTTCGGGTGTGACAACGCAGGAGGCGGGCTGATGGATGCGGGCGCGTTCAGTAAAGAAAGCCCCGCGCCGGCTCGGCGCGGGGCTTTCGTCTTGCCGTCTGCGAACTCGCCCTAGCGGCTCTGCTCGAACAGTTCCCGCCCGATCAGCCAGCGGCGGATCTCGCTGGTCCCCGCGCCGATCTCGTAGAGCTTGGCGTCGCGCAAGAGGCGCCCGGTCGGGTACTCGTTGATATAGCCGTTGCCGCCGAGGATCTGGATCGCGTCGAGGGCTGACTGCGTGGCGGCCTCGGCCGCGAACAGGATGGCGCCGGCGGCGTCCTTCCTGGCCGTCTTGTGCTTGTCGCAGGCCTGGGCGACCGCATAGACATAGGCGCGGCTCGCATTCATGCGGGTGTACATGTCGGCGAGCTTGCCCTGGATCAGCTGGAACTCCCCGATCGGGGAGCCGAACTGCTTGCGCTCGTGCACATAGGGCATCACGACGTCCATGCAGGCCTGCATGATGCCGACCGGGCCGGCCGCGAGCACGGCGCGCTCGTAGTCGAGCCCGCTCATCAGCACCTTCACCCCGCCGCCGACCGAGCCGAGCACGTTCTCCTCGGGCACCTCGCAGTTCTCGAAGACCAGTTCGCCGGTCTCCGAGCCGCGCATGCCGAGCTTGTCGAGCTTCTGGGCGATGGAGAAGCCCTTCATCCCCTTCTCGATGAGGAAGGCCGTGATGCCCTTGCTCCCGGCCTGCGGATCGGTCTTGGCGTAGACCACGATCGTGTCCGCGCTCGGCCCGTTGGTGATCCACATCTTCGAGCCGTTGAGCACGTAGTGCCCATTGCGCTTTTCCGCCTTCAGCTTCATCGAGACGACGTCGGAGCCCGCGCCCGGCTCGCTCATGGCGAGCGCGCCGATATGCTCGCCGGAGACGAGCTTGGGCAGGTATTTGCGCTTCTGCTCCTCGGACCCGTTGATGCGGATCTGGTTGACGCAGAGATTGGAGTGGGCGCCATAGGACAGGCCGACCGAGGCGCTGGCGCGGGAGATTTCCTCCATCGCGATGCAGTGCTCGACATAGCCGAGTCCCGAGCCGCCATACTCCTCCTCGACGGTGATGCCGAGCAGGCCGAGCTCGCCGAGCTTGGGCCAGAGGTCAGCGGGAAACTCGTCCTTGGCGTCGATCTCGGCCGCACGCGGCGCGATATGATCGGAGGCGAAGGACTGGACGGTGTCGCGGAGCATCTCGGCGGTCTCGCCGAGATCGAACTCCAGGGTGGGGTACTGGTTCGAGATCATGGGCGCGGGATGTACCACGGGGTAGCCGGTCGTCAAGCGCGCCCGGGCTGCGACAGGTTCCCCCGACTCCCTCAGACCTCGCCGGAAACCCCGTCCTCGCCGCCCCGCTCGCGTGCCTGCTGGCGCGGCTTGCGGCTCGCCGTCAGGAGCCAGCCCGAGGCGATGATCAGCGCCAGCCCGCCGGCGAGCGTCGCGGGCCCCTGACGCACGCCTTCGGCGAAGAAGGGCTCGATCTGGTACACGTCGAACCGGCTGACCAGATCGAAGATGCCATAGCCCGCGAGCAGCGAGCCGATCCCCATGTTGAGCGCATAGACCCAGCGCCCTCCGGCCGGCGTGACGGTCTCCATCTCCTCCTCGCGAAACAGGTCGCGCGCCTCGCGTCCGGCGACGAGTTCGGGATGGAGGTCCTCCTCCTCGCCGGCCTCGATCTCCTCGATCTCCTCGGGACGGCCGACCCCACCAACCTCGCCGGAATAGCCCGGCGCCTCGGCCGCGCCGATCGAGACCCTTCCGCTGACCGGCTCCAGGAAGCTGTAGCCGAGGCGGACCGGCTCGCCTGCCGTCTCCACGCTCATCGACTCGGAGATGTCGCGAGCCATGCGTGCCATCACCCTTTTGACGACATCGTCCTGTTCGGCCTTGTCGAGTGCGAGTTCGGGCCCGGGCTCGGGGGCGGGTTCGGCAGGCGTTTGCGGCGCCGCTTCGCTCGCGGGTTCGCCAGCACGCCCGGCGGCCGGCTCGTCCTTGATCGCCTCGGCCGGACCCAGTGCCCGTTCCAGCGCGGGTTCGGCGGTTTCAACCGCCTGCGCCGTCTCGAGTTCGGGCTCGGGTCCAAGGGCGCGTTCGAGCGCGCTGTCCGCATCGCCGGCCTCGAGGCGCGGTGCGGCGGGCTCGACGGAAGCGAGTTCCTCCTGCGAGGGCGGATCCTCGAACTCGATCTCCAGGTCGATCAGCGGGCCGATGCGCGGGGCGGTATCGCCATCTCCGGCCGGGACGTCTGTCTCCGGCTCGGCCTCCTGCACGGCCTCGCGGCGCGGCTCGCGAGCCGGCGCCGGCGGGGTCGGCTGCGGGCGGGGCGTTTCCCTGACCGGCGTGGCGGGAGCCTCCTTGCGGGCCTCCGGCGCCGGAGCGGGCCGGGGCGGCTCCGCCTTGCGGGCGGGCGCCTCGGCCTCCTGCAGACCTTTCAGGTACAGCGCCTTCTCCGCGGCGCGCCGGCGGGTCAGCCGTTCGGAGACGACCAGACGCCCGTCCTCCTCGGCACGCACCCAGGTTTCGAGCGCATTGGCCGCCTCTCGATGGCGGCCGGCCTTGGCCAGGCGCGCCACGTCGGACACCTTGAAGGCCCCCGGACCGATGGAGCAGGCAAACGAGACCAGAGCATCGCGCACCGGTCCGGGCAGCTGTTCGCCGACGCCCTGCTCGACGGCCTGCTCGGCGTTGAGCACGTCGTAGATCAGCAGAAGCTCGGCATCCTCCTTCGAGACCCTCACCCCCTCGCGTGCGGTCGCGGTATGGCCGTAACCCACGACATGGCGGCGGCCACGGCGGACCGCTTCGGGCCGGAACGGCTCGTAAGTCCTGATCAGATCGCGCGCGGCGCGGCTCGATTTCAACTGCGGTTTCATCGCTGTCCCGTTCCGAAACGCTTGGACGCCTTCGCAGTCCGCCGATGCAAGCGCAGCGCCGCCGTCCGGGCTACTGGGCCTGCGCGCGCAGGATATCGACCGAATCCACTGCGGTGAACGGCGCGAAGAAGCCGGAGCCCGCGCCGCCCCCGATCAGGAAGATCTCCTCTCCCAGCGTCGCCGCGGCAGCCTCCGTGCGCGGCACCAGCAGGTCCGGGCCCTGCTCCCAGCGCCGCGAGCCGGGTCGCAGGACCAGCGTGTCGTCGAGCGTGCGGCGCAGATCCGCGCTGCGTCCGCCGAACACGTAGATCGCGCCCTCGTGGAGCGCCGCGGCATGGCCGGCACGCGGTTCGGGCAGAGCCGGGCCGATGCGCCAGACGCCGGTCTGCGGGTCGAACACGTCGACGCGCGCGGTCGCCTCGCCCGCGCTCGCTCCGCCGATCAGCCAGATCTCCCCGTCCAGCACCAGTGCGGCCGCACCGCGCCGGTTCGTCTCCGACGGCGCCTCGATCGCGGACCAGTCCCCGGCCTCGATGTCGTAGACGAAGACGCCGGGCGCGCCCTCCTCACCACCGATCGCGTAGAGTTTCCCGTCCAGCGCGACGAGGGAGAAGGCGGCCTTCGGACCGGGCAGCGCGGTCTCGGCTTGCCAGACATCCTCGGCCGGGTCGTAGGACCACATCTCGGCGGTCGGCTCGGTGCCCGAATTGGCGCTGTAGCCGCCCGCGAGCCACAAGCGCTCGGCGCCGGCGGCGAAGCCGAAGCGCTCCAGACCGGCGGGCAGCGGCGCCAGCGGGCGCCAGCGCCCGGTCACAGGCTGGTAGACCTCGAAGTCATCGCGAGGATTGACCAGTCCCGCCCCGCCGGCCGCGTAGAGATTGCCGGCGAACTCGACCGCGCCGAGACCTGCGCGCGGCGTCTCGAGCGAGGGCCCCTGACGCCAGGGCCCCATCACCCCGGCCACGCCCGGCACGTCCGGCGTGCCGCCCGTCTCCTGCGCGGCAGCCGCGCCCGCGAGACCGGCCGCCGCAAGGCAGGCGAGAATACCGCTTCGGATGATCATGAACTGCTCCCTTACCGTCTTTGCGAGCGGGTCCGGAGCGGGATCGCTTCGGATCGAAGCGCTCCTGCTCCGGATGTCTTACCGGCCGCGTGATCGACCCGGCGAACCGGTTTCCACTTCACCCGATCACGCTCTAGCGCGAAACTACAGCAACACCATGGCACCGAGGCCGAGGAAGACAAAGAACCCCACTACATCGGTCACCGTGGTCACGAAGACCGAGGAGGCCACCGCCGGGTCCGCGCCGGCGCGCTTCAGCCCGAGCGGGATGAGAATGCCCGCGAGCCCGGCGCAGGCGAGATTGATGATCATCGCAAGCCCGATCACCCAGGCCAGCGTCACGTTCTGGAACCAGAGCCCCGCGACCGCCCCCATCACGACGGCGAAGATCACCCCGTTGAGCGCGCCGGCCGCGAACTCGCGCCAGATCACGCGTGCGGCGTTGGAGACCGTCAGGTCGCGCGACGCGATCGCGCGCACCGCCACGGCGAGCGACTGCGTGCCCGCATTGCCGCCCATGGAGGCGACGATGGGCATCAGCACGGCGAGCGCGACGAGCTGGGCGATCGCGCCCTCGAACAGGGCGATGACGCCAGACGCCAGCACCGCCGTGCCCAGATTGACGAGCAGCCAGGGCGCGCGCGCCTTGACCGAGGACCAGACCGTGTCGGCCGAACTCGCCTCGTTCACCCCGGCCAGGGCGAGCATGTCCTCCTTGTTCTCCTCCTGGATGACATCGACGATGTCGTCGATCGTCAGCATGCCCGACAGGCGCCCGTCATCGTCGACCACCGGCGCGGAGATCAGGTGGTATTTCTCGAACAGGTAGGCGACCTCCTCCTGGTCGCGGTCCGGCCGGATGATCGCGTGCGGCGTCTCCATGATGTCGGCGAGCTTCGTGTCGCGCGGAAAGCGCATCAGCTTGGAGACCGGCACCGAGCCGATGGGCTTGAACCCCTCGTCGACGACGAAGACCTCGAAGAACAGGTCGGGCAGGTCCTCGCCCGCCTTCCTCATGTGGTCGATCGTGTTGCCCACGCTCCAGAAGGTCGGGGCGGCCACGAACTCGCGCTGCATCAGGCGCCCGGCCGTGTCCTCCTCGAAGGACAGCGAGCTTTCCAGGCGCGTGCGGTCGGCTGCCGGCACCTCGGCGAGCACCTGCTCGCGCATTTCCGGGCTCAGATCCTCCACGACGAGCGTCATGTCGTCGGAATCGAGGTCCTGGATCGCCTCGGCGAGGTGGGAGGGATCGAGCTCGTTGACGATGTCGGCGCGCGTGTCTTCCTGCAGCTCGGCCAGCATCTCGCCGCCGAACACTTCCGGGGCGATCTCGGCGAGTTCGACCTGCTGGTCGTAGACAAGCTGCTCGACCGCGTCGGCGGCGTCGGCCGGGTGCAGGTCCTCGAACAGCTCGCGCACCCGCGCCGCATCGCGGTCGTCGATGGCCTCGACGATCTCACCGATCAGCTTGTGGGTGACCTGCTCCTGCTCCTCGTGCGGGACGGCTTCCTCGAGCAGGTCTGCGGGATCGGACATCGGACACCTCGATCTGGCTTGGGCCGGGCGGCGAGACGATAGGGCTTCGCCTGCGCGAAAGCGAGCGGAGCAAGCGGTATATGAGGCGTGCAGATGCAAGAAGGCCCGGCTGCTGTCAGCCGGGCCTTCCTGGTTTCAATCGCTTCGGAAAGCGAAGAATGGTGCGGCCGAGAAGAGTCGAACTTCCACGGGTTTTACCCCACAGCGACCTCAACGCTGCGCGTCTACCAGTTCCGCCACGGCCGCGAAACACGGGAAGCGGGCATGTAGCAAGCCCGCCCCTGCCTGTGAAGTCCCCTTGTGCAAGCGCGACGGCGCAAGAACAGTCAGTCCGCGAAGTAATCGGGCACGTTGGCCGCGTCGGTGATCTGCACCGCGACCCGGTCGCCCTGGATGACGATCTCGCCACGCGCGATCGGGTGATTGTTGGCGAGAATCCAGACCTCGTCGTGCTCGGCGGCGTCGAGCGGGATCACCGCACCGCGGCCCATGCGCAGGAACTGGTGGATCGGCAGGCGCGAGCGCCCGAGAATCACCGAGATTTCCACCTTGACCTGGCCGAGCTGGCTCATGGATCGAACGCCCCGATACGCACCTGCACATGCGCGCCTTGCCAGGCCCGCCTTCCCACACGATGTTCCAGCCCGGTTTCTCACCCGTTAAGGATAAGCGCGAAATGCAGAAACTTCCCGTCGGCTGGGCCGTATCGCAGGGCCGCATCGCCTACCCCGCCGCGGTCGCGGCGATGGAGGCGCGCGCCGAGGCGATCGCGAGGGGCGAGGCCGGCGAACTCGTCTGGCTGCTGGAACACGACCCGCTCTACACCGCCGGGACCAGCGCGAAGCCCCACGACCTGAAGGAGGCCGGCCGCTTTCCCGTGTTCAAGACCGGCCGCGGCGGGGAGTTCACCTATCACGGGCCGGGCCAGCGCGTGGCCTATGTCATGCTCGACCTGCGAGAGCGCGGCCGGGACGCGAGGAAGTTCGTGCGCGATCTCGAACAGTGGATCATCGACACGCTGGATGCCTTCAACATCAAGGGCGAGCGCCGCTGCGGACGGGTCGGCGTGTGGGTCGACCGAACCCAGCCCGGGGGCAGCGAGCGCGAGGACAAGATCGCCGCGATCGGCATCCGGCTGCGCCGCTGGATCAGCTTCCACGGCATCGCGCTCAATGTGGAGCCCGACCTCTCCCACTTCGCCGGCATCACCCCGTGCGGCATCTCCGACCCGCGCTACGGCGTGACCAGCCTCGTCGATCTCGGCCTGCCCGTCACGATGGAGGAAGCCGATCTCGCCCTGAAGCAGGCCTTCGAGGGCATATTCGGCGAGACCAGGTCCGAGCAGCCGCCTGTTCCCTCGGCCACACCCTAGCGCCGGTCGTTCGCCGAGCGCCCCCGTCCCATGCGGGCGTACCAGAAGCCCAGAAGGCCGATCACGGCCCAGAACGCCACCAGCGAGGGCCAGGCGCCGGCCTCCAGCAGGAGAGGCTGGAGCTGCTCGGCATTCTCGCGCAGGAAACGGTCGAGATCGGCCTGGAAACCCGGATCGGCGGCCATGGCCTGGAAGGCCTCGGCATCGGACGGGTCGATCCCGCGCGCACGCAGATAGGCAAAGCTCGCCGCGATGCTCATCGCCATCACCGCGGTGAAACCCTTGGCAATCACGCCGGCCGCGAGCACGACCAGAGCCAGCGTGCGCGGACGTGCGGCATCGCGCAGCCGGTTCATGTGGAGCGCCGCCACGAAGAACAGCACCACGAACCACAGCGCGGCGCTGTTGCCCGGCCCCATCACGCTGAGGCGTACCGCGTCGACGAGCGCGATGACGCCGAGGCCCAGCCAGTAATCGTCCGGATCGGCCGGGGTGCCGGGCAGGAAGGCGGCCTTCAGATTCATGAAACGGGGCTCCAGGACGCGAAACGCGCGACGGATATGACCCGTCGCGCGCTCCGCTTCAACTCTGACAGGCCGTGAACGGCCTTCGCGTGTGCCGTGCTCAGCCCTGGCCGGCCGGCGGTTCGCTGCCGCCCGCGCCCTGAGACGGCGCGGACGCCACGGCCTGCGTGCCCGGCGCCTCGCCGAAGCGGTTGGCACCCGGATCGCCCTTGAGCACGCCGACCCAGATCGTATAGACGACCCAGACCAGGAAGCTCAGGCCCATGAAGAGCGCGAAGGTTCCGCCCGCCGCGAGCGCGGCCATCGGATCCATGTCTCCGTTGCCGGCCATCATCGCGCTCATCACCGCGCCGCCGGCGAAGATCATGCCGAGCACGCCGAGAACGATGCTCACCGCCCACGGAACCGCGTGGATCCAGGCGCTCTTGCCGGCATCGTGCAGGCGTTTGCCGTACACGCACACGCCGACATAGATCAGGCCGAGCGAGATGATGAAGCCCAGGATCGGGATGAAGCCGGCAACGATATTGCCGGCGATGATGATCAGGATCCCGATCCAGTATTCCTGCTGGCCAATCCGGCCGTTCGGATTGAAGAGTACCTGTCCGATATTCATGAGGCGTCCTCCCGAGGGGTTAACGGTCGTGAAGGAGCCTCGGCTGTGTCGCACGCCCGAGTCAAGAAATAGACGTCAAGCTACTCGAACTCGATGAGAAGCTCGTCGGCCGCGACGCTGTCTCCGGCCTTGGCGTGGATGGACTTCACCGTGCCGTCGCGCTCGGCGCGCAGCACGTTCTCCATCTTCATCGCCTCGACGACCACGAGCGGCTCGCCGGCCTTGACCTCCTGGCCTTCGGCCACGTTCACCGCGACGACGAGGCCCGGCATGGGGCTCGCGACGAGCTTCGCGGTGTCGGCCTTCTCCTTCTCGGGCAGGCGCGCGTGCAGCTCGGCGGTGCGCGGCGTGCACACGAGGACCGTCGCCGCGATGGCGCAGCTGGTAGCCCTCGGTGCGGTCGGCGAAGGAAAGCGCGAACTTCTCCCCGTCCAGCTCGCCCTCGAAGAGATGGTCGCCGGGGCGCCAGCTCGTGGCGAGCGACATGCGCGCACCGGACAGCGCCGGGCACCACAGCTCGGCGGGGGCCTCGCCGCCGACCGCGCCCTCGGGGAGCGCGATCTCGACGGCGAAGCGGTGTCCGTCGAGGATGACGATCCACTCATGCGTCTCGCCGACCGGCGCGGGCGGGGTCAGCCGGCCCTCGATGCGCACGGCGCGCTGGAAGAAGCTGGTGTGGATGAAGGCCGCGGCCGCGGTCATGAAGCGCAGCTGTTCCTCGCGCGGCACCGTTCCTGAAAAGCCTTCGGGGAAATGCTCGTCGATATAGCCGGTATGGATGCGCCCCGACCGGAAATCGGCCTCGTCCAGCACCGCCGACAGGAAGGGCGCGTTCGACTGGAGCCCTTCCACGTGCAGCCGGTCGAGGCTCACCGCGAGCGCGTCGATCGCCTTCTCGCGCGTGTCGCCATAGCCGATCACCTTGGCGATCATGGGATCGTAGAACAGGGAGATCTCGTCGCCCTCGCGCACGCCGGAATCGATGCGCAGCCTGCCCGGCCCCATCGGGCCCTCGGCGGGCTCGACATAGCGCTGCAGCCGGCCGATGGAGGGCAGGAAGCCGCGATAGGGATCCTCGGCATAGAGCCGCGCCTCGACGGCATGGCCCTTGATGCGCACGTCCTTCTGGGCGAGGTCGAGCGTCTCGCCGGCCGCGACCCGGATCATCTGTTCCACCAGATCGATATCATGGGTGAGTTCGGTCACCGGATGCTCGACCTGCAGGCGCGTGTTCATTTCGAGGAAATAGAAATTCTTGTTCGGGTCGACGATGAACTCGACCGTGCCGGCGCTGTCGTAATCGACCGCCTTGGCCAGGGCGACGGCCTGCTCGCCCATCTTGCGGCGCGTCTTCTCGTCGAGGAAGGGCGAGGGAGCCTCTTCCAGGACCTTCTGGTTGCGCCGCTGGACCGAGCATTCGCGCTCGTCGAGATGGATCACGTTGCCGTGCTTGTCGCCGAGCACCTGGATCTCGATGTGGCGCGGCTTCTCGACGAATTTCTCGATCAGGATGCGGTCGTCGCCGAAAGAGGACTTCGCCTCGTTGCGCGCCGCCTTGAAGCCCTCGCGGACCTCCTTCTCGCTGTGCGCGATGCGCATGCCCTTGCCGCCGCCGCCGGCGCTGGCCTTGATCATCACCGGATAGCCGATGTCCTCGGCGACCTCGACGGCCTGCTGGTCGTCCTCGATCTCGCCCTTGAAGCCGGGCACCGTGTTCACGCCGGCCTCGGCGGCGAGCTTCTTGCTTTCCAGCTTGTCGCCCATGGAGCGGATCGCGTGCGGGTTCGGGCCGATCCAGGCGATCTTCTTCTTGGCCAGCGCCTCGGGGAATTTCGCGTTCTCCGACAGGAAGCCGAAGCCGGGATGGACCGCATCGGCCCCGGTATCGACGCAGGCCTTTATGATCCGGTCCATGTTCAGGTAGGACTCGCCCGGAGCGGGCGGGCCGATGAACACCGCCTCGTCGGCCATCTCCACCGCCAGGCTCGCCTCGTCGGCTTCGGAATAGACCGCGACCGTCCTGATGCCGAGCCGCTTGCAGGTCTTGATGACGCGCACCGCGATCTCGCCGCGATTGGCGATGAGGATCTTCTTGAACATGCCCCGGGAGCCCTTCTTGAAAAGCCGGATCGGTCCTTGGCCGGAGGGTTTAGCCCGCACCGGCGGAACGGGGCAAGCCGGGCGGACGGTTCACGCGCCCTCCCTGCGCTCGAGCCAGTCGAACTCGATCGAGCGCAGGCGCGAGACGACCGAGATCAGGAAGGCAGTCGACCAGCCGAGCAGGAGGAAGCCGTTCGCGCTCTCGATCGCGCCCATCAGGCGCCAGTCGGCGTCGAGCACGACATCGCCGTAGCCGACCGTCGTGAAGGAGCAGATCGAGTAATAGAGCGCCGCCTCGAAGGTCGGCACGACGCCGAGCGCATCGTACACGATCGCGTAGAGCCAGATCTGCACGGTGTGGATGGCGAACAGGCCGAGCACGACGAGCAGCACCATCAGCGTCTGCCCGGCCGCGCTCTCCATCGGGCGCAGATCGCGGGCGCGGGCGCGCATGACGCGCATCAGGCCCATCAGGCCGAACAGGTGGATGACCAGGGTGATCACCACGAGGAGCGAGGACAGGGCGAGCGGGGCGAACAGCATGGGACCTCCGGTTCGGTTGGCATCGGGAGACTAACCCGTTCGCGTGCTTGACGCCTCCGGTATTCCCGCACGACGATGAGGGGAAAAGGGAGAACGATCATGGCGCTCGACATCACACCGACCGGGGCTGCGCTCGGCGCGCATGTGCGCGGCGTCGACCTGTCCGGGGCGCTCGACGCGGAAACGGTCGCGGCGATCCGGGCGGCCTGGCTCGAGCACCTCGTGCTCGCCTTCCCCGATCAGGAGATGAGCCACGAGGCCCTCGAGCGCTTCACCGAGGCCTTCGGCGGGTTCGGCACCGATCCCTTCATCGCGCCCCTGCCCGACCATCCCCACATCATCGAGCTCCGGCGAAACGCGGACGAGAAGGCCTCCGTCTTCGCCGCGGCCTGGCATTCGGACTGGAGCTTCCAGAACCCGCCGCCGGCCGGCACGGTGCTGCATTCCAAGATCGTCCCGCCCGTGGGCGGCGACACGCTGTTTTGCAACGGCTATCTCGCCTACGAGGCGCTGAAGCCGGAAACGAAGGCGCGCATCGAGGGGCTAAAGGCCATACACTCGGCCGCCCTCGCCTACGCCCCGGACGGCGTGTACGGCAAGGATGACGGGCCGGATCGGTCCATGACCATCCGCCCGAGCGAGGCGGCGCGAAACGAGCAGGCCCACCCCATCGTGCGCGTCCACCCCGAGACGGGGCGCAAGGCGCTTTTCGTCAATCCGGGCTATGTGAAGGGCATCGAGGGGATGAGCCCGGAAGAGGCCTTCTTCCTGCTCATCGAACTCTACCAGACCGCCCATGACGAGCGCTTCGTCTATCGCCACAAATGGGAGAAGAACATGCTCCTGATGTGGGACAATCGCTGCACCCAGCACATGGCGACCGGCGGCTATGACGGCCATGCGCGCCTGATGCATCGCACCACGATCGCGGAGACGGCGGGGCGGGCCTAGGCCTAGCGGCGCAACCGCTCTCGGAAACACCGCTCCCCGCCGAAAGGCGCGGGCGGCAGTCTCCGATCCCTGGCTCCCGGCCTTCATCGGGAAACGAAGGCAGGAAGCGCTGGCAAGAAAAAGGGCGCCGTCGCGGCGACGGCGCCCCTTCTCGCAAGCGGATCGGTTCAGATCACTCCGGCTTCCTGAACCGCAGCGTCATGCGGTCGCTCTCCCCGATCGAGCGGGACGGAGCGACGTCCTCGTCCTCGGTGTCGCCGGCATTGCTCGGCGGCAGGCCCCACACGCCCTGCTCCCAGTCGGCGGTGTCGGCCGGGTTGGCGTTGATCTCGCTGGTTTCCTCCAGCACGAAGCCGGCCTGCTCGAAGGCGGCGATCACGTCGGACTGTTTCAGATACCCGCGCGAGCCGGTGGTCATGTCCGCGGCCATGTCTTCCGGCGCGCGGTGCTGGACGACGCCGACGATGCCGCCGGGGCGCAGAAAATCGTACACCTCGGCGAGCGCTTCCTGCATGTAGGCCGGGTCGAACCGGTTCAGGTGGTGCAGCGCGCGGATGAACAGGACCGCATCGGCCTCGCCGTTCTCCTCGTCGGGAATCGCGTCGAGCATGTAGGCGTCGATCGCCTCGGTGGTGGCGGGGCCGTGCGCGGCGAGCGCTTCCGGCGCCGTCTCCGGCCAGGCGCGGATCTGGGCCTGGGTTTCCTCGGTCCAGCGCTCGCCGTAGAGGCGCTCGAACACCGCCTCCTGGTAATTCAGCGCCACATACCGGCCTTCCGCGGCGACATAGGGCAGGATCACCCGGGTGTACCAGCCCCCGCCCGGCAGCGCCTCGGCGACGGTCATGTCCGGCTGCAGGCCGAAGAAGGCGATCGTCTCCATCGGGTTGCGGAACTCGTCGCGGGCCCGGTCGGCCTCGCGGCGTTCGTGCTCGATGATGTCGACGAGCTGCGCGCCGGCGAGCAGCGCGCCGATGGCGTCGGCATCCGCCTCGGCCATCGCGGTCTCGTCGGAGGCGGCGCCCTCGGCCGGAGCGGCCTCCTGCATGGTTCCGGTCTCGTGGGTCCCGGTCTCGGCCGCCTCATCCTCAGCCTGCGGCAAGCAGGCGGCAAGCAGGGCAGCGGCGGCCGCGGACAGCATCAGACGCGTCATGTTAGTCCTCCCTCGGATCTGGTTCGGGGACTCATACACCATGAGGTGCGGATTCGCACGGTTTCGGGCCCGATCACGAAAACTTTATAATCGGACGACGACTTCGCAGAACAGGGAGAGTGCCATGCTGCCCCCGGGAGCCCGCATCGCCCGTGTCTGGCGTGGATGGACCACGCCCGAGCGCG
Source organism: Marinicauda algicola (assembly GCF_017161425.1). Classification (GTDB taxonomy): domain Bacteria; phylum Pseudomonadota; class Alphaproteobacteria; order Caulobacterales; family Maricaulaceae; genus Marinicauda; species Marinicauda algicola. The sequence goes on along the minus strand of NZ_CP071057.1, from coordinate 540,616 downwards.
CCGGCGACTACCAGGCCATCGTCCAGGGCGAGGTCCTGCCGGCCATCTTCAACCGCGCGATTGCCGGCCTGCTCGGCGCCCACCTGATGCGGGCGGAGGCGCGCGGCGGCGAGGTCGAGTTCTCGACGATCATGTGGTTCGAGAGCCTCGAGGCGATCAAGGCCTTCGTCGGCGAGGACTACGAGCAGTCCCACGTGCCCGAACGCGCCCGCGCGGTCCTGAAACGTTTCGAGGCCCGCGCGAGGCATTTCGAGGTGCTGGACTTCTTCCCGGCCTGAGCCTACTCGGCCGCCGCCTCCGGCGCGTCCCCTCGCAGATACCGGTCGAGGAAGGCGACATAGGCGTTCGAGGCAGTGATGCGGTTTTCCCGCCTCAGGAAGCCGTGGCCCTCGTCGGGAAAGATCACGTACTCGACCGGCACGCCATTGGCGCGCACGGCCTCGACGAGTTCGTCGCTCTCCACCTGCAGCACGCGCGGATCGTTGGCGCCCTGCACCACGAGCAGCGGCTTGACGATGTTCTGCGCGTGGAAGAGCGGAGAGATCGCGCGGTGGCGTTCCTCGTCGGTCGCCGGATCGCCCATCTCGTCGTAGAGCGCCTCGCGGAAGGCCTCCCACCAGGGCGGGATGGACTGCAGCGTGCGCACCCAGTTGGTCACGCCGAAGATGTTGATGCCGACATCGAAGGCTTCCGGGTGGAAGGCGAGCGCGGCCGCGGTGATGTAGCCGCCATAGGAGCCGCCGATCACGCCGACCGCGTCGTCGCGCACCCAGTCCTGGGCCCGCAGGTAGTCGCCCGCGGCGACGATGTCGCGCAGATCCTCCTCGCCATGGCGCCGGTCGTCCATGTGGAAGAAGGTCTTGCCGTAGCCCGAGCTGCCGCGGTTGTTCGCCGCATAGACGGCATAGCCATTGTTGACCAGGTGCTGGATCATGGCGCTGTAGCCCGCCCGGCTCTGCCCGCCGGGTCCGCCATGGACAAGCACGAGCGCGGGCACCGGATTGTCGGCGCTCGCCCCGTGCGGACGGTACAGGATGCCGGGGATTTCCAGCCCGTCGAAGCTCTCGAAACGCACGACCTGCGCCTCGACGAGGTCTTCCGGATCGAGCGCGGGGTTGAGCGCCTCGGTCAGCTGGCGGTGCTCGCCCGATCTCAGATCCACCCAGTGCACGTTCGCCGGCGCGGTCGAGGAGGTGACGAGGAAAGCCACCTGCGTCTCGGCCGGGTTGAAGCGCACCGAGGCGAGATCGCCCGCCGGCACGCTCGCGGGCAGGAGCAGCTCCCCGCCGGTCTCCTCGTCGAGGATCGACACGTCGGTGAAGCCGTCGGCGTTGAGCGCGCTCACCCGGTAGCGGCCCGAAGGCGAGTAGGCGACGTACATCACGTCCCACTCCGCCTCGATCAGCGGGGCCTGCTCGCCCGTCTCGATGTCGTAGCGCCAGGCCTGGTTCCATTCGCCGTGCTCGTCGGTGGCGTAGACCAGGGCCTCACTGTCGGGCGTGAAGGTGTAGACGCCGTAGGCGATATTGCCCTCGTGGGCCGTGATGAGCCGGGGCGTCCTGTCCTCGCTCGACAGGTCGACGAGCAGGATGTCGCTGTCGGCCGAGGTGCGCGGACGCTCCAGCGCCAGCCAGCGCCCGTCCGGACTGATCGCGGCCGGGGCGAGCGCGTCGGCGTTCTCGAACACGAGCGCGCGTTCGTAATCGTCCGCGTCGTACACATAGAGGTCGAAGGCGGCCGGATCGCGCTCGTTCGTGGTGATCCAGAACTGCGCCCCGTCCGCCGACCAGCCCGAGAAGCTCGCCTTCACGTTTTCCCCGGGTGTCAGATCGGTCAGCGTGCCGTCGAGCTCGCGGACATAGACGTGATTGAGCTCGTTGCCGCCCTCGTCCATCGTCACCAGCGCCCGGCCGTCGGCCGGAAACCAGCTCACCGCGAACACCGCGTTGTCGGTGGACTGCGTCAGCGCCTCGCGCGTGCCGGTTTCCGGATCGAGCCGGTAAGCGTTGAACACGCCGGTCTCGTCGGAGGAAATCAGCAGCTGGCCGGTATCGGCGGAGAAGGCATGTCCACCCGCCCCGGCGAGCGAGAAGGAGGTGGTGTTGAAGAACACCTCTGCGGAGTGGCGCCCGGAGCCCGCGTCCTGCGTCCCCGCCCCGTCCTGCGGCGGTGCCTCGCAGCCCACGAGCCAAGCAGTGACGAGACCGAGTCCCAGAACCGATGCAAACTTTCGAGCCATGCTGTCCTCCCCGACGGCTGTTCGGGCCGGACGCTAGCACGGCGGCGGGCGAAGTCGAGCGGGAAGCGCCCTACTCCTCCTTCATCAATTCCTCGACGAAGCCTTCCAGCCAGGGATGGCGGACGCGTTTGAGGCGCTCGGCGTGGAGGATTTCGGAGAGCTTTTCCAGCGCGCGGGAGAAGTCGTCGTTGAGCACGACATAGTCGTACTCGTTCCAGTGCTCGATCTCGCTCTTGGCGCGGTTCATGCGCGACTTGATGATGTCGTCTGAATCCTGCTTGCGCTTCTTCAGGCGGTCGCGCAGCAGCGCCAGCGAGGGCGGCAGGATGAAGACGCGCACCACGTCGTCGGGGGCTTCCTTGGCGAGCGAGCGAGCGCCCTGCCAGTCGATGTCGAAGACCACGTCGCGACCCTCGTCGAGCGCCTCCTCGATCGGGGCTTTCGGCGTGCCGTAGTAATGGTCGAAGACCTTGGCCCACTCGAAGAACTCGCCGGCGGCGATCTTCTCCTCGAATTCCTTCGGGGTCATGAAGTAGTAGTCCTGGCCCTCGACCTCGCCGGGACGCGGCGCGCGCGTCGTCGCCGAGATCGACAGGACGAGATCGGGATTGAGCGAGATCAGGCGCTTGGACAGCGTGGTCTTGCCTGCCCCGGAGGGGCTCGACAGCACCAGCATGAGGCCGCGCCGGCGGCCGCGGAAGACCGGGCCTGAAAGTCCGTCACCGCTCATCGGCTCACTCCACGTTCTGGACCTGCTCGCGCACCTGGTCGATCGCGGCCTTCAGGGCAAGGCCGAGATCGGTCAGCTCGCGATCGGCCGACTTCGAGCATAGCGTATTGGCTTCGCGATTGAATTCCTGGGACAGGAAATCGAGCTTGCGGCCCACCGGCGAGCCTTCGCCGATGAGGCTCCTGGCGCTCTCGACATGGGCGGCGAGCCGGTCGAGTTCCTCGCGCACGTCGGCGCGCACGGCGAGCGCGGCGGCTTCCTGGACCAGCCGGTCCTCGTCCAGGCCCTGGGGCAGGAGTTCGTCGAACTTCGCCTTGATGCGGTCGCGGATCGCGCCCGGCTGGGTCGCGGCGTGACCGGCGGCACGCGCGCGCAGACGCTCGATCTCCTCCACGTGGGCGAGCAGCAGCGCCTTCAGCGAGGCCCCCTCCTCGCGGCGCGCGGCCTCGAGGCCGTCGAGCGCCTCGTCCACCGCGGCGAGCACGAGGGCGTCGATCGCGGCGAGCCGCTCTTCGTCCGGGTCGGTCTCCTCGGTGACGATGACGCCCTTCAGCGCCAGGAGGCCGTCGACGCGCGGCTTCTCGGCAAGCCCGCGCTCGACGAGATCGCGGCCGGCCTCGGCGAGGGCGAGAAGGCGCTCGCGGTCGATGTGCAGGCTCGACGCGCCTTCCGGCTCGGCAAAGACGACATTGAGGCTGACCGAGCCGCGCGAGAAGCGGGCCTTGACCCGGTTGCGGACCTCGCTCTCCAGCCGGTCGAGCCCGGGAGCGAGCCGCAGGCGCAGGTCGAGCCCCTTGCCGTTGACCGAACGTGCCTCGACGCTGGCCGTGCCGGTGTCGTCCGAGCGTTCGGCCCGGCCGAAGCCGGTCATGCCCGACAGCTGGCCCATCACCGGCCTCCCCGCTGGCGCTCGATGCGCCGCCAGGCGGCCACGTTGCGATTGTGCTGGGCGAGGGTCTCGGCGAAGACATGCCCGCCCGTCCCGTCGGCGACGAAATAGAGATAGTCGCTCTCCGGCGGGTTCAGCACCGCGCGGATGGAAGCCTCGCCGGGATTGGCGATCGGGGTCGGGGGAAGCCCGTCGATCTGGTAGGTGTTGTAGCCGCCGGCCAGGCTCTCCAGCTCGGAGCGTCGGATGCCGCGTCCGAGCGGCTCGCCCTGCGTCAGGCCGTAGATGATCGTCGGGTCGCTCTGCAGGCGCATGCCGCGGCGCATCCGGTTGACGAAGACCGAGGCGACCAGCGGGCGCTCCTCGGCCACGCCCGTCTCCTTCTCCACGATCGAGGCGAGGATGATCGCCTCCTCCACCGTGTCGAAGGGCAGGTCGGGATCGCGCTGCGGCCAGAGTTCGGCGAGCAGCCGGTCCTGCGCATCGGCCATGCGCTCGATCACGTCCCGGCGCGGCGTGCCGCGCGGGACCATGTAGGTCTCCGGCAGGAGCGAGCCCTCGGGCGGGACCGGGCCGGTCTCCCCGGTCAGCATCGGGTGAGCCTCGACCAGGCGCACGATCATCGCGCTCGTCAGCCCCTCGGCGGCGGTCACGGGGTACTGGATCGTCTCGCCTTCCAGGAGGATCCGGTAGATCGTCTCCATCGAGGCGGCCTCGGGAATCGCGTACTCGCCCGCGCGCAGATCGCCCTCGCCCCCCTCGAGCGAAACCATGGCGCGGAACACGAAGGCATCGGAGATGAGGCCTTCGCGCTCGAGCGTGTTCGCGATGCGGATGAGGCCGGAGCCCGGCTCGATCATGACCGTTTCATCGGGCCCGGCCGGACCGGGCTCGGTGAACTCGCGCTCGAGCCAGTAATACCCGCCGGCAACCACGCCGGCGGCCGCGACGAGCAGTAACGCGAACCCGGCGGCCAGCCACAGCACGGGTCGCGCGCCTCCGGAGCGGGCCGTCTCCGTCTCCGGTTCGCGTCTTTTCGCACTCATCGCTGTCCCGCCGCGATCAGTCGGCCCGCCTGAAGACGACCGAGGCATTGGTGCCGCCGAAGCCGAACGAGTTCGACAGGGCGATATCGACCGTCTTCTTCACCGCCTTCTTGGCGGCGAGATTGATCGGGGTCTCCACCGACGGATTGTCGAGATTGAGCGTCGGCGGGCAGACGCCGTCGCGCATGGCGAGGATGGAGAAGATCGCCTCCACCGCGCCGGCCGCACCTAGCAGGTGGCCGATCGCCGACTTGGTCGAACTCATCACCAGGTCCTGCGCGCCCTCGCCGAACAGGCGCTCGACCGCGCGAAGCTCGATCTCGTCGCCCTTCGGCGTCGAGGTGCCGTGGGCGTTGACGTAGTCGACATCCTTGCCCGACAGGCCGGCATTGCCGAGCGCCATCTTCATCGACCGGTAGCCGCCATCGCCGTCCTCGGCAGGGGCGGTGATGTGATAGGCGTCTCCCGAGAGGCCGTAGCCCGCGACCTCGGCATAGATGGTCGCGCCGCGCGCTCTGGCGGACTCGTAGTCTTCCAGGATCACGACGCCCGCGCCCTCGCCCATGACGAAACCGTCGCGGTCCTTGTCGTAGGGTCGCGAGGCCGCCTTCGGATCGTCGTTGAAACCGGTCGAGAGCGCGCGGGCCGCGGCGAAACCGCCATAGCCCAGGCGCGTTATCGCGGCTTCCGCACCGCCTGCGACCATCATGTCGGCATCGCCGTAGGCGATGAGCCGGGCCGCGTCGCCGATCGCGTGAGCGCCGGTCGAGCAGGCCGTGACGACGGCGTGGTTGGGACCCTTGAGCCCATGCCGGATCGAAACCTGGCCGGAGGCGAGGTTGATCAGCATGGCCGGGATCACGAAGGGCGAGAGCTTGCGCGGCCCCCGCTCGTGCAGCGTGATCGAGGCCTCATAGATGGTCTGAAGACCGCCGATGCCCGATCCGATTAGGACGCCGGCGCGCTCCTTCGCGGCCTCGTCCTTCGCTTCCCATCCCGAATGCTTCAGCGCCTCGTCTGCCGCCGCGATCGCATAGAGAATGAACTCGTCGATGCGTTTCTGCTCGCGCGCCGGCAGCACCGCGTCGGGATCGAAGGACCCTTCCACGTCCGGCCCGCCGCCATTGCGGCCGTCCACGCGCGGAACGATACCCGCGATCTTGCAGGGCAGGTCCTCGACCTCGAAATGCTCGATGCGGGCCAGGCCCGACTGACCCTGGATCAGCCGGGACCATACGGTTTCAAGCCCGCACCCGAGCGGCGTGACCAGCCCGAGGCCAGTGACGACTACGCGGCGCTTCGACATGAGCGGATCCGATTAGTCTTTCTTCTCGGAGATGAACTTCACCGCGTCGCCGACGGTCTGGATGTGCTCGGCCGCGTCGTCGGGAATTTCGATGTCGAACTCTTCCTCGAACGCCATCACCAGCTCGACATTGTCGAGGGAGTCCGCGCCGAGATCGTCGATGAAGGACGCGTTCTCGGTGACCTTGTCCTCTTCGACATCGAGATGCTCGACGACAATTTTCTTAACCCGGGAAAGAACGTCGTTAGACATGGGCAAACCCTTCCAAAAGCATATGTGCGGCAACCCTTTTGGCCGCTCCAGGGACAATCAGGGGACGGGCCGCGAAAGCGCTTTCCGAACCCCGGGGTAGCGGGCTGATAACACGGCTTTTTCGCCGATGCCAGCAGCCCGAAGCTATGCGCGGCCGCTCGTGGTGCGTCTTCGGCACCCGAGTCGGCCAAGGCGTCAGATCATGGCCATGCCGCCATTCACGTGCAATGTCTGACCTGTCACGTAACCGGCCTCTTCGCTGGCGAGATACACACAGGCTGCGGCGATGTCCTTGCCCGAGCCGAGTTCGCCGGCCGGAATCTTCTGCAGAATCGCCTGCTTCTGCTCGTCGGTCAGCGCATCGGTCATCGGCGAGGCGATGAAGCCGGGCGCGACGCAATTGGCCGTTACGCCGCGCGAGGCGATCTCCTGGGCGAGCGCCTTGGTGAAGCCAATCATGCCGGCCTTGGAGGCGGCGTAGTTCGCCTGGCCCGGATTGCCGGTGACGCCGACCACCGAGGTAATCCCGATGATGCGGCCCCAGCGCGCCTTCATCATGCCGCGCATCGAGGCCTTGCACAGGCGGTAATGGGCCTCGAGATTGACCTTGATCACGGTGTGCCAGTCCTCGTCCTTCATGCGCATCAGCAGCTGGTCGCGCGTGATGCCGGCATTGGACACGAGGATGTCGAGCCCGCCGAGCGCCTCGGAAGCCTGCTTCGGGAGCGCATCGACCGCATCGGAGTCGGAGAGGTCGCACGGCGTCACCGCGACGCGCTCGCCCAGCTCGGCGGCCAGATCCTCGAGCTTTTCCTTGCGCGTGCCGGAGATCGCCACCTGGGCGCCCTGCGCGTGCAGGGCCCGGGCGATCTCGCCGCCGAGCCCGCCGGTCGCGCCGGTGACCAGCGCCTTCTTTCCAGACAGATCGAACATGTAAGCCTATCCCTTGATCTCTTTCGCGAAGGCCTCGAGGTCCTCCGGCGTGTTGAGCGCAGTCCCGCTCGCGTCCTTGATCGTGCGCTTGAGCATGGTGGTGAGCACCTTGCCCGCGCCGCACTCCACGAAGCGGTCGATGCCGCCATCGGCCATCCACAGAACGCTCTCCCGCCAGCGCACGCGGCCGGTCACCTGTTCCACGAGCTGGGCCTGGATGAGATTGGGATCCTCGATCGCCTCGGCCGAAACGTTGGTGACGACCGGCACTTTCGGCTGGCGGATCTCGGTGCGGCGCAGGGCCTCGGCCATGGCCTCGGCGGCCGGCTGCATCAGGGCGCAATGGAAGGGCGCGGAGACGGGGAGCATCATCGCCTTCTTCAGCCCCTCCGCCTGGGCGGCCGCCATCGCGGCCTCCACCGCGGGCTTCTCCCCGGAGATCACGATCTGGCCGGGCGCATTGTCGTTGGCGATGCCCACCACGCCGTGCTCGGCGCCGGCCTTGACCGCGCGCTCGGCGAGGTCCTCGTCGGCGCCGAGGAGCGCGGCCATCGCACCCCTGCCGACGGGGACCGCCTGCTGCATCGCCTGGCCGCGCAGCTTCAGGAGCCGGGCCGCATCGTCGAGCGAGAGCGCGCCGGCCGCGGCCAGCGCCGAGTACTCGCCCAGCGAGTGGCCGGCCACGTATTTCGCCGCGATGACGGAAATCCCGAACTCGGCCTCCAGCGCCGCCATCACGGCGAGCGAGTTGGCCATCAGGGCCGGCTGGGCATTCTCGGTCAGGGTGAGGGTCTCCGAGGGGCCCTCCCACATGATCGCGGAGAGTTTCTGGCCGAGCGCGTCGTCGACCGCCTCGAACACCGCGCGGGCCGACGCGAACGCGTCGGCGAGCTCCCTGCCCATCCCGACGGCCTGACTGCCCTGTCCCGGAAAGGTAAACGCGAGCACCATGGGCGGCGTCCTCCTCAGCTGTCCTCGAAACCTGGAGCGCGTCGATAGACCGCGGCGGGGCGCGCTGGCAAGTCCGATGCCCAACCTCCCTTGCCTGGTTTTCCTTCTTCCCTTATATCCCGCGCCTTCACCGGTTTGCGGTCCGTCGGTCACGAGCCCTGTCGCGTGGTGCGCCAGGGCGGCTGACGGAGCCATCGCGGACGGTCCGGCCCTTCGGACCCGATGCGCCGCAGGCCAGAGAACAGAAGGGTCATATCAATGGCTTACTACGAACACGTGTTCGTGGCCCGCCCGGACATTTCTCCGGCGCAGGCCGAAAGCCTCATCGAGGACATCAAAACCCTCGTCGAGGAAAAGGGCGGCAAGGTCGGCAAGACCGAGTACTGGGGTCTGCGCACCCTCGCCTACCGCATCAACAAGAACCGCAAGGGCCATTACGGCTATATCGACATGGAAGCCGGCAACGAGGTCCTCGAGGCCCTCGACTACCGCCAGCGCTATGCCGACGACGTCATGCGTCACATGACGGTCAAGGTCGACGAGCTCTCCGACGAGCCCAGCGCCATCCTGAAAAAGGGTGACGACCGCAAGCGCAAGCCGCGCACGTAAGGGAGACCAGAACCATGGCTGACATGTCGATTTCCAACGTCCCCGCCCGCCGCGCCTTCACGCGCCGCCGCAAGGTCTGCCCGTTCTCCGGCGAAGATGCGCCGAAGATCGACTACAAGGACATCAAGCTGCTGCAGCGCTACATGTCCGAGCGCGGCAAGATCGTGCCCTCGCGTATCACCGCGGTGTCCCAGAAGAAGCAGCGTGAACTCGCCCGCGCGATCAAGCGCGCCCGCTTCCTGGGCCTGCTGCCCTACGCCGTCGAGTAAGGAGCCAGACACATGCAAGTCGTTCTCATCGAACGTGTCGACAAGCTCGGCGCCATCGGCGACGTGGTGGACGTGCGTCCGGGCTATGCCCGCAACTTCCTCCTGCCCCAGCAGAAGGCCCTGCGCGCGACGCCGGCCAACATGGCCCGCTTCGAGCGCGAGCGCGAGCTGCTGGAAAAGCGCAACGAAGAGCGCGCCGCCAAGGCCCGCGAGGAAGGCGCTCATCTGGACGGTGCGTCCTTCACCCTGATCCGTCAGGCTTCCGAGAGCGGCCAGCTCTACGGTTCGGTGTCCACCCGCGACATCGCCGAGGCGGCCTCCACCGAGGAGTTCACGGTCACGCGCGGCATGGTCGACCTCAACACCGCGATCAAGACGCTGGGCGTGCACGAGGTTCGCCTCGTCCTGCACCCCGACGTCGACGTCACGGTGAAGATCAACGTCGCACGCACCCCGGAAGAAGCCGAGCGCCAGGCCCGCGGCGAGGACGTCATCGCGTCCGCCGCCGAGGAGGACCGCGCGCTCGCCGAAGCCCAGGCCGCCCAGCTCTTCGAGGAAGGCGCCGAGCCGGAGGAATTCACCTCCGACGAGGAGTCCGAAGCCGAAGGCGAGACGGCCGAAGGCGAAGGCGAGGAGAAGGCGTAAGCCTTTTCTCCGCTGCCGACAGACAAGCGGGCGGCCGGGTTTCCGGCCGCCCGTTTTCCTTTGGGCGTCGAGCGCGTCGCGGATCATGCGATCGAGATCACGCATCGCCCCTCCTCGGGGTAGCGGACGGGATTCCTGGAAAGAGAGTGCAGCGGATCGCGGAATCGGTTCAGTCTGCCTTGAAGTTTTCCACAGCCGTGATGTTTCTGTGGAAGGCCGTCCGCCGCGGTGGCGAGGCGCGGCCGGCACGGCTATGAAGACCGGATGACTGCCGAAACCCTCACCCACGATGCCGAGACCGGACGCGAGGACAGCCACGCGCCGCCGCACAATATCGAGGCGGAGCAGGCCTTCCTGGGCGCCCTGCTCTACGACAACGACATCTACCACCGCGTGGCCGACTGGCTGCGCGCGGAGCATTTCTACGATCCGGTCCACGGCCGCATCTACGAGGCGGCGAGCAGGCTGATCTCGAACGGCCAGCTCGCCGACGCGGTGGTGCTGAAGAACCGCTTCGAGCGCGACGAGGGCCTGAAGGAGATCGGCGGGGCGGTCTATCTCGCCGACCTGATGCGCGAGGCGCCCGACCCGGCCTCGGCGCCGGAATACGCCCGCCTGGTCTACGACCTCGCCCTCAGGCGCGCGCTGATCACGATCGGTTCGGAGATCACCAAGACGGCGATGGATGCCGGGGTCGAGCAGGAGGCCAAGAACCTCATCGAGACCGCCGAGCGTTCGCTCTTCCGCCTCGCCGAGAGCGGGGCCGCGAGCAAGGGCTTCATGCCGTTTGCCCAGGCGCTCGGGGATTCGGTCGCCATGGCCGAGGCCGCCTACAAGCGCGGCGGCGGGCTTTCGGGAATCTCCACCGGCCTGAGAACCCTCGACGCCAAGCTCGGCGGACTCCATCCCTCCGACCTGCTCATCCTCGCCGGGCGGCCCTCCATGGGCAAGACGGCGCTCGCGACCAACATCGCCTTCTCGGTCGCGCGCAATTACAAGGCCGAGGAACAGCCCGACGGCACCCGCAAGACCGTGGACGGCGGCGTGGTCGGCTTCTTCTCGCTGGAAATGAGCGCCGAACAGCTCGCGACCCGCCTGATCGCCGATTACACCGGCATATCCGGCTATCACATCCGCCAGGGCCGGATCGACGCGGCCCAGTACGAGGATATCCGTGACGCGGTCGAGCAGATCCAGGACTGCCCGCTCTTCATCGACGATACCGGCGGCATCTCGATCGGCGCCCTCGCCGCGCGCGCGCGCCGCCTCAAGCGCATGCACGGCCTCGATCTCATCGTGATCGACTATCTCCAGCTCATCACCACCTCGAGTTCGCGTTCGGACAGCCGGGTGCAGGAGGTATCCGAGATCACCCAGGCGCTGAAGGCGCTCGCCAAGGAACTCGACGTGCCGGTCATCGCGCTGTCCCAGCTCTCGCGCCAGGTCGAGCAGCGCGACGACAAGAAGCCGCAGCTGTCGGACCTGCGCGAATCCGGCTCCATCGAGCAGGATGCCGACGCGGTTCTCTTCGTTTACCGGGAGGCCTATTATCTCGAACGCCTCGAGCCCAAGGAGGGCACCGAGGAGCACCTGAAGTGGGAAGACGAGATGCGCGAGATCCGCAACAAGGCGGAGGTGATCATCGGCAAGCAGCGCCACGGCCCGATCGGTTCGGTCAAGGTGGCCTTCGATCCCGAGCGCACCAAGTTCTCCGACCTCGAAGACACCGGCCGGTACGAAAATTACGACTGATCCCTCCTCCCTGGCGTCTCCCGTCCCGCGCCTGGTCGTCGACCTGGATGCGCTGGCGCGCAATTACGCCGCCCTGAAGGACATGGCCGGCCCCGCCGCGATCGGCGCGGTGGTCAAGGCCGACGCCTACGGGCTCGGCGCCGGTCCGGTCGCACGGCGGCTCGCGCGCGAGGGCTGCCGCTCCTTCTTCGTCGCCACCGCCCTCGAAGGCCGCGAGCTGCGCCGCGCGCTCGGCAGCACCGAGGCGGAAATCTTCGTCTTCCATGGCTTCTGGCCGGGCGAGGCCGGGCTGCTGAAGCGCGAGGGCCTCGTCCCCGTCATCAACACGCTGGACCAGCTCGACGCCTTCGAGGCGGAAGGCGGCGGACCTCTCGCCCTGCATTTCGACACCGGCATGAACCGGCTCGGCCTGTCGCGCGAGGAGACCGAGGCCCTGCTCGCCGATCCCGCCCGCCTCGACCGGCTCGACATCACCCTGGCGCTGAGCCATCTGGCCTCCTCCGAAGACGCACGCTCGCAGAAGAACTCCGACCAGCTGGCGCGCTTCCGGGCCATCGCCGCGGCACTCTCCGGCCGCAGGCTGAGCCTTGCCAATACCGGCGGCGTGCTGCTCGGGCGCGATTACCACTTCGATCTCGTGCGTCCCGGCATCGGGCTTTACGGGCTGCATCCGGCCGGCACGGACGGCGGCCCCTTCGAGCCGGTCGCCTCGATCGAGGCCCCGGTGCTGCAGCTGCGCACGATGGCCCCGGGCGAGACGATCGGATACGGCGCGACCTATACGGCGAGGACGCCGCGCAGGACCGCGACCGTGGCGCTGGGCTATGCCGACGGGCTGATGCGCGCAGTCGGCAATGGCGGCTCCGCCCGCATCGGGGACGAGACGGCCCCCCTGCTCGGCCGGGTCTCGATGGATCTCGCCGCGATCGACGTGACCGACCTGCAGACGCCGCTGCGCCCCGGCGACCGGGTGCGGTTTCTCGGTCACGACCTGGCGCAAAGCGCGCGCACGGCGGGCACGATCGGCTATGAACTCCTCGTCCGTCTTGGCAGCCGTCTGGAGCGCGTTTACGTAAGCGCGTCATGAGCATGCCGAACCCCTTTCGCGCCGTGGGCCAGGGAACGCTCTCGCTCCTGAGGAGCGCGGGCGCGATCACCCTGTTCGCCCTGCAGGCGGTGTGGGCGATGCTGCGCCCGCCCTTCTTCGTCGGCCAGCTCCTCTCCCAGATCTGGAAGATCGGCTTCCTCTCCCTGCCCGTGGTGGGACTGACCGCCCTGTTCACCGGCGGGGCGCTCGCGCTCAACATCTATACCGGCGGCACCCGCTTCAACGCGGAGAGCTTCGTGCCGAACATCGTCGCGCTCGGCATCGTGCGCGAGCTCGGCCCCGTCATCGCCGCGCTGATGCTCGCGGGCCGCGTCTCGGCGGGCATCGCGGCTGAGATCGGCGCCATGCGCGCCACCGAGCAGATCGACGCGCTGCATACCCTGTCCACCGACCCGATGCGCTATCTCATCGCCCCGCGCGTGCTCGCCGGGGTGATCGTGCTGCCCCTGCTCGTCGCGGTCGCCGACGTCATCGGCGTGCTCGGCGGCTTCCTGGTGTCGACGACGACGCTGGGCTTCGACGGCTCGATCTATGTCCAGAACACGGTGGACATGCTGCAGCGCTGGGACGTGGTCTCCGGCCTCATCAAGGCTGCCGTGTTCGGCTTCCTGCTGACCGTCATGGGGTGTTTCCACGGCTATTTCGCCGCCGGCGGGGCGCAAGGGGTCGGCCGGGCGACGACGAATGCGGTGGTCAGCGCGGCGGTGGTGATCTTCGCGGCGAACTTCCTGCTCACCTCCTGGTTCGTGTGAGGGGTCATGGCCAAGGACGACGTCAAGATCGCCTGGAAGAAGGTCACCAAGCGCTTCGGTGACAACCTGGTGCTCGACGGGCTCGACCTCGTCGCCTACCAGGGCCGCTCCCTGGTGGTCATCGGCGGCTCGGGCTCGGGCAAGTCGGTGACGATCAAGCTCGCCCTGGGACTGCTGAGGCCCGACGGGGGCTGTGTCGAGATTGACGGCCGCAAGGTCGCCTACGGCAAGGAGGACGATCCCGGCGTCGCCCAGATCGGCATGCTGTTCCAGTCCGGCGCCCTGTTCGATTCCCTGCCCGTCTGGGAAAACGTCGCCTTCCGCCTGCTGCATGCCGAACGCATGGACAAGGACGAGGCGCGCGCGCGCGCGATCGAGGCGCTCGAGCAGGTCGATCTGGACGCCGACGTCGCGGCCAAGCGCCCGGCGGAACTCTCCGGCGGCATGCAGCGCCGCGTCGCGCTGGCTCGCGCGGTCGTGGCCAAGCCCGCCATCCTGTTCTTCGACGAGCCCACGACCGGCCTCGACCCCGTCACCGCCGACCTCATCAACCAGCTGATCGTCAAGCAGGTGAAGACGCTGGGCGCCACCGCGGTCTCCATCACCCACGACATGGCCTCGATGCGCACCATTGCCGACGAGGTCGCCTACCTGAAGGACGGCAAGATCAGGTGGCGCGGCGATCTCGACGGAGTCGACGCCTGCGAACACCCCGAGGTGTGCGACTTCGTCGCCGGTCGCTACTCGCGAGAGGTGTGAGAGTCGGCTCCGAGAGTCCGGGCCGGAATCGACTCCTACTACGACGACTGCCGTCCTCCCGCTGCGCCGCCCTGCCGCGAACATCAAGAAGATGATGAAGAGGACGTGCGCCAAGGGCGGACTCCGGGCAGAGAGGCCCGAGAGTCTAGCCGGGTTGCGGGTGGAGCGGACAAGTCTTCGTCGATCGTGCGCGTTAGCGCGGCTCGGCCTGTTCCCCACAACATGAGTCGTCCCGGCCAAGCGCGCCAGCGCGCCGCGCCGGGATCTCGCACAGGAACGAGACTGGTCTTGCCGGGGGAATCTCCCCCTACACCGCCGCCATCGCCTCGCCGTCGCCTTCGCGGTCGTGGCGCAGCGCCGGGGCACTTGCCACCACGCACAGCGAGGCGATGTCGGCGCCGCGGTCCTGGCGCACGACGCAGTCGGCGATCTCGACCTGCGCAAATCCCGCCGCGGCGAGGAGGTCTGCGAGATAGGCGCGCGAGTGGGCGAAACGGCGGCTTTCCTGCAGGGTGACGGGCCCCTCGCCGTCTTCCACGGTGAAGGCGAGAAGTCCGCCTTCGCCAAGCGATCCCGCGCACCAGGCGATGACGCGTTCGAGCGCGCCGAGATAGGCGAACACGTCGGCGGCGACGATGAGGTCGTAACGCTCCGCACCGAGGTCCAGCGAGGCGATGTCGGCCTTCTCCAGCCGGTCGTAGATCCCCTTGGCGCGGGCCTGGCGCAGCATCTCGCCGGAGAGGTCGAGACCCTCCAGCCGGGTGCAGAGCGGGCGCAGCACCTCGCCCATCAGCCCGGTGCCGCAGCCGAGATCGAGCGCGCGCTGCGCGCGGGTGAAGCCGCCCGCCTGCAGGCGTTCCAGGATCAGGGCCGGGCCGCGATAGGCGAGCTTGTCCACGAGCGAGCGCTCGAACCGCGGCGCGTACTGGTCGAACAGGAGTTCGACGAAGGCGGGCGGCATGGATTCGGCGAGCGGCATGCCGCGGGCAAGGTCGCGCTTCAGCCCGGCGCCCAGCGCATCTGACGGGTCGGCCTCGACCGCCCGGGCGAAGTCGTCCGCCGCCGCGCCCGCCTCTCCGGCCCGCTCGCGATACTCGCCGAGCCGGTACCAGCCCGCCGCCCAGCCGGGCACGCGCTCCATCGCGCCGGACAGCACCTCGATCGCGCCGGCGAGATCGCCGGCTTCGGCCAGGGCCTCGGCGAAGGACGCACGCCGGTCCGCCACCGGATCGGGGCAGGTGAAGGGCTTTCCACCCATCGTCTGATCTTTCGAAGGGCCCGCTCATTGGCTTTCGCCACGCGGCGGACGGGGACGCTGCGCACGGGCGAAATGGCCGGCGCATCGGGCGCGCATTTGATCGCGGCGCGGTGCGTTGTCAATGGGCGTCAAGGGAGCGGGCTGCCGCCCCGGCTGCGGCAAAGGCGGATGAGCTCCGTTCTGCAATTGACATCCATTCGCATTTTTGGTTCTTGCAAGCCATTCTCAGTCGCAAGCCTTGTGGGGTCCAAAGACATGAAGCCGTTCCTGACCGGTACCGCCCTCGCGGTTCTCGCCTTCGCCCTTCCCGCCGCGCCGGCCGTCGCCCAGACCGGCCAGGAGGCCGGGCAGGCCGTCGATGCCACCGACACGCCCGAGGACGTGGTCATCGTCACCGGCCGGGCGCGTCAGCTCTACCGCGTCGAGGAGATCGGCGGCTCGAAGCTGCCGGTGATCCCGCTGCTGTCCACACAGACCATCCAGGTCATCAACGAGCAGCTGATCGAGGACCAGGGCGCGCGCGACGCGCAGGACCTCTACCGCAACTTCTCCGGGGTGAGCTTCTTCTCCTACGCCGGGGTGACGGCGCGCGGCTTCCGCCAGGAGGAGATCTTCTTCGACGGGCTGCGCGGCGATCCCTATGCCGGCTTCTCCGTGCCGCAGCTGTTCAATGTCGACCGCGTCGAGTTCCTGAAGGGCCCGACCGGCATGCTCTACGGTCCCGGCGCGCCGGGCGGGCTGTTCAACTACGTCACCAAGAAGCCCGGCGACGACGAGGAGTACACGATCGCGAGCGCGGTGGCGGGCACCGAGGCGCGCTACGGCGCGTCCTTCGAGACCGAACGCCCCCTCATCGAGCGCGTCTCCGCGCGCGCCGGGGTGTTCTTCGAGGACCGCAACCTGCCGCGCAACAACGCCACGAACACCAGCGAGATCTATGATGGCGGCATCGCCTTCGATCTCGGCAAGGGCGATCTCGTCCTGCAGGCGACGCGCTACGAGCAGGATCTCGGCGCCAACCGCCTGCGCGGCGTGCCGGTGGACGATTTCGGCCGCTTCATCGCCGACCGGCGCTGGAACCACAACGAGGCGAGCGATTTCCTGCGCCTTGAATCCAGCGTCATCCAGCTGACCGGCGATTACGAGCTCACCTCCGGCCTCGTCGTCGATGGGGGCCTGCGCTGGAACGAGGGCGAGGAAGTCCAGAACTATCACGAGCCGCGCGGCCTGTTCGACTCCGACGGCGACGGAGCGGTCGACAGCTCGATCCGCGAATTCCGCGACCAGCTGCGCACCGGGGAGAGCTGGTCCTTCGGCGCGAACGCCATCTGGTCGAGGGATTTCGGCCCGGTGGAGAACCGGGTGCTCGCCGGCCTCGACTGGTTCACCATCGAGAGCGACTTCACCGGCTTCTCCCTGCGCGGGCGCACCACGCCGACGCCGGGCCTGCCGACGCCCCTGAGCCTGTTCGATCCGCAATACGGCGTGACCGACGTGGCGAACTACGCCCTGCCCCCGCGCGACCAGTACCGCACCTTCGCCAGCGAGCAGGAGCGCCACGGCCTCTACCTCCTGAACGAGGCAACGATCGGGGATTTCATCGGCGTTCTCGGCGTGCGCCAGGACCGCTTCGAGGACACCGACCTGGTTTCCGGCGACAGCTTCGAGGACGAGGCGACCACCTGGCGGGCCGGCGTGGTCTACCGGGCGCGCGAGGACGTGTCGCTGTTCGTGAACTGGGCCGAGAGTTTCGAGCCGCAGGACATCGGCGCGCAGGACCCGCTCGCGGGCGGGCCGTTCGATCCGAGCGCGGGCGAGATCTGGGAGGCCGGCGTGCGCACCGCGCTGATGAACGGGCGCATCCAGTCCTCCGCCTCGATCTACCAGATCATCCGCTCCAACGTGCTGCAGGCCGACCCGCGCGGCGATGTGGGCAATGACGGGGTGAACGACTTCGTCTCCTTCGGCGAGGTCACGAGCGAAGGCTTCGAGGCCGACATCACCGCCGACATCACGCCGAACTGGGTGGGCACCGCGTCCTATGCCTACAACGACACCGTCATCACCGGCGATGCGGGCACGGGCGGGATTTCCAACCGTGTCGGCGACAGGTTCGCCAACGCGCCGGAACACACGTTCGGCTTCTGGACCCGCTACCAGTTCCCGCAGTTCAATACCGCGGTCGCGTTCGGCGGGGACTATGTCGACGTGCGCCAGTCGCTGAGCGGCCAGAAGGTGCGGCCCTACGTGGTCTTCGACGCCTCGCTGATCTACGAGGTCGAGGACTGGCGCGCGCTCGTGCGCATCGACAACGTGTTCGACGAGACATACGCGGTCTCCGGCTTCATCAGCCGCACCGGGCACTTCCCGGGCGAGCCGCGCTCGATCTTCCTGGAGCTGACGCGCACGTGGTAGACGCGATCCGATCCGGCCCGCAGACCCGTCCTGCGGCCAGGGCGAAGGCGAAGAAGAAGACGCGTTCGCTCTGGTGGCAGGTCCACCAGTGGGCCGGATTGCAGATCTCGCTCTTCCTGAGCTTCGTCTTCGTCACCGGCACGCTGGCCGTCCTCTCCTACGAGATGGACTGGCTGGCGCGCCCGGCGATGTGGGCTGCGCCGACGCCGGCGGAGGAGCGGGTGAGCTGGGGCCGCGTCGGCGCGGCGGTCGAGGATCATCTGCCGGGCGCGGAGATCCTCAATCTCTACGCCCCGCTCCATCCGGCCTCCACCTTCGACGTCATCGTCAGCCACGAGGGCGCGACGAAGCACGTCTATGTCCATCCGCGCACCGGCCAGGTGACCGGAACCGGGCCGTGGGCGGGCTTCCAGCGCTTCCTGCGCAACACCCACCGCCATCTCATGATCCCGGTGAAATGGGGCGTGTCGATCGTCTCGATCTCGGCGGTCTTCCTCCTGGTCTCGCTGGTCACCTCTTTCTGGGTCTACAAGAAATGGTGGCGCGGCTTCCTGCGCTGGCCCGAGGGGCGCACCGCGCGCGCGCTGACCGGCGACGTGCACCGCGTCATGGGCGTGTGGTCGATCTGGTTCATCGTGCTGATGATCGTCACGGGGCTGTGGTATTTCGTCGAGCAGTGGGGCGGCGCGGCCCCGGCGGCGAACGCGCCGCGCACCGAGATCGCCGGGGAGGCCCCGCAGGTCTTCGACCGGCCCGGCGATGCGCTCGACGCCGGCATCGCGGCGCTTCGCGATCAGATCCCCGGCTACCGCGTGGACACCGTGCGCTGGCTGCCCGGCGGGCAGCCGGTCTTCGAGGTGCACGGCACCACGGACCGCGCCATCCTGGTGCGCCCGCGCGCCAACGCGGCCTGGATCGACGCGCGCACCGGCGCGCTGCTGGAAACCGTCGATCCCTCAACGCTGAGCGTTCACACCCGCATCGCCGAGGCCGCCGACCCGCTGCATTTCGGGACGTTCGGGGGATACTGGACGAAGACGCTCTGGTTCGTGTTCGGCGCCGGCCTGAGCGCGCTGTCGCTCACGGGCGTCGCGATCTATGCCCTCAGGATCGCCAAGGCGGGCCGCGAGGAACCGGGCTGGGGCTCCGGCCTCATGCGCGCCTGGCGCGCCATGGGACCGGCGCGCTGGCCGGCCCTGGCGCTGTGCCTGTTACCCTTCGTGATGGCGCCGTTCGTGCTTTAGCGCGCGTAACGCACCACTTCCTGCTCGATCGCGCCGAAGATGGACTTGCCGTCCTTGTCCAGCATCTCGATGCGGATCGTGTCGCCCGGCGTCATGAAGGGCGTCTTCGGCTTGCCCTCCTTTATCGTCTCGATCATGCGGATCTCGGCGATGCAGGAATAGCCCTTGCCGCCTTCGCTGACCGGCCGGCCCGGTCCGCCATCCTGCTTGTTGGAGATCGTGCCCGAACCGATGATCGAGCCGGCCGTCAGCGGGCGCGTCTTCGCGGCATGGGAGACCAGACGCGGGAAGTCGAACGTCATGTCGACATGGCACTCGGGCTCGCCGAAGAGCTTCGCGTTGAGCGTGGAGCGCAGCGGCAGGGCCACCTTGTGCCCGTCCCAGGCCTCGCCAAGCTCGTCCGGCGTCACGGCGACCGGCGAGAAGGCGCTGGGCGGCTTGGACTGGAAGAAGCCGAAGCCCTTGGCGAGCTCGCCCGGGATCAGGCCGCGCAGCGAGACGTCGTTGACCAGCATGAGAAGGCGGATCTTCGACTTCGCCTCCTCCGGGGAGAGACCCTGCGGCCCGTCGCCGGTGATCACCGCGACCTCGCCCTCGAAATCACAGCCCCAGCTGTCGTCGGCAAGCGGAATGGGATCGCGGGGCGCCAGGAAGGCGTCCGAGCCGCCCTGGTACATCAGCGGGTCTTCCCAGAAGCTCTCCGGCATCTCGGCGCCGCGGGCCTTCCTGACCAGTTCGACGTGATTGACGTAGGCCGAGCCGTCCGCCCACTGGAAGGCGCGCGGCAGCGGGGAGAGCGCATCGTGCTCGTGGAAGCGCTCGCGCGGGATCGCCTCGCGCATCAGCTCGTCGGCGAGCGAGCGCAGGGCCGGCTCGGCGCGCTCCCAGTCGTCGAGCGCGGCCTGCAGGGTCGGCGCGACATGGGCCGCGTCCGCGCACCAGGCGAGGTCCTTGCTCACCACCACCAGGCGCCCGTCGCGCGTTCCGTTCTTGAGCGATGCGAGTTTCATGAGGCTTCCCTTGTCGGTCTCAGATCTGGCGCTGGTTTAGGCGCGCCGTGGGGTGAGTTCAACATCGCCGGCACCTGGAAGGCTCCCGGCGCCGCCAGCAGGAAGAGGAGGAGGGCGGCGTCGAGGAGGAGGACGAGGAGCCGTCCGAGCCCCCTCATCTAGACCTGCCCGCTCGGCCTCGCCCGGATCGCCTCGCGCCAGGTGGCGAGGTTGGTCTGCCCCTCCCCGGGCTGCAGCTTCACCCAGCCGGCGAACTCCACGAAGACGAAGCCGGCGATGTCGGCGACGGAGAACGTGTCCCCGCCGAGCCAGGGTGTTTCGGCCAGGCGTGCGTCCATCGCCTCGAAGAAGCGCGTCGCGCGCGCGCGGCCGCGCTCGGCCAGTTCGGGGATCTGCGGGGTGGGATCGGGGCCGGGCAGCGCGCGGTCCTTCATCGCCTTGGAGGTGTTGCGCAGCACCTCCATGATCGCCGAGAGCCCCTCGAACTCGACGCGCCAGAGCCATTCGGCGACGAAGGCCTTCTCCACCGGCGTCGTGCCCATCAAAGGCGGGTCGGGATAGACCTCCTCGAGCCAGCGCGCGATCGAGGCATTGTCGGTCAGGATCGTGCCGTCATCGAGCTTCAGCGCCGGCACGGTGCAGCGCGGATTGATGGCGCGGTATTCGCCGGAGAACTGCTCGCCGCTCCTGAGGTCGACCTCCACGACCTCGTGGGGGACGCGCTTCTCGGCGAGCACCATGCGCGCGCGGCGCGGGCTGGGAGCGGTGGAGCAGTCGTAGAAGGTCAGGGTCATGACGCGTTCTCCCTACGCGAACAATGCCGGACGGCGTTCGGCGACGCCGAGCCGGTCCTCGAGGGCGCGGCCGAGGGCGAGGATGTTTCCTTCCTCGAACAGGGGCGCCCACAGGCTGGTGGCCATCGGAACGGTGAACATCTGCCCGCTCTCGTCGGCAGGCGCGCCGAAGATGGTGCGCGTCGGGCGCTCGACGAAGCCGGACCGGAAGGCGAGCTGGGGCTGGCCGGTATAGTTGGTGATCAGCAGCATGGCATCGGAGAAGTTCGGCCCGATCACGGCATCAAGGCCGGCGAACATCTCGTCCATCTGCACCATCACCTCGCGGCGGAAGCGGTCCACGTTGACGAGATCGACCGCGCTCGCAAAGCGCGCCCGGCGCCAGGTGTTCGGCCAGGCCTGCGGCTCCTGCCAGGTCAGCCGGTCGTCGAGATTCTGCAGGGTGAGTTCCTCGAACGCCGCCGCGGCCTCGGCCTCCAGCGTGGTCAGCAGGGTGTCGTAGGGCTTTTCGGGTATCCCGATCTCGACGAGCTCGACCCCGAGCGAGCGGGCGGCCTCCAGCGCGGCGCGGTCGGGCTCCTCGCCCTGTTCGAACCAGGCCGGGTCGTAGCCGACGCGCATGCCGGCGAGATCGCGCGAGAAGTCGGCCTCGAAGCCATGGGTGAAGGCGGAAGGATCGGCATCGTCCGCCCCGTTGATCGCGGCGAGAACGAAGGCGGCATCGGGCACCGAGCGCACCAGCGGCCCGATCTTGTCGAGGCTCCAGCACAGCGCCATCGCCCCGGTGCGCGGCACGCGCCCGAAGCTCGGCCGCAGGCCCGTCGCCCCGCAGCGGTGGGAGGGCGAGACGATCGAGCCCAGCGTCTCGGTCCCGATCGCGAAGGAGACCAGCCCGGCCGCGGTCGCCGAGGCCGAGCCGGCCGAGGAGCCGGAACTGCCCTCTTCGGGGTTGAACGGGTTGCGGGTGATGCCGTCATACCAGATGTCGCCATAGGCGATCGCGCCGGAGGTGGTCTTGCCCAGCAGGACCGCGCCGGCCTCCTGCAGGCGCCAGGCGACGGTCGCGGTCGTCTCGGCCACCCGGTCGCGATACACGCTCGCCCCCCAGGTGGAAGGGTAGCCGGCCACGTCGATGATGTCCTTCAGCCCGTACGGGACGCCGTGCAGCGGCCCCCTCACCCGGCCGGCGGCACGCTCGCGGTCCATCGCGGCGGCCTGCTCGCGCGCGAGATCGGCGGTGACGGTGACGAAGCATTCCAGCGTCCCGGCGTGGGCCGCGATCCGGGAGAGATAGATCTCGGTCAGCTCCGCGCTGGTCAGCGCGCCTGATTCCATCCAGGCGGCCTGCTTCCACACCGGCGCGAAGGCGATGTCGGCGGGGTCGGACGGCCGCGGGCCGGCCTCGCGCGGCGCGTTCCTCACCCCGCCCGTCTGCGCACGATAGCTGCGGCCGGGCAGGCGCGGGTCGAAGACGAGCGCGGGAGAAAGCTCGTTCGGCTGCTCCATCGCCCGCAGGCGCTCGGCGCGCGCGACCCAGGCGTCGAGCCCCTCGATCATCATCTCGCGCTCGGCGGGGGTGTAGCTGACGCCGAGGACCGGCTCGGCGCATTGCAGGTTTTCCAGCGTGACCCGCTCCTGCGCCCCGGCCCGGCCCGCGACGGCGATCCCCGCCGCCCCGCCGGCCATCAGGCCGAGAAGACCCCGGCGGGTCGCACCGGAGCCGGGTTTCGTCGGCTCGTGTTCGCTCATTCGATCCCTCCCTGATCCGGCCGGTCGGCCGGCTTTCCGGTTCAGCCTAAGGCGCCGGGCGCCAGACGCAATCGGATCGAATGAAACCAAAATTCTTCAAATCGCCACATTGCGGCCCTGATGCTGGCTCCGACTGGCCTCATGGTTAACCCTGCGTTAATGTTTCAAGAACCGGAGGGGGGCCTCCCTGATGCGTGATCAAGCGATCGAGACCTCGGACCGGCCGGAATCGAACTATCTGTTCGATCAGCTGCGCGGCGAGGGCAAGGTGAGCGAGAAGACCGAGCGCAAGGCGCACTCGATGCAGGACCGGCTGACCATGGCCTACTACAAGGCCGCGTCGGACTTCGATGCCTATCTCGAGTTCCGCCAGGCCAAGAAGATCCGGCGCGCGGCGCAGTATCCCGACAGCCACATCATGCACTTCTCCATCCTCGCCGGGCTCGTCCTGTTCGAGGGGCTGGCCAATGCCTACTTCTTCTCCAAGGGCTCCGACCTGGGGCTGCTGGGCGGCTGGATCCAGGCGATCACCGTGGCCTTCACCAACGTCATCGCCGCCTTCTTCCTGATCGGCTTCCTGTCGATCCGCGGCCTGACCAACCCGAAGCGGCCCTACACCTTCGTCGCGGCCCTCGTCGGCCTGCCGCTCTCGGTCGCCGCGATCGCCTTCCTGAACTTCTCCGCCGCGCACTATCGCGACCTGCTCGAACTCAATGCCGCGACGCTGGCGCTCGGCGATGCGGACGTGACGGGGGAAATCCTCGCCCCGGTCAGCCGGGCGCTCACCTTCGCCCCGTTCGAGACGCTGGAGGCCCTGCTGCTCTTCGTGCTCGGCATCACGTTCGCCGCCATCGCCGCCTTCAAGGGCGCGACCTTCGACGATCCGGTGATCGGCTACGGCACGGTGCAGCGCCGGCTCGAGCGCTCGGCCGCGGAACTCGCCACGGTCCTCAAGCAGATGCCCTGGAATGCCGGCAGCGGGGATTCGGGCGGCACCCAGACCCTGGCCTATGCCCGCCAGACCAAGGCGCGCATCGACACCTTCTTCGCCAACCTCGTCGGCGAGGAGGACGAGACCGACATGGCGCGCATGCGCGGCGGGGAGTCCGGCTCGCGCCCGGCCGAGCGCCGGCACGACACCGCCCCGCCTCCGCCGCCCCCGCGGTGACAATCCCGGCGCCCCGAACCGTGTCCGGCACGGCGCGGGGCTAGGCTCACCGAGACACTGGCAGGACGCACATGCGCGGCAAGGACATCATCGGCATCTTCAACCTGATCGTGGTCGCCGGCGTGCTCGGGGCGATCAGCTATGCCGCGCTCGTGCTGCAGCCGGCCGAGTACGATCCCGACACGCTGTGCCTCGTCGGCGAGAAGCCGGCCCACACCGTGCTCGTCATCGACAAGACCGATCTCTACACGCCCGCCCAGACCGAGGCGATCCGCCAGCTCGTGCTCCAGGCGCGCGACCGCCTCGCCATCGGCCAGCGGCTCTCGCTCTACGAGCTCGACGCGCGCGGGGAGCTGGAGGAAACGCCCTTCTCGCTGTGCAATCCGGGCCGGGGCGAGCAGATCAACCCGCTCTACCGCAACCCGTCCCGGGTCGAGGCGCGCTACCAGGCCCTGTTCGAGGATCCGCTGCAGGACGTGCTCGCCGACCTCGTCGAGCCCAGGAACGCGCCGGCAAGCCCGATCATCGAGGCGCTCGCCCGGATCGCCCGCGAAGACGCCTTCGACGCGACCACGCCGGGCCGCGACATCATCCTCGTCTCCGACATGCTGCAGAACTCGGCCCTGTTCTCGGTCTACGGCGCCGCGCGCTACGACCTCGCCGGGCGCCTGCCCGATCCGCGTGACGTCGCCGCCCAGGTGGAACGCGAATTCGGTTACGGCCTGCGCGGCGTCGCGATCGAGATCCACCTCATTCCCCGCGAAGGCTGGGAAGGCCAGCAGGCCGGGATCATCCAGGCCTACTGGAGCGAGGTGTTCCGCCATCTCGGCATGCGCGACTACTGGAGCGCGGTGTAGGGCCTCCGCTCCGCCCCCTTCCCCTTGTGATGGGGAGGGGCCGGGCGAAGCCGGGACAGCTCCCCCAACAAGGGGGAGCAGGGGAAGCCAGGACCGCGGCCCTAAGCCGCCCTGCGCGCCGTCTCCACCTGCTCGCGCACCGCGTCCTGCTCGGCCTTGCTCCTGGAGCCCCAGCGCGCCGCGTCGATGACGCGCACGTCGGTGATGCCGACAAAGCCCAGCACGTGGCGGAGATAGGGCGTCGCGAAATCGATCTCGCTGTCCAGGGCCGTACCGCCGGAGGCCACGACCAGCCAGGCCGTCTTGCCCTTCAGCAGGCCTTCCGGTCCGTTCTCGGTATAGCGGAAGGTCACGCGGGCGCGGGCGATCTGGTCGATCCAGGCCTTCAGGGCCGAGGGAATCGCGAAATTGTAGATCGGCACGCCGATGACGATGTCGTCGGCCGCCTGCAGCTCGGCCACCAGGGCGTCCGAGCCGGCGAGCGCCTGCCTCTGCGCCTCGCTGCGCTGTTCGGCCGGGGTGAAGTTCGCCCCCACCCAGACTTCGTCGACCTGGGGCACGGGCGCGGCGGCGAGGTCGCGCACCGTCACCGTTCCGGCCTCTCCCGCGAGGCGCTGCGCGAGCACGCCGGACAGCTCCCGGCTCACCGAGCCGGTCTTGCGGGCGCTGGCATCCACTCTGAGGACATGTCTGCGGGTCATGGTGTCTTCTCCCTGTTGCGCTGCGTTGGGCGTCGGGCGAGAAGATGGAATCTCCTGGAATGGAATTAATCCCATGCAATGGAAGATTATTGGTTCCATTTTGGCATTAAATGTAAGCCGGCACGTCCCGAAATCTTTCACACCTGAAGGAATCGCGGCAGCGTCGTGGTCATGGCACGCGTTCGCGCCGTCGACCGGCGGCTTTACCTCCTCATCGAGATCGCGGCCCGGCGCCTGCACCGGGATGCCGATGCGCGCCTGCGCCAGGAAGCCCAGGTCAGCGCGAGCCAGGCGGCCGTGCTGTTCCTGCTCCTGCGCCGCGGCGAGCGGCGCATGGGCGCGATCGGCGAGGTTCTGGCGCTGGGCGCCCCGGCGGTCACCGGCCTCGTCTCGCGCATGGAAAAGGCCGGCCTCGTCACGCGTTCGCCCGATCCGAACGACCGGCGCGGCGCGCTCGTCGCCCTGACCGAGGCCGGGCGCGAGGCGGGAGAGCGTGCCGACGCGGTGCTGCGTGCCTTCAACGGCGAGATCACCGAGCGGCTCGGCGAGCGCGACGCGGACATCGTCTACGACGCGCTGACCCGGCTCGCCACAGGCGAGTGAGGACGGCGCATCCGCATCTGCGCCGGGCGGCATCTTTTCGCGAGAAGACGCAAGCCAAAGAGAGAGCTCCCCCATGATGTTTCGCGCCCTCGCCCTTCTCCTGCTCGCCGCACCGGCCGCCGCGCAGGACCGGTTCTCCCCCTCCGACCTCGATCCGCTCGCGGTTTCCGCCCCGACCGAGGTCATGGTGCTCGGCACGCCGCACCTGTCCGCCGCGCCGGACGACTTCACCACGGACATGCTGGAGCCGGTGCTGCAGCGCCTCGAGGCCTTCGCCCCCACCCATATCGCGATCGAGGCGGTCTCCGGCGAGCACGCCCGTTTCCTGGCGGCGGAGGCGGCGCGCTATCCCGGCGTCGCCGAGCAGTTCGCGGGCACCGCGCTGCGCCTGTCCGGGCTGGCCGGGGAGACCGTGGCCCTGACCCCGGGCGAGGCGGAATCCGAAGCCGCTGGCCTGGCCGGGACGGCCATGACGCCGGCCGGGCACCGCGAGACGGCGGCCCTGTTCGCCCGGGCCGGCGATCCCTGGTCCGCGCTGGTGCACTGGCTGCAAATTCCGGAGGGCGCGCGCACGGCAGGCGGGCCGGTCGGCGAGGAACTCGCCGCCGCGCTCGACCGGCTGGCGGCCAGCCGGAACGAGAGCGCGGCGATCGGCGCGGTGCTGGCCGCCCGTCTCGGCCACGACCGCGTCTGGCCGATGGACGACTGGACGGCGGGCGACCTCTTCCTGTCCGTCGTGCCGCGCCTGCAGGCGGCGATCGAAAGCGATCCGGCCCTGCAGGGTGTGATGTCCGATCCCGCCATGGCCGAGACGCAAGCCGCCTACCGGCGCCTGACCTCGCCCGAGGAGGTGCTGGAGGTCTACCGGCTGTTCAACGAACCCGGGGCGCAGCCCGCCCGCGCGGCGGCCGAATGGGGCGCCTTCCTGCGCGCGGCGGGCGATGCCGAGGCGGCCCGCGCCCGCGTCGTGGCCTGGGAGGCGCGCAATCTGCGCATGGCCGCCCATATCCTGGAAGCCACGCGCGGCATGCCAGGTGCGCGGGTCCTGGTCATCGTCGGGGCCTCGCACAAGCCGTATCTGGAAGCCGCGCTCGACGACCTCGCCCTGGTGGACATCGTGGAATTCGAATAGGGCGCGATTGGCGAAAGGGTTAACGCGGGTGTAAGCTTTTCGTCCACGCGGCGCGAAAGCCGCAAGGGGAGGGCTTCATGCGAACATTCCTGATCGGTCTCGTCATCGTCGTGCTGGCGCTGGCGCTGCGCATGGCCTTCGTCGTCGCGCCCGCCGCGGGCACCTTCGCCGATCTCGAGGAGACCGGTCTTGCCGGGTGCGAGGCGCTGACCATCGCGCCGGGCACCGAGGACGTGACGATCCATCCCGTGACCGGCCTGGCCCTCGTCTCGACCGCCGAGCGGCGCGGCGGGGACAGCGCCGGCAACGCGATCTGGAGCTTCGATCCCGCCGATCCGCAGGCGAGCCTGACGCGGCTCACAGACGCGCCGGAAGACTTCGTGCCGCACGGCATCTCGCTCCTGGTGCGCGAGGGCGCGCCGGACCGGCTCTTCGTGGTCAACCACCCCCGGGCGGGCGGTCACCGCATCGAGATCTTCGAGTTCGACGCCGAGGGCGCGCTGACCCACGTGGATTCCATCACCTATCCCGAACTCTCCTCGCCCAACGACGTGCTGGCGGTGGGCCCGCGCAGCTTCTACGCCACCAACGACCGGCGCTATGCCGAGGGCCTCGCCTCCCAGATCGAGGCCTTCTTCGGCCTGCCGCTGTCGGGCGTGTCCTATTTCGACGGCGAGGCCGGGCGCATCGCCGCCGACGGGCTGATCTACGCCAACGGCATCAACATGAGCGCGGACGGGCGCTTCATCTACGTGGCCGAATTCCTGGGGCGGCGCGTCAATGTCTACCGGCGCGCCGCGGACGGCAGCCTGGAGCGCGTCGACCGCATCGCGGTCCACACCGGGGCGGACAATATCGAGATCGGGCCCGAGGGCGATCTGTGGATCGGCGCCCATCCCGACGTGTTCGCCTTCCTGGACCATCTCGAGGATCCCGGAGCGATCGCGCCGTCCGAAGTCGTGCGCGTCGATCCGGAGACCGGCACGGTGACGCGCGAACTGGTCGCGCTCAATGGCCAGATCGACGCTTCCAGCGTGGCCGCCGCGAGCGAGGACAACCTGATCGTCGGCGCGGTGTTCGACGACCACGTGCTGATCTGTCCGCGCTGAGCCTCGCAAGTTTCCGCGCTTGACCGCACCGCCCGGTCTCCGCTGAGATCGCATCGCTCAGCGAGGAGACAGGCATGACCGACGCCATCCGGGTCGAGACCTCCGACTACATCCGCACGATCCGCTTCAACCGTCCCGACAAGAAGAACGCCATCACCCGGCCGATGTACACGGCGATGGCCGAGGCGCTGGAAGACGCCAACGCGAACCGCGAGGTGCGCGTCGTCGTGCTGGCGGGAAGCGAGGGCGTGTTCACCGCCGGCAACGATCTCGTCGACTTCATCGAGGCTCCGCCCCATATCGGCGGCGGCGACATGCCCCCGGTGGAGCGCTTCATGCGCGCCCTGATGGATTGCGAGAAGCCGGTGATCGCAGCCGTCGACGGGCTCGCCATCGGTATCGGCACGACGCTGCTGCTGCATTGCGACCTCGCCTACGCCTCCGACCGGGCGGTGTTCAAGACGCCCTTCGTCGATCTCGCCCTCGCCCCCGAATTCGGCTCCAGCCAGATCCTGCCCGGGCTCGTCGGGCGCGCGGTCGCGGGCGAACTCCTGCTGCTGGGCGAGAGCTGGGACGCGGCAAAGGCGATGTCGCGCCACCTCGTCGCGGACGTCTTTCCGGCCGGCAGGCTGGAGGAGGAGGTGACGCACCGTGCCCGCACGCTGGCGGCGAAGGCCCCCGGCGCGGTGCGTGCGGCCAAGGCGCTGATGACCCGGCCCGGGGAGCCCCTGGTCGAGCGCATCGTGCGCGAGGGGGGCATCTTCGCCGACCTCTTGCGCTCGGAGGAGTTCAAGGAGGCCGTCACCGCCTTCATGGAACGGCGCAAGCCCGACTTCTCGAAATTCGGCTGATCCGATGGCCAAGGGCAGCCACGAATATGTCGACGATCCGCGCAATGCGGACATCCGCATCTGGATCAACGGCGAACTCCACGCGCGCGACCAGGCCAAGGTCTCCGTCTTCGATTCCGGTTTCATCCTCGGCGACGGCGTCTGGGAGGGATTGCGCGTCCACGAGGGCCGCATCGCCTTCCTCGACCGCCATCTCGACCGGCTCTGGGAGGGCGCGAAGGCGATCGACATGGAGATCGGCCTCACCCGCGAGGCGCTGACCGCGGCGCTCCACGAGACGCTCGAAGCCAATGGCATGCAGGACGGCGTCCATATCCGGCTGATGGTCACGCGCGGCCTCAAGGCAACGCCCTACCAGGACCCGCGCGTGACGATCTCGAAGGCGACGGTGGTCATCATTCCCGAATGGAAGACGCCGAAGCCTGAGACCGCCACGCGGGGTCTGAACCTCTTCACCGTCCATGTCCGGCGCGGCTATCCCGACGTGCAGGATCCCAAGCTGAACTCCCATTCCAAGCTCAATTGCATCACCGCCTGCATCCAGGCCGCCAAGGCCGGCGCGGACGAGGCGCTGATGCTCGATCCGCACGGTTTCGTGGCGACCTGCAACTCGACCCATTTCTTCATCGTCAGGAAGGGCGAGGTGTGGACCTCGACGGGGGATTACTGCCTGCCCGGCATCACCCGCGGCGTAGTGATCGAGCTGTGCCGCGAGGCCGCCATCCCGGTGTTTGAGAAGAATTTCTCCCTGACCGAGGTCTACGGGGCGCAGGAGGCCTTCGTGACCGGCACCTTCGCCGGGCTCGCCCCGGTCTCGAGCGTGGACGGGCGCAAGATCAGCGAGGGACGCGGACCGATGGTGGAGCGCCTGCAGCGCCTCTACCTGGAGCGCATCGCCCGCGAGAGCGCCTGATGGCCGGCGACACGGTCCGCATCTGCCTGTGGTCGGGGCCGCGCAACATCTCCACCGCGACGATGCGGTCCTTCGAGGCGCGCGGGAACTGCGCGGTGTGGGACGAGCCCTTCTATGCCTGGTATCTGAAGGAGACCGGGATCGACCATCCCGGCCGCGAGGAGACGCTGGCCCTCTGGCCTCACGATGCCGACGAGATCGCCCGGCGCTGCGCCGGTCCGGCGCCGAACGGGGAAGCGGAATTCTTCCAGAAGCACATGTGCCAGCACATGCTGCCCGGCCTCGACCTGTCCTGGACCGCGGCCTGCCGGCACGTCTTCCTGATCCGCGACCCGGCCGAGGTCGCGGCAAGCTATTTCGCGACGATGGACCGGGCCACCAGCGCCGATCTCGGCGCGCTGCGCCAGCTCGCCCTGTTCGACGAGATCGCATATGTCACCGGGCGCAGCGACTGGCCGGTCGTGGAGGGGCGCGACGTGCTGGCCGATCCGGCCGGCATGCTGCGCGCGGTCTGCGCGGCGATCGACATCCCGTTCCGTACCTCCATGCTGTCCTGGCCGGCCGGACGGCGCGCGAGCGACGGACCCTGGGCGCCGTTCTGGTACGCCCGGGTCGAAGCCTCCACCGGCTTCGACGCGCCCCGCGCCAGCCCGCACCCCCTGCCTGACGAACTCGAACCGGTCGTGGCCGCCTGCCGGCCGGCCTACGAGGCACTCAAGCGGCGCAAGCTCGCGGCGCCGCGCGCGCACTGACCGCCGGAACGGCCCCGTCCCGCCGGGCGTTTAAATCCCGGTCGGCCTGCCCGGCGCAGACAGCGAGACGCTCATGGCCGAGACGTTCGAAGGACCGGAGCTGACGCTTCCGGACGATTTCCCCAAGACCCTGTTCCAGGGGCTGCTCGACGCCGAGTCCGGGCACGGCGGCTCGACGCGGATCGTCGAGGACGCCGATTTCGGCGCGATGAGCTATCGCGAGCTGATCCGCGCCGCCCTCGCGCTCGCCCGCCACCTGTCGCAGATCACCGAGCGCGGCGAGCATGTCGGCGTCTTCCTGCCCACCGGCGTTCCCGCCGCCATCGTGTTCTTCGCGCTGCAGGCCGGCGGGCGCGTGCCGGCCTTCTTCAATTACGGCCAGGACGCCAAGACGGTCGCCGGCGCGTGCGAGACCGCGGGCGTGAAGCGCGTGATCAGCTCCAGGACCTTCGTGAAGGCCGGCGATCTCCAGGACACCGAGGACGCCCTCGCCGAACATGCCGGCATCGTCCACCTGGAGGACCTGAAGGACGCGACGGGGATACTCGACAAGGCGTATGGCGCGGCCGGCGAAGCCCTGCCCGCCCTGGTGCCCGACCCGGCCGATCCGGAGGACGTGGCCGTCATCCTCTTCACCTCCGGCACCACCGGCGCGCCCAAGGGCGTCGCGCTGAGCCACGCCAATATCCTGGCCAACATCGCCCAGTGCCGCCAGCATATCGAGTTCGAACCCGACTGGGTGTTCTTCAGCCCGCTCCCGGTGTTCCACAGCCTGGGGCTCACGGGCGGGATGCTGCTGCCGATCCTGACGGGCCGGCGCACCGTGCTCCACCCCAATCCGCTGGAACGCAAGACGATCATCGAGCGCCTGCACGAGACCGGCGCGAACGTGCTGGTGGCAACCGACGCGTTCGCCCGGCTCTATGCCCGCGAGGCCGGGGAAGGCGAACTCGACACGCTGAAATATCTCGTGCTCGGCGGCGAGCCCGTGCACGACAAGACGCGCGAACTCTGGGACGAGCACAGCCCGGCCGTGCTGATCGAGGGTTACGGCCTGTCGGAGACCGCCCCGGTGGTCGCGCTGAACCGGCCGGACGCCAACCGGCCCGACAGCGTCGGCACGCTGGTCCCGGGCATGGAGGCCAAGCTCGAAGAGGTGGAGGGCGTCAGCGAGGGGCGCGAGCTGCACGTGCGCGGCCCCAACCTGATGATCGGCTATCTCGATCCCGACGATCCGGGACGGATCGTGGCCTATGAGAAGGACTGGTTCGACACCGGCGATCTCGCGAGCGTCGACGAGGACGGCTTCATCACCATCACCGGACGGGTCAAGCGCTTCGCCGAGATCGGCGGGGAGATGATCTCGCTCGACCGGGTGGAGAGGGCCGCGAGGGATCTCTGGAGCGAGGCCAACCATGCCGCCATGGCGGTGGAGCGCGAGGAAGGCGAGACGATCGTGCTCGTCTCCGACGCCGAGGAGGCCGGGCGCGAGGCGTTCTCCGGCTATGTGAGCGAGCACGATCTCGACAAGCGCCTCGTGCCGGGGCGCGTCGTGAGGGTGAACTCGACCCCGATGACCCCGACCGGCTCGCCGGATTACCCGCGCATCCGCGACATCGTGCGCGAGGAGGCCGAGGGCGAGCCCACGACCTGACGCCTCAGGGCGCGAACGCCTTCCCGGGGTGGCCGGGCAGATCGTCCTGCACGAAGCAGCGCAGGCGCTCGCTCACCGCGTCCTCGTCGCCCTGCCCGATCTCGCCGGCGTCGATCGGCGCGCCGAACTCGAGTTCGAAGCGCTCGCCCTTCTTGTTGAGGAATTCGTGGAACAGGGTGACGTCGCGCAATTCTTCGGAAAAACGATCGAAGATATTGAAAAGTCTGGAATATGGGCCAGAGAGATGGGCCGGCACGATATCGACGCCGTGCTTGCCTGCGAGCGAGACGAAGGTCGCCTCCCAGGGCTCCTCGCGCAGCTCGCCCTCGCGCATGCGGGCGATGGCACCGGCCGGGAAGATGACGATCGCGCGTTCGTCCCCGATCATCTCCAGCGCCTGGCGCAGCGTCTCCTTGGAGGTTTCCATCGTGCGCTCTTCGGGCGGCCAGACGACGGGCACGACCGCCTCGCCGAGGCCGGGACAGATGCGCTCGGCGTCCTCGTTGGCGAAGAAGGCGACGTCCGGCCGGCGCCCCTTCAGCGCATCGTAGAGCGCGATCCCGTCGGCGATGCCGGTGGGATGGTTGACGACGACGAGACACGCCCCCTGCCGCGGCACGCAGCCGACCGCTTCCACCGACAGGTCGAGCTCCAGGAGATCGCTGGCATGGTCGAGCGCCTCGTAGGCATCCATGTCGGCGATGTCATCGGCCATCTCGCGCGCGCCCTGGTAATTCAGCAGCGCATAGAGCGGCGGCTTGACGAGCGGCCAGACCGGGCTGGCCGACAGGCCGGGCGCGCGCTCGCGGATGAGCTGGTCGACGATGTGACGCTCGGTCTCCGCGCCGGTATCCTCGTGCCTCGACAGGGCTCGTCCTCCCTTTGCGCGCTCGTGCGCAGTCAGAGAAAAACCGCTGCGCGGGGCGGAACGTTCCTGCAGCGTGCGGGGCGCCAGACTGGCCGATCGGCGCGGCGCGCCCTACCCTGATCCCGGCAAGAGGAGGACGAGCCCATGCCTTTCGATCACACCGGACGGGGCGGAGCCGGCGGGGCGCGCAACGTGCTCGGCGGGCCGCTGAAGGCGTGCGGCAGCCATCCGGTGACCGGCTTCTTCCGCGACGGCTGCTGCAATACCGGTCCGCAGGATCGCGGCATGCACACGGTGTGTGCGGTGATGACGAGGGACTTCCTCGCCTTCTCCATGAGCCGGGGCAACGACCTGTCCACCCCGCGCCCCGAGTTCGACTTTCCCGGCCTCAGGCCCGGCGATCGCTGGTGCCTGTGCGCGGCGCGCTGGCTGGAGGCCTTCGAGGCGGGCCTCGCCCCCGGAGTCGATCTCGCCGCGACGCACCTGACCACGCTCGATATCGTGCCGCTGGAGGCGCTGAAGGCCCACGCGCTCTGACGATCGCGAAACGCAGGCCGTCGTCGCCGCGTTGACAATCGAGGTGAGAAAAAGGAGCTAAATCCATGATCGAGCTTGATATCCACGAAATCCGCGATGGCGGGCGCGGGCGCTATTTCGTCTCGCACGGCGAGAAGGGCGAGAGCGAGCTGACCTACACGCTGCGCGACTCCACCATGGTGATCGATTACACCTACACCCCGCCGGTGATGCGCGGGGAAGGCGTGGCGGGACGGCTCGTCGAACGCGCGGTCGAGGACGCGCGCGAGCGCGGCTGGACGATCCGCCCCGTCTGTCCCTACGTGAAGATCAAGATCGACCGCACGCCGGCCTGGCACGACGTGCTGGAGGCCTAGGAGAGGCGCGATGAGCGACGATACCGGAATCGAGATCACCGAGGAGCGCGGCGAGACCAAGGGCCGCTATGTCGCGCGTGCGCCCGGCAAGCCGGACGCGGAGCTGACCTACTCCATCGCCAACGAGCACCTGATCATCGTCGATCACACCTTCGTGCCCGACGACTGGCGCGGGTCGGGGATCGGCAAGCGGCTGGTGGAGCGCGTCGTCACCGATGCGCGTGCGCGCGGCATCCGCATCGTCCCGCTCTGCCCCTTCACCAAGGCGCAGATCGAGAAGCATCCCGAATGGCAGGACGTGCTCGGCGGCCGGGCGAAGTGACAAAAAAGAGCCGGAGGCGTCTTGCCTCCGGCCAGGTGGGTCGTGCTCACGAGGGGCAAACACCAGGCAAGCCTCTCCCCGGAGTCTTTAGATAAGGTAATTGAACGTGTTCACTCCCGCCGGGCCGGCGGGTTGTGGCGCTGCGCCTCGGTGCGCTCCAGCACCCGGTCGAAGGGATGGGGCACGTAGCGCTTGGCCCTGACGAGCCAGCGGTCGAAGCCGGGATTGTCGTAGCGCGCCATCTGCACCCGGGTCCGCACGAAGGTGGAGTTGGAGATCAGCAGCGCCAGCCCGGTCGCGATCATGATCAACCCGACCGGGATCGGCGTCCAGAACAGCGGCAGCCCGGCGAGGATCAGAACGATGCCGATGAACTGATAGACGAAAGACATGGATCTCCCTGCGTTCCCCGGACCGGGAACGAACTCCGGCCGCGGCCGGTTCCGCCGCCTTCAGCCCCCTCAATCCTGCGCCGGGACGATCCTGAGGATCGTGGCATTGCTCTCGTCGGAGACGTAGATCGCGCCGTCCGGGCCCTGTTCGACCTCGCGGATGCGCCCGTCCATCTCCAGCCATTCCTCGCCGGTCACGCGCTCGTCCTCCAGCGTCAGGCGAACGAGCTTCCGGGAGGCGAGCCCGCCGACGAAGATGTCGCCCCGCCACTGCGGGAACAGCTCGCCGTCATAGAAGATCATCCCCGAGGGCGCGATGACCGGGTCCCAGAAATAGACCGGATCGATCATGCCCGGCAGGCTGGCGCGCTCGTGCTGGGGCGTGCCGTCATACTGCTCGCCATAGCCCACGACCGGCCAGCCGTAATTGCCGCCCGGTTCGATCAGGTTGAGCTCGTCGCCGCCCTGCGGCCCGTGCTCGATTTCCCACAGCCGCCCGTCGGGCCCGAGCGCGGCGGCCTGGCTGTTGCGGATACCGTAGGCATAGACCGCATCCGCGCCCGCGCTCGTCGTGGTGAAGGGATTGTCCTGCGGGATGGAGCCATCCGGCTCGATGCGCACGATGGTGCCGATATGGTTGGTCGGGTCCTGCGCCAGCTGGCGCGGAGCGGGGTGGAAGCGTTCGCCGAGCGTGACGAAGAGCGTGCCGTCCTCTCCCCAGACCAGCCGCGAGCCGAAATGCATCGAGGAGTCCCAGGCCGGCTGCTGGCGGAAGATCACCTCGAGCTCCTCGAGGGCGCTGCGGTCGTCCGACAGGCGGGCACGCGCCACCGAGGTGCCGTTCTCGCCCTCGCCACGCGGTTCGGAAAACGAAAAATAGATCAGTCTGTTATCTGGGAAATCCTGATCCAGGACGATATCGAGCAACCCGCCCTGGTCGTCGGTGTCGATCGCGGGCAGGCCCTCGATCGGCCCGGAAGCCTGGCCCCCGGACAGCACGTGCAGCGTGCCGGACTTCTTCGTGAACAGGATGTCGCCCCCGGGCAGGAAGGTGAAACCCCACACCTCGCCGAGGCGCTCGCCGACGGTCTCCACCCTCCAGTCGTGGGTCTGCCCGGGCAGCGGGGCGCGCGTCTGGCCCTCGAAGGCCGGTTCGAACCCGGTGTTGCGGTCGCCGAAATCCTCGGACTGCGGCTGCGGGGCCATCGCCGGGCGCTCGGACTGGTCCCAGCCGCTATCCACGACCGGCGGCGCCTCCCCCTCCGGCGAGCAGGCCATCAGCAGGACGGGCACGAGGAGGATCGGCAGGCGGGTCATGGAACGGGCCTCTGAGGCGGTGGAACGAAGCGTCTGTGTTCCGCGAAACGTTCCGCCCCGGGGCAGAGTTGCGCATCCGGCCTTCCTATTTTCGCTTCTTACCGCCCTCCCGGTCGCGCCGGCGCTCCTCCTCGCTGCGGCAGGCCGTGCGGTCGATCGGGTCGGCCAGGCGCGTGGGCAGGTAGCGGCAGGCCTCCAGGAGGGCGCGGTCGAACCAGTGATAGCGGCTGCGCAGGCCGCGCAGGCGCTCGGCCCCGGTCTCCGACCCCGTGATCAGCAGGGCGAACCCCAGCGCGACGAGGACGGCGCCGAACGGGATCGGCAGCCACATCCAGGGCAGGCCGATCAGGATCAGGCACACGCCGAGAAACTTGTAGAGAGCGCTCACGGCCGCTCACCTCCTTCACGCGACGAAACGGGCCTGCGGGGACGGCGGTTGCCCGCCGGGCTGCGGCGGCGCGGCGATTGCCATCCCGGCCGCGATGGGCAAGTCTTCACCCGCTGCAAAGGGGGAACGCCATGAAGCGCATCGTCGTCCTGCTCCTGGTGCTGGCGCTCGTCGCCGGCGGCGTGATCTTCACCCGCACCGGGCTGCACCGCATCTACCTGCCCACCGCCACCGGCATCACGGCCAAGCAGGTCTGCTCGCTGCACTTCGTCTCCGGCTTCACCCCGCAGCGGGCCCGCGCGCTCTATGTCGACCCCCTGCTCGGCGATGCCGCTCGCCTCGTGTCCGCGACGGTCGGCGAGAACGAGGTGCGCTCCAACCTCCTGGGCTTTCTCTACGGCCAGCGCGCCGTGTTCCGCGAGGGCATCGGCTGCACGCTGGTCCATGACGGGCGCGATTTCGACGAGACCCTTTCCCTGCCCTGGGACCGCCCCTTCGAGGCGATGACGCTCGACGCGGCCCACCGCGATGCGGCCTTCGACACGCACGCGCTGGAGGCCGCGATCGACCAGGCCTTCTCCGAGCCCGAGGGCGGGGGACGCAACACGCTCGCCGTCGTGGTGCTGCACGAGGGCCGCCTCGTGGCCGAGCGCTATGGCGACGGCGTCACGCCCGCGACGCCGCTGCACGGCTGGTCGATGACCAAGAGCCTCGCCGCCACGCTCGCCGGGGCGATGGTCCACCGCGGCGAGATCACGCTCCAGGCGCGGGCCATCACCGACGAGGAGGTGCTGGAGGAGACCCCGCAGAAGGGCGAGATCACGCTCGAGCACCTCCTGCGCATGACGGCCGGGCTCAGGCTCGACGAGAGGAATGACGGCACCGATCCCAATTCGCAGATGCTGTTCACGCAGAGCGACATGGCGGCCTGGGCGGCGCGCCAGCCCCTCGTCCACGAACCCGGCACGCACTGGCAGTACATGAGCGGGCAGACGGTGCTGGCCACGCGCGCCATGCAGGACGCCCTGCCCGGCCCCATGATCGAGGACCTCGCCGCCGTGCGCGAGCGCGTCTTCGCCCCGCTCGCCATGCATTCGGCGATCTTCGAGACCGACGAGGCCGGCACGCTGCAGGGCAGCTCCTACATGTATGCGGCCGCGCAGGACTGGGCGCGCATGGGCCAGGCCTATCTCGACGACGGCCTCGCCCCGGACGGCACGCGCGTCTTCGGGCCCGGCTTCGACGAGATCGTCGCCACGCACACCGTGGGCGGCACCCGCGAGGGCGCGGCCGGAGATCGCGATTATGGGCTCGGCTTCTGGCTCGGCCATCCCAGCGTCGAGGCGCTCTCGGGAACGGTCTACATGGGCGGATTCCAGGGCCAGCGCGCCTTCATCGTCCCGGACGCCGACCTCGTCGTGGTCCGGCTCGGCGCGACGAATTTCGCCGATGACGGCACGTTCGCCCTGCTCGCCAACGTGTTCGCCGCGCTGCACCCGCAGATGGACCCGGTCGAGGCCGTCGAGGGCTTCGAGACGCCCGGCCCGGCCGACCTGCCGGTCGAGGACGAGGACACCGTCGGCGAGCCGGAGGGCCTGCCGCAATAGCCGGCCCGCGTGCGGCGGCTCCGCCCGGATCGGGTCAGGGAGCCGTCGGCGCGGAACTCGATCCGGCCTGCTCGAGCCATTCGAAGAGCAGCAGCGCGAAGTAGAACTGCCTCGGCTCGACACCGCCGGGCTCGCTCAGCACGAAGCGGCCGCCGATCTCGTAGGTGTCGACCCGGCCGCCCTCCTCCACCTTCACGATCAGTTCCGGTGCGATCGGCGGAGCCGCAGACGCCGGCGAGCCGCGCGAGAACAGCGCGACCAGCCAGTCCCACAGGCTCCTCCGGCTCACCCGGCGGAACTCTTCCATGAACATGTCGGTCTGGGCCTGGTCGAGCGTCAGGCGCCTGGCGACGGCGGGAAATTCGACGGTGATGGTGGCCATGGCGGGTTACCAGTTCCGAAACGCGTTCCAGACATCGGTGCCGTTCGCATCGCGCGCGCCCGGATAGATGTTCCAGAACTTCTTCCGGCCTCCCTTTTTCTGAACATACTGGCGGATCGTGCGCAGCCCGCCGAGCGCCCGGGCGCCGTAGAGATAGCCCGCCGAGCCGTAGACCGTGATGCGGACCTCGAACTGGCCCTGGGTGAAGGCCATGTTCGTGGCGAGATCCCTGGCCAGGGGGCCGGGCCAGCCATAGCTCGGCGGCATCTCAAGGCCGGTATTGCAGCCCGCGAGATAGATCTCCGCCTGGTCGCACCAGTTCAGCGTCTTCAGCTTGCGGCCCCATTCGGCCCGTTCCCACGCCAGGAAATCATCCACCTGGACCGGATTGCCGTGAGCGTGGATCTCCAGCGAGCGAAGGCAGGGAGACTGCGGGTCCGCGGCGAGCGCGGCCGCGACCTTCGAGACCAGATCGTCGATCTCGACATAGCCGGTGACGGCGAGGAGATCGTTGCGGGCCGCCGCCGCGGCGTTGGCCGCGCGGTCCTTGTCGGCGCGCTCGGTGCCGTTCCAGCCATTGGCCGGTATGGCGATGACGTCCACCATCGAGGCCATGCGTGCGGACTCCCCGATCGATTTGTAATGGGAATATGCCACAAGCTGTAATAGCGCGCGAGAGAAAAAATCGTCTGCGGCGAGACCCTGCGGGCCGCCGCAGAATCCCGTTTCCAAATGGCCGCACCCGATGTAACGATTCCCCCGCGGCGGGCCCACGGATCGACCCGGCGACATCGGTTTCAGCTCGAAGCCTCGCCGCCGTGGGAAGGCTCATAGAGGGTCGTTCCTTGACCGACGCTCCGCTCGACCCGTCCACCGGGTCAGGCCGCTTGTGGAAGCGGCTTTTCGCGCGCAAGTCCGTCGCGCTCGTCCAGTCCCAGTTCCAGGGTGAAGAGCTTCACCGCCATCTGGGCCCCCTCAATCTCACCAGTCTCGGCGTCGGCTGCATCATCGGCGCGGGCATCTTCGTGATCACCGGCCAGGCCGCCGCCGCCCATGCCGGCCCGGCCATCGTCCTGTCCTTCATCATCGCCGGCTTCGTGTGCGCCTTCGCGGGTCTCTGCTATGCCGAGCTCGCGAGCGTGCTGCCCGTCTCGGGATCGGCCTATACCTACGCCTACACCGTGCTGGGCGAGATCATCGCCTGGGTGATGGGCCTCCTGCTCGTGCTCGAATACGGCCTTGCCGCCTCGACCGTCGCGGTCGGCTGGTCGGGTTACGTGGTGAGTTTCCTCGCCGATTTCGGCGTCCACATCCCGCCCGAGCTCGCCGCCCCGACGGGCAGTGCCGTCACGCTCGCCGACGGCACCACCACCACGGCCATCGCCAACCTGCCCGCTCTGCTCGGCGTGGCGGGCGTGACCGGGCTGCTGGTGCTCGGGGTCAGCGAGTCCGCGCGCGCGAACAACTTCTTCGTCGTGCTGAAGGTCGCCGTGCTCGTCGCCTTCATCGTGATCGGCTTCTTCTATGTCGACCGGGCGAACTGGACGCCCTTCATCCCGCCCCACCAGGGCGGCGACGAGTTCGGCCTGCAGGGCGTGTTCCGGGCCGCCTCGATCATCTTCTTCGCCTATGTCGGCTTCGAGGCGGTCTCCACCGCCGCGGCCGAAGCCAAGAACCCGCAGCGCGACCTGCCGATCGGCATCATCGGCTCGCTCGGCATCTCCACCGCGCTCTACATGCTGACCGCGCTGGTGCTGACGGGCATCGTGCCCTTCACCCTGCTGGCGGTGCCCGACCCGATGGCCACGGCCGTGGACGCGATCGGGCTGGGCTGGTTCTCCTTCTTCATCAAGGCGGGCGCGATCCTGGGCCTGTCCAGCGTGATGCTGGTCCTGCTCTACGGCCAGACCCGCATCTTCTACACCATGGGCAAGGACGGCCTCCTGCCGCCGCTGTTCTCGCGGCTTCACTCCAGGCGGAAGACCCCCTGGATGAACACCGTGATCGTCGGCGGCGCCGTGGCCGCGGCCGCGGCCACGACCCCGATCAAGGTGCTCGGCGACCTCGTCAGCCTCGGCACGCTCGCCGCCTTCGCCATGGTCTGCATCTCGGTGATGTATCTCAGGAAGAGCCATCCCGAGCTGCACCGCCCGTTCAAGGTGCCCTTCTATCCGCTCACGCCCATTCTCGGCGTGCTGACCTGCGGCTTCCTGATCATCCAGATGCCGATCCACAACTTCCTGCTGATCGGCAGCTATCTGGTGGTCGGCCTCGGCGTCTACTTCCTCTACGGCCTCAGGAACAGCCGCATCTCCAGGGACGTGTGAGGCACAGCTTCCCGCTTGGCCCCTTGCCCGGCACGGCCTAGTTTCCGTGCCGGGCAAGGGAGCCGGTCATGGCCTACAAATCACTGCGGGACTTCATCGAACAGCTGGAAGCCGACGGCGAACTCGTCCGCGTCTCGCGTCCGGTCTCGACCCATCTTGAAATGACCGAGATCCAGCGCCGCCTGCTCGCGAAGAAGGGCCCGGCCGTACTGTTCGAGAACCCGGTCCACGAAGACGGCCGCCCGGCCGAGATGCCCGCCCTCGTCAATCTCTTCGGCACGGTGGAGCGCGTGGCGCGGGCCGTCACGCTGGGCGGTGAGCCGCGCCGCACGGCCGCACAATTGCGCGAGGTCGGCGAACTCCTCGCCTTCCTGCGCCAGCCCGAACCGCCGCGCGGGTTTCGCGACGCGCTCGACATGCTGCCGCTGGCGAAGACCGTAATGAGCATGCGGCCCGCGACCGTTCGCAAGGCGCCCTGCCAGGAGGTCGTGCTGACCGGAGACGATATCGATCTCGGCCGCCTGCCGATCCAGGGCTGCTGGCCGGGCGAGCCGGCCCCGCTCATCACCTGGCCCCTTGTGGTCACGAAGGGGCCGTCGGACTCCAGGGAGGACGACTTCAATCTCGGCATCTACCGCATGCAGAAGCTCGGCAAGGATCGCACGATCATGCGCTGGCTGAAGCATCGCGGCGGGGCGCAGCACTACCAGCGCTGGAAGAAGGAGAGGCCCGAGCCCCTGCCCGCCGCCGCGGTGCTCGGCGCCGATCCGGGCACGATCCTGGCCGCCGTGACGCCCGTGCCCGACACGCTCTCCGAATACCAGTTCGCGGGGCTCCTGAGGGGCAAGAAGGCCGAGCTCGTCGACTGCAAGACCGTGCCGCTGAAAGTACCCGCCGAGGCCGAGATCGTCATCGAGGGCCATGTCCTGCTCGACGAGGACGCGCCGGAAGGGCCCTATGGCGACCACACCGGCTACTACAACTCGGTCGAGCGCTTCCCGGTCTTCCAGGTCAGCGCGATCACCATGCGCAAGGACCCGATCTACCTGACCACCTTCACCGGCCGCCCGCCGGACGAACCCAGCGTCCTGGGCGAGGCCCTCAACGAGGTCTTCATCCCCCTCATCCAGCAGCAGTTTCCCGAGATCGTCGATTTCTGGCTGCCCCCGGAAGGGTGCTCCTACCGCATCGCGGTGATCTCGATGAAGAAGGCCTATCCCGGCCACGCCAAGCGCGTGATGCTCGGCGCCTGGAGCTATCTGCGCCAGTTCATGTACACCAAGTGGGTCATCGTCGTGGACGACGACATAGACGCGCGCGACTGGGACGATGTGTGGTGGGCGATCACCACCCGCATGGACCCCGCGCGCGACTGCACGATGATCGAGAACACCCCCATCGACTATCTCGACTTCGCCTCCCCCGTCTCCGGCCTCGGCTCGAAGATCGGCCTGGACGCCACCAATAAGTGGGAGGGCGAGACCGACCGCGAATGGGGCGAGAAGCTGGAGATGGACGAGGCGACGAAGAAGGCCGTCGACGCGATGTGGGGGGAGCTGGGGCTTTAGGGGCCGATCACGATCTCGCGAGGCGGGGGCCGGACTGCTTCCGGCCGGGCGTGCGGCGTCCCAACTGACGCGGCATCGCCAGTCCATCGGAAGGTCCCTTCATGTCCCGCGAGTCACTTTTCACCCCGCTGAAGATCGGCCCGGTCACGGCCTCCAACCGCATCTTCATGGCACCGCTCACGCGCAACCGCGCCGACGCCTCCGGCGTACCCGGCGAACTTGCGCAGACCTATTACCGCCAGCGTGCCGGCGCGGGCCTCATCATCACCGAGGCCACGCAGATCAGCCCCATGGGGCGGGGTTACAGGGACACGCCGGGGATTCACAGCCCGCAGCAGATCGCCCGCTGGCGGGACATCACCGACGGCGTTCACGAGGCCGGCGGGCACATCGCCCTCCAGCTCTGGCATGTCGGGCGCATCAGCCACGCCTCGCTGCTGCCCGGCGGCGCTCAACCGGTGTCCGCATCGGCGATCCGGGCACGCACCTGGACCGTCACCTATGACGGCGTCGCCGATACCAGCACGCCGCGAGCGCTGAGCCGCGAGGAGATCGATGCCATCGTCGCGGACTATGCTCGGGCCGCGCGCAACGCGATCGAGGCGGGCTTCGACATGGTCGAACTTCACGCCGCGAACGGCTACCTCGTCGACCAGTTCCTGCGCGATGGCGTCAACCGGCGCACCGACGAGTATGGCGGCCCGGTCGAGAACCGCATCCGCTTCCTCGAAGAGGTGGCCAGTGCCATAGCCGGGGAAATCGGCACCGAGAGGCTGGGCGTTCGCCTTTCCCCGGTCGGCCAGTTCAACGACATGAGCGACAGCGACCCGAAGGCGCTGTTCTCCG
The DNA here is from genome assembly GCF_017161425.1 of Marinicauda algicola. Lineage (GTDB taxonomy): Bacteria > Pseudomonadota > Alphaproteobacteria > Caulobacterales > Maricaulaceae > Marinicauda > Marinicauda algicola. The sequence continues at coordinate 497,256 of NZ_CP071057.1, read as the reverse complement.
CCGCGGCGCGCGCCCTGGCGCGGATCGGGGCGGCTTATCTCCATGTCGTCGAGGAATTCTCGACCGAGACCGCCCTGCCCGACGCGCCTGCCATTCTCGCAGCGGTCCGCGCGGCCTGGCCGGGGCTCTATATCGCCAACGGCAACTATACGCCCGACCGGGCGGCGGCCGCCGTCGAGAGCGGCCATGCCGACGCCGTCGCGTTCGGGCGGGACTTCATCGCCAATCCGGACCTGCCCGCGCGCATCCGCAGCGGCGCGCCTCTGAACGAGGGAAATCCGGCGACCTATTACGGCGGAGGCGCAGAAGGCTATATCGATTACCCCGCCCTGCGCCGGGCCGCGGCCGAGCACGCCTAGAACAGCCCCAGCGTCCCGCCCCCGCCACCGGCGTTCAGGCGCTCCAGACCCGCGGAATAGTTCGCGAGCTGGGCCTGGAGGTAGGCGGGCACGGTGCCGCCGCGCTTGCCGGCCTTCGGGCCGGCGAGCAGCTCCTTGAGAGCGGGGTCGGCGGTCAGCTCGCGATAGGCGCGCTGCACCTTGCTCATGGCGTTGGAAAGGGCCTCCGAGGCGGCGAGCGCGCCTTCCTTCGTGGAGATGTCCATGCGGCTCGGCAGCTCGAGCGCGAAGATCTTCGGCGCGTCCGAGGTGGTGTCGCCGCCGGTGTCCAGCAGGCTCGCCTTGCCGGTGATCGCGCCGGTGGGAAGCCCGAGCCCTTCCAGCGCGTCCTCGCCGGCATCGCCGGGGAAGAACTCGACCGTGACGCCCTCCTTCGGCTTCACGCGCAGCACGTCGCCGGTGCTCGCCCGGCGCACGTCGGCGGTGGCGTCCAGCAGGAAGGCCGCGTTCAGCTTGAAGGTCAGCGAGCGCATCGTGTCGCCCGCCTCGATGGTGATCTTCTTCTTCCGCGCGCCGTCCACCGAGACGTAGAAATGATCGCCCGCGCGCAGGCTCGAGCGGTCGGTGACGAGGCGGCTGTCGGAATGGGAGAGCGTGCCCGTCGGAAGGCCGAGCCGGGTCAGCGCATTGTCTCCGGCCGGGTCGACGACGATGCCCGCTCCCTCGCTGAGGCCCCCGCGTCCGGACACCTGCTGCACCCAGTCGAGCGCGCCGGTGGTGGCGTCGAGGCTCGCGGCGAAGGCGTTGCGCGCGCCGTTCTGCGTGCCGCCGGGCAACGCATCTGACGTCTTGCCGGTAAGATAGACCTTGCCGCCGGACACCGCGACGCCGGCCGCCGAGTTGTCGTCGGCACTGCCCAGGAAGGTGGTGAAGGCGACGCTCGCCGACGCGCCGTCGTTGATCTTGACCAGCACCGCGTCGCGCCCGCCGGCATTGGCCGTCACCGGCGCGCTCGGAGAGAAGCCCGCGCCGGCCGCGCCGGAGAGATAGATCGCGCCCGTCTCATCGACCGCGAGACCCCCGATGCGCCCTGAATCCATGTCGCCGAGATCGAGCGTCCAGACCGGCGCGCCGGTGCCGTCGTCGCCCGCGGCATACTTGGTCAGCACCGCCCGGCCCTCTTCCTCGGTCGCGACGATGAGCCCGCCATCGGAGGCGATCGCGGTCGCCTTGACCTCCTGCGTGCCCGTACCGGTCCCGACGCCGCGCGTGTAGAGCGTGTTGCCGCTGGCATCGAGGGCGCGAACGTAGCCGTCCGTGCCGCCGGTATTGGCGACGCCGCCGATCGCCGAATCTGCCCGGCCGGCCACGTAGATCGTCCCGTCCGCGCCGACGCTGACCGACTGGGCGCGGTCGTCAGCCGTGCCGCCGAAGCGGCGCGTCCACTGCTCCACCCCGTCGGCGGAGTATTTCACCACCAGGGAATCGGCCCCGCCGACCTTGTTGGTGCCCGACAGCTCGCCGGCAACCGATCCGGCCACGATGACGTTGCCGCTGGTGTCGACGGTCACCGCCGCGCCCGAGGCGCTTTCGGCGGCGCCGAGCACGCGCGACCAGAGCTTCTTGCCGGTGGAATCGTAGCGCATCAGGACGAGGTCCTGGCCGCCCTTCAGCGTCTGGCCGTCGACCGCGGCGCTGGTGTGGCCGACGACGAAGAGGCCGCCATCGGCACCGCGCGCCATCGCCTTGATCTCCAGCGGGTTCTCGGCCGCCTTCGTGGTGGTCTCGCCGTCCTCGTTCGTGGTCTCGGTCAGCGTCGGATCGGCCTCGACGCGGCGGATGAATTCCGCGCTCGCCCCGCCGGACAGGCCGGTGAACTTGGTGAGCTGGCCCGACGCCGTGTCGCCCGATCCCGACAGGCCGGCCATGTAGATCGCCGGCGCGGCGCCCGCGGCCGGGGTGAAGGTCACCTTCTCGGTGATGATGCCCTGGATCTCGAAGCCGAAATCGTCGCCCTCGACGATACCGAACTCGTTCTTCTCCCCGATCTTGACCCGCTCGAAGCGCGTCAGCATGCCGGCCGCTTCCAGTTCGGCGTTGATATGGGCCGCGACATTGTCGAGCGAGCGCGTCGTCGTGCCCATGTCGGCGAGATCGATGGAGATGACGGTGTCGATACCGTTCTTCCTGACCGTGATGTCGAAGGCGACGTTTCCGGTGAAGTTCGCGACCTCCGCGTCGAAGGCGCCCGAATGCAGGATGCCGGTGCGGTAGGTCGACGAGCCGCGCGATATGGCGAGCGTACTTTCCGCCTTGGACAGTTCCTCGCCCTTGAGCACGGAGACGCCCTCGAGGTCCATGCCCTCGAAATAGGCGTTCATCTGTTCTACGCCTTCCTGGAAGCGCCGGTTCCAGAAGCTGCGGTCGGTCTCGCTCGTGGTCTTCTCGCCGGCCGGGCTCGCGAGCGATTGCAGGCGCTTGAGGCCCTGATACATGGCGAACAGCGTCTTCTCGTCCTCGCCCGTGTCGAGATCGGCGAACTCGCCGAACTTCGGGTCGAAGAACTCCCCGCTCGCCAGGACCGAGCGCCTGAGGGTTTCCAGCGCCGCGACCTCGCCGCGCGGATCCCAGGGAGGAAGGATCTCCGGCTTGGCGGCCCCGCCCTGCGCCGTGCCGGTGCTCGCGCCGGAGGGCTGCGGCCCGGCGGCACCCGCCAGGCGCAGGCTCGTCTGCGCGTTGAAATACGCACCCAGCAATGAGGCCGACAGGACCATCGCCCGCTCCGAATCCGCGCACACGGCGCCACGACGCAGAATCGCCGGAACGGGCTAAGACTTCGTTAGGAAAAAGGGTTAGCGCCCGGTCTCGTCATCCTCCCCCTCGCGCGGGGGCAGGGCCTCGCGCGGGACGGGCTGGCCGGGGATGGCATAGGCGCCGGAGAACCAGCGCCCGAGATCGGCGTCGGCGCAGCGCTTCGAGCAGAACGGGCGGAATTCACGCACAGCCGGCGCGTTGCAGGACGGGCATTTCGGCGCGGTCGTCTTGGTCGTCTCGGTCAATTCGTTTTCAGTCCCGGTGGGGTTTCACGTCGAAGGCGCGGGGGCCGAACCCCTCCTCGCGCTTCAGCTCGATCCGGTCGCCGAAGCGGTGCCTGGCGGCCTTCCTCCAGCCGATCGGGTCGGCCTCGAGCCATTCATATATGGCGCTTCCCGCGCGGATGAGAAGCCTCGCGCCCCGGTCGGAGGCCGCCTCGCGCTCCAGCGCGCGCAGCGCGGCGAGCGCGCGGGTCTCCACCGTCTCCACGCCCGGGCGCTCGAAGACGATCTCGTGCAGCGGGCGCGACAGGCGCTGGCGGGCAAGCTCGACGATGGCGAAGCGCGAGGGCGGGGCGATGTCGATCTTGGCCGGATCGTTGCGGAAGGCGCTCTTGAGCGAGGCCATGAGATTGCCCTGGTCGGCCTTCTTCTTCAGCGGCAGGAAGTCGATCGCGACCACCCCGCCGATGCCGCGCAGGCGGATCTGGCGGGCCGCCTCGCGCGCGGCGAGCTTGTTGAGCTCCATCGCGAGCTTTGCGCCGCCGGAAACCGACTTGCGCCCCGCCGCGTCGACATCGATGGCGGTCAGCGCCGTGACCGGCTCGACCACGATGCGCCCGCCGCCGGGCAGCGGCACGACGGGATCGAGCGCCTCCTCGAAGAAGGCATCGAGATCGACGCCGGCGTCCTTCGCGCGCTTGACCGGGCACTCGTGGAACATGGACAGGCGCTCGGCGACCGGCGGGGCGGGAATCACCACCTCGGGCGCCTCGCCCTCCTCCACCTCGAACAGGGAAAGCGTCGGGCCCTTGTCCTGGAAGGCCTCGCGGGCGACCTGCACGCCGACCGCCGCGCCCTCGTGCACGCTGTCGGGCCGGCCCTGCCCGCCGAAGGGCAGGAAGCCGTCCGGACCGGTACCGATATCGATGAAGGCGCCGTTCAGGGACGTCTCGATGCGCTTCACGCGTCCGCGATAGACCTCGCCGCGCACGGCGCGCGTGCCGCGCTCGCTCCAGCGTTCCAGATGCAGCTCGACCGCGAGATCGCCCTCCATCAGCGCGACGCGGGTCTCCCCGATATGCTCGGCGGTGAGGATTCTCATGGCATGTATCCAAGCCCGACCAGCAGCAGGCGGGTCTCATAGACGGGAAGGCCGACGACGCCGGTATAGGAACCGATGAGGTTTTCCACGAAGGCCCCGGCCCGGCCCTGGATGCCGTAGCCGCCCGCCTTGCCCTTCCACTCCCCGGACGCGATGTATTCCTCGATCTCGCCGGGATGCAGGCGCTTCATCGCGATCCGGGTCTCGGCGATCCTGTGGGCCTGGCGCCCGTCGGGCGCGCGCACCGCCACGCCGGTGAAGACCCGGTGATTGCGCCCGCTCATCAGCTCGAGGCAGGCCCGCGCCTCGTCCTCGGTCTCGGTCTTGGGCAGAATGCGCCGGCCGACCGCGACCACCGTGTCGCTCGCCACCACGAAGCAGCCCGGATGGTCGGCGGCGGCGAGCTTCTCCAGCGTCAGGCGCTCGGCATGGCCGCGCGGCAGCTCGCCGGGAATCACGGATTCGTCGATATCGGTGGGATGGACCGCGTCGGGCGGAAAGCCGATCCGGGTCAGGAGCTCGCGCCGGCGCGGCGAGGCGCTCGCCAGGACCAGGCGCGGGCGGGTCTCGTCGGCCACGCTCGCGCGTCTACTTGAAGCGATAGGTGATGCGACCCTTGGTCAGGTCGTACGGGGTCATCTCGACCAGGACCTTGTCGCCGGCGAGCACGCGGATGCGGTTCTTGCGCATCTTGCCTGCGGTATGGGCGATGATCTCGTGATCGTTTTCCAGTTTGACCTTGAAGGTCGCGTTCGGGAGAAGTTCGACGACCTCGCCCGGAAACTCGAGAAGTTCTTCCTTCGCCATGCGGCTCCTCTTGTCGTGCTTCACTGCGCCTGCGGCAGCGATGGCCGGCGTACCGGCTGGTTTTCCAAAACGTTCGACCGCGCCGGATTGCTCCCGGTCGCGGGTGTCGGGCGCTATATAGTCGCTTTCCCCCCGGTCCGTCGAGCGCCGCGGCTCAGGCCCTGCGCTCGCGCGCGAAGCGCTCGATGCGCGCCGCGATGGCGTCGCGCGAGATGCGGAAGGCCTCCAGGCGCTCGCCGTGATGACCCTCCTGCATCGCCGGGTCGGAGACCTGCCAGCGCTGATACTGCGCCCCGCGCGCCCTCGCCAGCGCCTTCGCGTCGGGTTCGGCCTCGGCGGCGAGGCAGATGACCAGCTCGCAGGGCGCGTCCGCGACCTCGTCCAGCGTGCGGCAGCCGAAGCGCGACAGATCGATGCCGATCTCGCTCATCACGCTGACCATGAAGCCGTCGGGATAGCCGGCCGGGCTGACGCCGCAGGAGGTGGAGGGCGTGTCCGGTCCGAACGTCTTCTTCCACAGCGCCTCCGCCATGGGCGAGCGCACCGAGTTGCGCCCGCACACGAAGACGACGGCGGGCCCCTGCCCGCGGGCCGCGCTCACGCGCCCCTCCGGTGCAGCGCGCAGATCAGGGTGAACAGGCGCCGCGCGGTATCGAAATCGACCTCGATCTTTCCCTCCAGCCGTTCCTTGAGCAGCGCCGAACCCTCGTTGTGGACGCCGCGCCGTCCCATGTCGATCGCCTCGATCTGGGCGAGCGGCGCGTCGCGTACCGCGGCGTAATAGCTCTCGCAGATCAGGAAATAGTCCTTGATGATCCGGCGCAGCGGCCCGAGCGAGAACACGAAGACGCGCACCGGCTCGCCGTCCTCGCGCTTGATGTCGAAGACCAGGCGCTCGTCCTCGATCGCCAGGCGCAGCTCGTAGGGTCCTGCCTGCGACCCCGCCGGCGCGAAGGAGTTGGCTTCCAGGAGGTCGGCGATGGCCACGCGGCGCTCGTGTTCGACGGTCTCCTCGCCGCGCCCGATGCTCGTCATGTCGAGATGGACCGAGACGAGGTGGTGGTTCGCGCTCACCGTCCCTCTTCCTCCTCGAAGCGGTGACCGGGTTTCACCCGCGCCCGCCAGGGCTCGGAGACATCGGCCATGACGAGATCGATGCATTCCACCGACAGGCGCAGCTCGCCGTCCCCGGAGAAGGTGAGAATCAGCTGGCCCCCGGGCTCCTGCTCGCCGGGCTCGAAGCTCAGCGCCAGCAGCGCCACCACCGCGTCGGGCTGGCCGAGCTTCAGATTGCGCGACTTGGCCGCCAGCACCGATCCGGCCTGGACGGCCGTGCGCACCCGTTCGCCGCGCCGCGAGGGCTGCGCCTCCCAGCGGAAGCGGTTCACCGCGAAGGTGAAGGTGCGCGTCTTGGCATCGAAGACGAAGTCGCCGAGCTGGCCGACCGCATCCTGCAGGGCGGCCGAGACGACCTTCAGGTCCTCGCTGTCTTCCGCCTTCAGTCGCAGCGGTTTTGCATCGGCCACTATCGCGTCTCCTGTTCGCGTTCGCGCACGATGTCGGCACCGCAGCGCGAGAGCTTGTCTTCCAGATGCTCGAACCCGCGGTCGAGATGATAGACCCGGTTCACGAGCGTTTCTCCCGAGGCGGCGAGCCCGGCGATGACGAGGCTCACCGAGGCGCGAAGATCGGTCGCCATGACGGGGGCGCCCTTCAGCGACACCGGTCCGCGCACCACGGCCTCGTTGCCGTGAACATCGATACGCGCGCCCAGTCTTGCAAGTTCCGGGGCGTGCATGAAGCGGTTTTCGAAGATGGTCTCGCGGATCAGCGAGGCTCCTTCCGCGAGCGTCATCAGCGCCATGAACTGGGCCTGCAGGTCGGTGGCGAATCCCGGCCAGGGCGCGGTCTGGATGTCCACCGGGGACAGCGGGGTGCCGTTCCGGGCGATGGTCACCGTGTCCTCGCCGGTCTCGACACCGACGCCGGCCTGCTTCAGCGCGCTCCAGAGCGCGCGGTTGTGCTGGGGGGCCACGTTGGTCAGCGTCACGCGCCCGCCCGTGGCCGCCGCGGCGATGGCGTAGGTACCGGTCTCGATGCGGTCGGGAACCACGCTCCAGGTCGCGCCGGACAGGCGTTCGACGCCGCGGATCGCGATGGTCGGCGTGCCCGCGCCCGTCACGTCCGCGCCCATGGCGTTCAGGCAGTCGGCGAGGTCGGAAATCTCCGGCTCGCGCGCGCAGTTCTCAAGGATCGTCTCGCCCCTGGCGAGCACCGCGGCGAGCATGGCGTGCTCGGTCGCCCCGACCGAGACCATGGGAAAGCTGATCTGCCCGCCGGTCAGCCCGTCGGGCGCGGAGGCGAGCACATAGCCTTCCTCCAGCTCGATCCGGGCGCCTAGCGCCTCGAGCGCCTTCAGGTGGAGATCGACCGGGCGCGCGCCGATGGCGCAGCCGCCGGGCAGGGAGACCTTCGCCTTGCCGAGCCGGGCCACCAGCGGGCCGAGCACGTTGAAGGTCGCACGCATCTTGCGCACCAGATCGTAGGGCGCGAACGGCTCGGAGAGGGTTTGCCCGTGCAGGAACAGCACCGCCCCGTCGCGCTCCTCCACGCGCACGCCGAGATGGGCCAGCAGCTGGCCCATGAAGCGCGTGTCGGCCAGGCGCGGCATGTTCCGCAGGATCAGCGGCTCGTCGGTGAGAAGGCTCGCCGCCATCAGCTTCAGGGCGGAGTTCTTGGCGCCGGAAATGCGGATTTCGCCGGAAAGCGGCTTGCCGCCGCGAATGCGAATGCGGTCCATGGTCTGAAAACTGTCCTCGTGCCGGCCCGCCTTGCCCCGCCGAACCGCCGAGCATCGATGCCGATCGGGCGAAAACCGGGCGGCGGAAGGGCCTTAATCGGGTTTCTTCGCAGCTTTGCGGCGTTTGAGGTTGGCGCGCAAGGCCTCGGCCAGGCGCTTTTCACGCTCCGACTGCGTTTCGCGCGGCGGTCCGGGATTGTCCTTGCGCTGGGTCATGGACGTGAGATGCGGCCACCTGCAATCGGCGTCAAGCCCGCTCTTGGCGGGGCGAACATGATGGGGTATAGCCCCGGTCCTGCCCGCGCCGGCCCCGCCCGGCCCCCGGCATGCCGCTATAGCTCAGGGGTAGAGCGTTCCCTTGGTAAGGGAGAGGTCGAGTGTTCAATTCACTCTAGCGGCACCATTTTCCTTCCCCGAGACATTGGCCGATTGTGATTGGGATCGCCGCTTCCGTGCGCTAGATTCCCTCCGAAGCGAGAGGGAGGCGTGCAGGTGAGACAACTCCGTCATGGGCTGCGAACGTTCGGAGCACTCCTCGCCACGCTCGGCACGCTCGCGCTCGCCCTCTCCGCCGTGGCGCAGGACGCCGAGCCCGCCCCCGACGCCCGACCCGTCCATGTCGCGCCGCTGACCGGGCCGATCGGGCCGGCGACGGCGGCCTTCGTCACCGGTGCGATCGAGGAGGCCGAGCGCGAGGCGCGCGCGCTCGTCATCGAGATGGACACGCCCGGCGGGCTCGTCGACGCGATGCGCGAGATCAATCTCGCCATCCTCTCCAGCGAGGTCCCCGTCATCGTCTATGTCGCGCCCCAGGGCGCGCGCGCGACGAGCGCCGGGGCCTATATCCTTTATGCGAGCCACCTGGCCGCTATGGCGCCGGGCACCACGGTCGGCGCGGCGACCCCGGTGGAATTCGGCCCGGCCTCCGAACCGCCCGAACTGCCCGCGGACACGCCCGCCGAGCCCGCCGAGCCCGCTCCGTCCGACGAGGCGGCCCCGGCCGAGGGCGACGCCGCTCCCGCCGAGGAGCCCGCCCCTTCCTCCGCCCAGGCCATGCGCAACAAGGTGGTCAACGATTCCGTCGCGCAGATCCGGGCACTCGCCGAGCTGCGCGGACGCAATGCCGACTGGGCCGAGCGCGCCGTGCGCGAGGGCGTGAGCCTCACCGCCGAACAGGCGGTGGACATGAACGTCGCCGATCTCGTCGCGCCGAGCCTGCAGGCCCTGCTCGAGGCCGCCGACGGGCGCAACGTGACGCTGGTGGAGGGCCGCGAGCTGGTGCTTGCGCTCGCCGGTGCCGAGGTGGAGCGCGTGGAGCCGGGCTTCGCGCTCGAGCTGCTGCAGGTCATCACCAATCCGAACATCGCCTTCCTGCTGATCAATATCGGCTTCATCGGCCTTCTGGCGAGCTTCTACAACGGGCTCGAACCGGTCACCCTCATCGCAGGGCTCATCTGCCTCATCGTCGGCTTCTACGCGCTCAACACCCTGCCGGTGAACTATGCCGGCGCGGCGCTGATCGTGCTCGGGCTGGGGCTCCTGATCGCCGAACTCTTCGTGGCGTCGGCCGGCGTGCTCGCGATCTCCGGCCTTGCCATCTTCGCGCTCGGCGCGGTGATGCTGGTGGATACCGAGATCGACGCGCTGCAGATCGACTGGCGCCTGATCGCGGGCATGACGGCCGCGCTCGGCGCCCTCACCTTCGCGGCGGTGAGCTACGGGCTCGCCGCGCAGGTCCGAAAACCGGTCTCCGGCCGGGAGAGCCTGACCGGCATGGAGGGCGACGTGCTCGAATGGGACGGGGCGGAAGGCTTCGTCCATGTCGACGGCGAGCGCTGGCACGCGGTCTCGAAGGACGCTCTCGCGGCCGGCGACCGCATCAAGGTGACCGGAATCGAGGGCCTGACCCTCACGGTGAAGAAACTCTAGCAGGGGAGCGCAATCATGCTCGAACAGATCGGTCTCAATATCGGAATCCTCCTCCTGGTGGTCGCCGTGCTCGGCGGCTTCCTGTCCGCGGCGATCAAGATCCTGCGCGAGTACGAGCGCGGCGTGGTGTTCACGCTCGGGCGCTATACCGGCACGGTCGGGCCCGGCCTGGTCATCCTCATCCCCTACATCCAGCAGATGGTGAAGGTGGACATGCGCATCTTCGCCGAGGACGTGCCGAGCCAGGACGTGATCAGTCAGGACAACGTGTCGGTGAAGGTCAACGCGGTGATCTACTACCGCGTCGTCGATGCGGAGAAGGCGATCAACAAGGTTTCCGACTACGCCATGGCGACGAGCCAGCTCGCCCAGACCACGCTCAGGAGCGTGCTCGGCAAGCACGATCTCGACGAGATGCTCGCCGAGCGCGACAAGCTCAACAAGGACATCCAGCAGATCCTCGACAGCCAGACCGACGCCTGGGGCATCAAGGTCTCCAATGTCGAGATCAAGCATGTCGATCTCGACCCCTCCATGATCCGCGCCATCGCCCGCCAGGCCGAGGCCGAGCGCGAGCGGCGCGCCAAGGTCATCAGTGCGGAGGGCGAGGCCCAGGCCGCCCAGAAGCTCGCCGACGCGGCGCAGACGCTCGGCACCCAGGAGGGCGCGATGCAGCTGCGCTATCTGTCCACCCTGCAGCAGCTCGGCGCGGACGAAGGCGCGAACACCATCGTCTTCCCCATGCCGATCGACCTCCTGGGGAATCTGTCGAGGAGCCTCGGGGGCAAGAAGGAGTAGTCCGCGGTCGATCATCAACCGCCCCCCGACTTTGTCATTCTCCGGCGATGCGAAGCATCGACCGGGGAACCCGCTCCGAAACTGCGCCGCCGCAGACCTCCTTGCCGGTCAGGCATGGGTGGCCCGGTCAAGCCGGGCAATGACAGCATTGGCGATGTTCCGGGCGTTCTGATCGGAAAGACCGGCTTCTCCTCACAAGAACACCCACGCCGCCAGCCCCGCCAGCGCCGCGAGCGTCACGGCCCAGGCGATGCGCCTGGCGCGCCTGCTCTCCAGCCGCTCGCGCACGACGCGCACGAAGGCCTCGCCGAACACCGCCACCAGCGCGCCGATGCCGAAATAGCGCACGAAGCGCATGGCGGTGACGATCGCGATGAAGAGCGCGAAATTCATCTTCGCCGCGCCCGCGCCGAGCCCGGCCGTGACGAGCGGGATCGGGGTGATGGCGATGAAGGCGGTCGCCCAGCCGCCATACCGCGCCGCGAAGTCGCGAAAGCGCGCATAGGCGCCCTGCTGGCCCAGCATGTCGATCAGCGCCTCGCCCGCCGTCTCGAAAAAGAACAGCCCCGTCAGATAGGCGAGCGTCGAGCCGGCGACGCAGCCCGCGAGCGTCGCCCCGGCATAGAGCCAGATGCGCGCGCGGTCGGCGAGCATGAGCGGCGCCATCACCATCTCGATGGGGACGGGCACGAGCGTGCTCTCCGCGATCGAGGCGAAGAACAGGGCGAGCGGGCCATGACGGCTCTGCGCCCAGCGTGCGATGCGGGTGGAGATCGTCTCTGCCATGGGTGAAGGACGCGCGAACGCCCCGGTGCGTTCACTTGCGCCTGCCGGCTGGCGGCGCGGCGCGCTTGGGCTAGTGTGAGCGCCCATGAGCGCGCTTTATCCCGAGATCGAGCCCTTCGCCACCGGGCGCCTGCCCGTCGGCGGCGGCCACGAGCTGCATTACGAGCAGAGCGGCAACCGCGAAGGCCGGCCGGTTCTCTTCCTGCATGGCGGACCTGGCTCCGGCTCCAGTCCGCGCCACCGGCGCTATTACGACCCCGAGGTCTGGCGCATCGTCCAGCTCGACCAGAGGGGCTGCGGGCGCTCCACGCCGCTGTTTTCGCTGAAGGACAACACGACCCCCGACCTGATCGCCGATCTGGAGGCCCTGCGCGCGCATCTCGGCCTCGAGCGCTGGACGGTGTTCGGCCCCTCCTGGGGTTCGACGCTGGGATTGGCTTATGCCCAGGCCTGCCCGGACCGGGTCGAGGCCCTCGTGGTGGAAGGGGTCTTCCTGGCCACGCGCGAGGAACTCGACTGGTGGCACGCGCCGGCGGGGGCGGGCCGCATCCATCCGGAGGCCCTTGGCGCCCTGATGACGGGCGTGCCCGAGGCCCTGCACGAGGATCCGCCCGCCTTCATGGCCTGGGCGCGCGAGGAGATGGCGCGCGAGCTCGAGGCCGGCGCGCCGATCCTCGATGATCTCGCCGATCCGGCAGCCCCGCTCTCGCGGCTGCAGGAGAGCCTCGTCTACCGCTGGAGCGCCTACGAGGAGACGCTGTCCTGGATGGCGGTCACGCCGGAGGAGATCCGCACCGGCTTCGCCGCGAAGGGGCGCGACTGGCTCATCGCTCACTCCCTTATCGAGGCGCATTATTTTTCGAATGCCTGTTTCCTGGGCGAGGGCCAGCTGCTGGGCAATGCGGCAAAGCTCGCCATGCCAGTCCATATCGTCCAGAGCCGCTACGACCTGGTCTGTCCGCCGCGCGCCGCCGCGCGGCTCGCCCGCGCGGTGGCGCACGCCGTCCTCCATCTCGTACCCGAGGGCGGGCACGCCATGACCGAGCCGGCCCATCGCCGCGTGCGCGCGGTGTTCGAGCAGCTGGCGCGGGGCTGAAGGCTCATGTCTCCAGGCGTTTCAGCCGGGCGTTGAGCCGCGCGATCAGCACCGCCTGGGTCTCCACGGCGGCGACCAGGCGCGTGACCTGCTCGCCGAGCGAGGGCCGGTCGCCGGCCTCCTGCCAGCTGACCATGCCCGGCAGGCGGTGATGGGTCCGCCAGTAAGCCTCGTAGGCCTCCGGATCGAACCAGAAGTCTTCCAGCTCGGCGGCGACCGGATGGCCGACATAGCGCTGCGGATCGAACCGGCCGGTGGCCGCTTGTTCCAGCACGAGATCGGTCAGCAGCGTCCCGTCGTCATAGACCGCGACCGCGTTGATCGTGCCCGCCCCCTGGTGGCCGCCGGTCGGAGCGCCGACCGTCAGGCTGCCCCCGATCGTGACATTGCCGCCGCCCGGATCGGTGCCGAGCCCGCTGCCGGCGATCACCAGCCCCCCGCTCTTGTGCAGGCGCATGCGCTCCACGCCCTGATTGGCGCCCGCGCCCGTGGTCGGGTCGGTGTAGAAGCGGATCTCGTTGGCGTCCGCGACGTCCCAGCCGCCGCCGCCGAAGAACAGCCGCCGCATGCCGTCCCCGCCCTCGAATCCGGTGAAGCCGACGAAGGCGTCCGAGCCGCTCCTGTGAATCGCGAACAGACCGCCATTCGTCGCCGTGTGGTGCAGGGTCAGCGAGCGGTAGTCGCTCTGATTGTGACCGAGCGCCAGCGCGCCGCCGAGCGTGATCGACCCGCTGGTGCGGTCGATCGTCAGCGCCTCCGTCCAGGCCGAACCGTCGGGCGAGACCTTGAAGTGGAAGTCCTCGTCCCCGGTCAGCCCGATCTCGGCCCGGCCCGACCATCCCGACTGGAAGAGCAGGGAGAGCACGTTGCCGGCCGCCTGCTTGTTCAGCGTGTAGCGGAGATCGCCCGTGCCGCCCGCCCCGGTCTCCAGCGCGGTCCACAGCGCGGCGTTGAGCTTCGCCGAGAAGGGGTTTGTCCCGTCCGCCACCGTGCCCACACCGAGCCGGGTGAGGTTCTGGAGTTCGCCGACCAGCTCGGAGGCCGTGCGCCAGGCCGCGCCGTCGAACACCGCGATCTCCGCCTCGTCGGCGAGGAAGACCTGCCAGCCGGCCTTCGGGGGAAACGCCTCCCAGGCCCCGTCCTGGAACACGGCCAGATCGTGCTCGGCAAACCCGGTCCAGGCCGCGCCCGTGGCGCCGGCGGGCAGGATATAGGCATCGCCCGGCGCCGGGCCGGCGGGCTCGGCGGCGAGCGTCCGGCTCAGCACACGCGCCTGCACCAGCGCGTCGAGGCGTCTGAGGGCCTCGTTCACCGTGACGTGCTTCTGTGCCTGGGCGGGCATCAGATAGGGAAGGCTCAGTCGGTCGGTGGTCTCGCTCATCGCGCGTCGGGCCTTTCACGAGGGGCATCTGAATCGCCCTCATCCTAGGTGCGGCGCGGTACCAGGCGCACAGCGCCCGGGCCTCTCCTCGGCCCGCCGCGAACAGCTTCGCGCTTGACCTTCGCCGCCCGGCTTGACTTACCTCACGGCCCGGACCGGTTTAGAGAAAAGCGCATGGCTGACGATATCCACCCCCTCGCCGCGGGATTTCCCGCCGCCGACGACGCGCAATGGCGCGAACTGGCAAAGAAGGCCCTGAACGGCGCGGATCTCGAGCGCATCACGCGGGTGACCCTGGATGCCGTCGCGCGCGGCCCGCTCTTCACCAGGGCCCATCTCGAGGAGGTGTCCGATCCCGGCGCGCCCGGCGCGGCCCCCTTCGTGCGCGGTCTCGTCGCGGCGCGCGATCCCTACCTGCCCTGGGGCATCCGCCAGCCGGTCGACGAGCCCGATCCGAAAAAGGCCAACGCGGTCATCCTCGAGGAACTCGAAGGCGGGGCGAGCGAGATCTCGCTGCGCGTCGATCCCAATGGCGAGACCGGGGTGACCATCCGCACGCTCGACGAGATGAAGACCGCGCTCGACGCGGTGATGCTCGACCTCGCCCCAGTCTATCTCGCGCCCTCGCGCATGGCGCCGCAATACGGGGCCATGCTGCTCGCGCTGCTGGAGGACTCCGGCCTCGATCCGGCGAAGCTGCGCGGCGGGCTCGGCCTGTCCCCGATCGGGCAGAAATCCATGGCCGGCGGCGGGGCGGAGAAGCTCGCCACGCGCCTGGAGCGCACCGCCGAGGCCGCGCTCTACTGCCGCGACCGCTTCCCGGGCGTGAAGACCGTCGCGATCACCGCGACCGCCCCGCACGAGGCCGGCGGCTCGGAAGCCCAGGAGATCGCCTTCGTGTGCGCGGGCGGGGCGAGCTATATGCGCTGCTTCATCGATCACGGCATGAGCCCGGACGAGGCCGCGAACGCGCTCGAATTCTCCATGGCCGCCGATGCCGACATCCACCTGACCATCGCCAAGATCCGCGCCGCACGCCGCGCCTGGGCGCGCGTCGCGGAGGGTTTCGGGGTGAGCCCGGACAAGCGCGGCATGCGCCTTCTTGCCGTCACCAGCCGGCGCATGCTGACCGCGCGCGATCCCTGGACGAATCTCGTGCGCAACACCTGCGCGGCCTTCGCGGCCGCCGCGGGCGGGGCCGATTCGATCCTGACGCGCCCCTTCACCGACGCGCTCGGCGCGCCGACGCGCTTTGCCCGGCGGCTGGCGCGCAATCTCCAGATCATGCTCGCCGAGGAGAGCCATGCCGGCAAGGTCGCCGACCCGGCCGGGGGCGGCTATCTGCACGAGACGCTCGGCCAGCGCCTCGCCGAGGCCGGCTGGGCGCTCTTCCAGCAGATCGAAAGCCGCGGCGGCCTGTTCGAGACCGTCAAGGCCGGCTGGCTGCAGGGCGAGATCGAGAAGGTCCGCGAGGCGCGCCGGCTCGCCTATGCCACGGGCCGGGAAAGCCTCATCGGGGTGTCCGCCTTCCCGGTGCTCGAGGAAAAACCGGTCGAGGTGGAAAAGCGCAGCTACGCTCCGCCGAAGCTCGACGCGCCGGTGATCGAGCCCCAGCCCTTCGCCGAGAAGATCGCCCGCGCCCGCGAGGGCGGCCAGATCCGCGTGCTGAAGCTGCCCGAGCCGCAATGGGCGCCCCTGAGGCCCATACGCTTTGCCGAACCCTTCGAGGCGCTGCGCGATGCGGCGGATGCCCATGCCGAGCGCAGCGGAAAGCGTCCGCACGCCTTCCTCGCCACGATCGGCCTCCTGTCGGAGTTCAATGCGCGGGCGGGCTTTGCCCGGGGCCGCCTCGCCGTCGGCGGGGTGGAGACGCCCGATCCGGACGTCTATCCCGACATCGAGGCCTGCACGGCGGCCTTCCTCGCCGCCGCGACCCCGCTCGCGGTGATCTGTGGCACGGACGAGGCGTATGGCGAGCACGCCGCCGCCCTCGCCGCGCGCCTCAAGCAGGCCGGCGCGAAGGAGGTCTGGCTCGCCGGCAGGCCGGTCGACATCGCGGGCATCCACCGCTTCATCCACCTTCGCAGCCACGCGGTCGAGGACCTGAAGGCCGCGCACCAGATCCTGGGAGTGGCATGATGGCCCATCCCGATTTCACCAAGATCGATCTCGGCCCCGTCGCGCCCGAGCCCGGCACGCCGGCCGCGGCCGAGGCGTGGATGAGCCCGGAAGGCATCGCGATCAAGCCCGCCTACGGGCGGCAGGACCGCGACCGGCTCGATTTCGCCGACACGCGGCCGGGCATCGCCCCCTTCGTGCGCGGGCCCTATCCCACCATGTACACCCAGCGGCCCTGGACGATCCGGCAATATGCCGGCTTCTCCACGGCGGAAGAATCCAACGCCTTCTACCGGCGCAATCTCGCCGCCGGCCAGAAGGGCCTCTCGGTCGCCTTCGATCTCGCCACCCACCGCGGCTACGATTCCGACAACGAGCGAGTCAAGGGCGATGTCGGCATGGCCGGGGTCGCGATCGACTCCATCCTGGACATGCGTCAGCTCTTCGACGGCATCCCGCTCGACGAGATGAGCGTGTCGATGACGATGAACGGCGCGGTCCTGCCGATCATGGCGCTCTACATCGTCGCGGCCGAGGAACAGGGGGTGAGCCACGACAAGCTTTCGGGAACGATCCAGAACGACATCCTGAAAGAGTTCATGGTGCGCAACACCTATATCTACCCCCCGCGCCCCTCCATGCGGATCATCTCCGACATCTTCGCCTACACCTCCAGGGAGATGCCGCGCTTCAACTCGATCTCGATCTCCGGCTATCACATGCTCGAAGCCGGCGCGCCGGCAGATATCGAGCTCGCCTACACGATCGCCGACGGCCTCGAATACGTGAAGGCGGGCGTGGAGGCCGGGCTGGACGTCGACGCCTTCGCCCCGCGCCTGTCCTTCTTCTTCGGCATCTCGATGAACTTCTTCATGGAGGTCGCCAAGCTCAGGGCCGCGCGCCTCATCTGGGCCAGGCTGATGAAGGAGCGCTTCGCCCCGAAGAGCGACAAGTCCCTCTCGCTTCGCACCCATTGCCAGACCTCGGGCTGGTCGCTCACCGCGCAGGACGTCTACAACAACGTGGCGCGCACGGCCGTGGAGGCGATGGCCGCGGTCGACGGCCACACCCAGTCCCTGCACACCAACTCGCTCGACGAGGCGCTCGCCCTGCCCACCGACTTCTCCGCGCGCATCGCGCGGAACACCCAGCTCGTGCTGGAAAGCGAGGCCCACCTCACCGACGCGATCGATCCCTGGGGCGGCTCCTTCTATGTCGAGCGCCTGACCCACGATCTCGCCGTGAAGGCGCTCAAGCACATCGAGGAGATCGACTCCCTCGGCGGCATGGCCAAGGCGATCGAGGACGGCACGCCGAAGCTCAGGATCGAGGAGGCCGCCGCCAGGACGCAGGCGCGCATCGATTCAGGGACCCAGACCATCGTCGGGGTCAACAAGTTCCGCCTCACCGAGCCCGAAGACGTGCCGGTCCTCAAGGTCGACAATGCCCGGGTGCGCCGCGAGCAGCTGGAAAAGCTGGAGACGCTGAAGGCCAATCGCGAGCCGGAACGGGTCGAGCAGGCTCTCGATGCGCTCACAAGATGCGCCGAGACCAGCGAGGGCAATCTGCTGGCGCTCGCCGTCGATGCCGCGCGCGCGGCTGCCACGGTGGGGGAAATCTCCTATGCTCTGGAAAAGGTCTGGGGCCGGCACAGGGCGGAGATCCAGTCGGTGCAGGGGGTGTATTTGAAAGCGTCCGGGAACGACGAGAAGGTGAAGAAGGCCCTCGAGGCCGCCGACCGCTTCGCCGAAGCGGAGGGCCGGCGCCCGCGCATCCTGATCGCCAAGATGGGCCAGGACGGCCACGACCGCGGCCAGAAGGTCGTCGCGTCGGCCTTCGCCGACATGGGCTGGGACGTCGATATCGGCCCGCTCTTCCAGACCCCGCAGGAGGCCGCCCGCCAGGCGGTGGAGAACGACGTCCACGTGGTCGCCGCCTCCTCGCTGGCCGCCGGCCACATGACCCTGGTGCCCGAGCTGAAGACCGCCTTGGAAGACCAGGGCCGCGGCGACATCCTCGTCGTCGTCGGCGGCGTCATCCCGCCCGAGGACGTGCCCGAGCTCAAGAAGATGGGCGCGGCCGCTGTGTTTCCGCCGGGCACGGTCATCGCGGAGAGCGCGCTGGAGCTGTTGGGGAAGCTGGCGGGATAAGCCTTCACCCTCCGTGTCATGGCCCGGCCTGACCGGGCCACCCATGCCTGACCGGGGACCCATTCGCCACGCCCCGCCCCATGCGCTAGACTTCCCGCCTCAGCCCCGGGAGCCCCGCCATGATCCGCCTCCTTTCCGCCGCCGTCCTCGCCGCGAGCCTTGGCGCCTGCGCCCCGACGCAGACCACGTACGGCCCCGCCGGACCCGGCGACCGGGCGGTGGGCTATGACAGCATCCGCATCGAGGATGATCGCTGGCGGGTGAGCTTCACCGCCGGGCCCGATGCCGGGCCGGCGGCGCTCGAACGCTACGCCCTGCGCCGCGCGGCGGAGCTGACGCTGGAGGCGGGCTATGACTGGTTCGAGATCGTCGGGCGCGACATGACCCGCTCGGGCTACCGGGACTCTCCCGTCGGCGTCGGGGGCAGTGTCGGGGGCACGATCGGCTCGGGCGGCTACCGCTCCAGCGGGGTCGGGATCGGCATCAATCTCAGCCCCGGCCAGGAGCGGCGCGAGACGCTGACGCTGGAAATCATCGCCGGCAGCGGCGAGGATCGCCCCGAACTCGCCTACGACGCCCGCCAGGTGCTCGCCGGCATGGGCGGCGCTCCGGCTTACTGAGCCGCCGCGCGGGCGGCGAGCGCCTCGAATTGCGCCTCGCCGAGCCCGGTCTCGCTCCAGGTGCGCAGCGTGGCGACGAGTTCGCCGTCACCGCTGAGCGCTTCCAGCGCCGCGAGCCAGTCCTCCAGGGCGTAGGTGGGCCGATCGCGCCCCAGCGCGCCGGCGATCACCGCTTCCCAGAGGTCGAACAGGTCATGGCCCTGCGCGGCGAGAGCCTGCGCGGCGGCGAAATGGGCGAGCGCGCCGCAGCCATAGACCGCGTCGTCGCGGCCCTCGCGCTGGGCCTCGGCGAGCGGGGCCGGTCCGCCCCCCTGCCGACAGCGTGCCACCGCCGCCGCCCGGGCCGCCACGAGGTCGAAATCGGCGACCAGCGCGTCCATCGCCAGGAAGGACAGCGCATCGGCTCCGCCCTCGTGGACGAAGGCGTTCGTCCGGCTCTCCGGGACCGCCGTCCAGCCGTTCCAGAAATGGGCCGCCTCGTGGGCGTAGAAGTTACGCAGATGGCCGAGAATCGCCGCATTCGGCTCCAGCATCTGCGCGCCGGAGAAGTTCGCCGCGAGCAGACCCGGCGCGACGCTGCCGCCCATCGAGAAGCCGTCCGCCTCGGCCCCCTCCCACACCGCATAGACGCTCGGCCGGTTCCTGAGTTCGACCCTGAACCGCTCGGCATAGAGCGCCATCAGCGCGGGCATGAAGGCGTTCAGCTCCGCCGAGATCCACCCGGGCACCTGCCCGTCGATCAGCAGGACCAGGTGCTCGGTCACCTCCGGTGCCGTGCTGCCGAAATAGGCGTAGGTGTCGTCCTCGCCGGCATAGGCGACCCGGCCCTCGCCCACCGTGCCGCCGACCGCGATCGGTCCGCCGGCCGCGTCGACGAACTCCACCTGCAGGGCGGGGGCGTCCTCGAACGGATCGGTCCCGGCGGCGAGCGCCTCCCTGTCGGCCGGCCCGGCGATGAAATGGCCGGTGAAGACGGCCTGCGCCCCGTCGCTGAAGGCGAGGACCGGGACGTAGTCGGCCAGCAGCAGGCTGGTATAGGGCGTGAAGCCCACTTCGAGCTCGATCGGTACATTGCCGTCTTCGGCCACGAGCACGTCGCGGTCGCCGACGCGGTCGAGGCGCACGCCGGGCGTGCGAACCGTCCAGGAGGCCGGCCGCCAGGGCTCCCCGTCCGCACGCGTCAGGGCCGAGCGGGAAAACACCCAGGCCGGCGCCTCGCTCGGGAAGCGATAGAGCGCCGACCAGCTCCCGTCGTCGTGCCTGGTGAGGGTGAGTTCGATCGCCGCTGGCGGGGCGTCGGGCGCGGCGTCTCCGGAAGGACCGCAGGCGGCGAGGACGCCCAGACACAGGACGGCAAGACGCAGGCGCATGGCGTGTGATCCCCAAAGTGAATTCGCGTCAGACTAGACCGCACTGGACCCGCTGGGGAGCGGTTTCTAGAGAGCGTGCGCAATCGCATGCAACGTCACCGCCGATAAGCGTGCCGCTCAATTCGATCCATTGCAGCTCGCGGCCGATAACATGGGTGGTAGCCAGAAGCGCTTGGCTCAGCGGGCTACTGACGACGGCTAGTTTCAGCGCGACTACCTACCCGAAGAGGCTTCTAGTTCTTCCTGCACCTTTCGCAGAACTTGAAAGGCAAGCGCAATTACAATTACGGCAAATCCATTGAATATCAGGATCCCGGGTAGACAACCGAGTGTATTAGCCCAGCCATAAAGCAGAAACCGAACCCCAATGAACAAAGCACTTATAGAGCCCATCATCAAAGTGGAAATCATGAAATCATGAAAAAGGGTGTACATCATTCTCATGATTAACCACTTTTAGTTTGAAGCGGAATACCTGAGGCACTTCTTTTGTCGCGACGGCTATTTATCCGCCCCCGAATAAATTGGCTTCGCCCTCCGGAGAGCGTGCCGCCAATCCCCCGTGGAAGCAAGATGAGGACACAATATCTGTAAGATTATCTGTAAGATTGATAGCGAGCCTCGCGGGTCCGTCTTCATTCGCTCAGATCCCTGAATCGGGGATGTCCGCCTCCCCCACCTTCAAATCGCATGCGTCGCCGCGTGCAGCGTCACGCCGACGAGGCCGCCGATCAGCGTGCCGTTGAGGCGGATGTATTGCAGGTCGCGCCCGACATTGGCTTCGAGCTTGTCCACGATCGTGTCCGCGTCCCAGCTGGCGATGGTGTCGGAGACGATGCGCGCGACGTCCGGCCCGTGGCGCTCGGCGAGATGGACGAGGACGGGCGTCAGGCGGGCATTGAAGGCGGCGCGCGCTTCCCGGTCGCAGAGGATCGCCTTGCCGAGCGTGACGAGGCCGTCGGCGAGATGGCCGGCGAGCTCGGACCGCTCCCCCCTTCGCGCATCGATCAGCACCGCGGCCTTGGCCGAGCGCCAGCCGGCCTGCGTGAAGTCGGCGACGGCCGGGTGGGTCAGCGTCTCGGCCACGATCACCTCGATGCGCGCCTGCAGGGCCGGATCGTCCTTCAGCCCGCGCGCGAAGTCCTCCACGATGCGGGTGAGCTGGCCGCGCACCGGGTGCCCGGGCTCGGTCGCGACATCGTGCAGCAGTTCCTCGATCGCCGCGATGGCACGGTCCGCGACCGGCTTGTCGAGGCGGGTATAGCGCAACAGGCGCGGGGTCTGGTTCCTGACCGCGTCGCGGATGCGTGCCTCGTTCTCCTCGAGCGCCCTGAACGCCTCGTCCAGCGCGGCGTTGAGCAGGGCGTGGTGGCGGCCCTCCGCGGTGACCGCCTGCAGCACCGCGCCGAAGGCCGGGGCGAGGCGCGCCCCGCTCGCCTGCTCCGACAGCCGCTCGCGCCAGAAGCGCGCCACCGCTTCGTCGTCGAGGAAAGCCAGCAGGTCGGGCAGCGCGCCGACGAGGCCGTCGGCGATTCTGCGGGCCTGGGACCGGTCGGCGAGCAGGCGCCCGATCTGTTCGCCGGGATCGGCCTGTTTCAGGCGCTGCCCGACGAGCGCGGGATCGAGGAAATTGTCCGCGATGAAGCGCCCGACCGCGTCGGCGATGCGCTGCTTGTTCCTCGGGATGACCGCGGTGTGCGGGATGGGAAGCCCCAGCGGGCGGCGGAAGATGGCCGTCACGGCGAACCAGTCCGCGAGCCCGCCCACCAGCCCCGCCTCGGCGAAGGCGCGCACATAGCCCCAGAGCCCTTCGTCGCGCCCCCAGACATGGGTGGCGGCGAACACGAAGGCCATGGCGACGAGCGCGGCGGTCGCGGCGATGCGCATGCGCGCGGCGGGGGAGAGATCGGTCGGCATGGGCAGAGGATAACGCGCATGATCGTCCAGTCGATGCGCGGCTTTCATCGGGCGCCCGCGCCCGCTAGCTTTCCCCGTCCATCACCAGAGGGAGTATGATGATGATCGTGACCACCACGCCGGGCGTCGAAGGCAGGACCATCACCGAGTATCACGGCGTCGTCACCGGCGAGGCGATCCTTGGCGCGCACATGTTCCGCGACCTGTTCGCGGGAATCCGCGATCTCGTCGGCGGGCGCTCGGGCAGTTACGAGAAGTCGCTGCGCGAGGCGCGCGAGATCGCCTTCGGCGAGCTGGAGGAGGAGGCCCGCCGGCGCGGCGCGGACGCGGTCGTCGGCGTCGATCTCGACTACGAGGTGATCGGCGAGCAGGGTTCGATGCTGATGGTCTCGGTGTCGGGAACGGCGGTGAGCCTGAGATAGCGGTCCGGGGGTGGCAAGCTAGAGGGAGATGACGGCGCGATAGCGGCTGATGGCGGTGGAAGAGCGGGAAGACGAGCCGGCCCCTGTGCGCCCCCGCTTGCCTTGCCGGGCGAAACGCCGTGAAGTCGCGCCCATGAACGAGCTGGCCCGAAAACTCCTCGATGGCGACCGCGCCGCGCTGGCGCGCGCGATCACCAGGGTGGAATCCACCCGGGCCGAGCACCAGCGCGAGGCGCGCGAGATCCTAACCGAGGTGATGGACGCCACCGGCAGGGCCTGGCGCATCGGTCTGACCGGTGTGCCGGGGGTGGGCAAGTCCACGCTCATCGAGGCACTGGGCAAGCACCTGACCGGACAGGGAAAACGCGTCGCGGTGCTGGCCGTCGATCCGTCCTCCTCGCGCACAAGGGGCTCGATCCTCGGCGACAAGACCCGCATGGGCGAACTCGCCACCGATCCGCACGCCTTCATCCGCCCCTCCCCGGCCGCCGGCACGCTCGGCGGGGTCGCGAAGAAGACGCGCGAATCCATGCTGCTGTGCGAGGCGGCGGGCTATGACGTGGTGATCGTGGAGACGGTAGGGGTCGGCCAGTCGGAGACCGTCGTCGCCGACATGGTGGACGTCTTCGTCGCCCTGATGCTGCCCGGCGCCGGCGACGAGCTGCAGGGCATCAAGAAGGGCATCCTGGAACTTGCCGAGATCCTCTTCGTGAACAAGGCCGAGGGCGAGAACGAGAAGCGCGCCCGGCGCGCCGCGCGCGACCTCGAGGCCGCGCTGCACCTCTTCGCGCCGGCCAGCCCGAACTGGAACCCCGTCGTGCTCACCGGCTCGGCGCTCGAACGCACGAACATCGACACGCTCTGGGAAACGATCGAGAAGCACCGCGAGGCGCTCGAGGGCGCGGGCGAACTCGAGCAGCGCCGGCGCGGCCAGCAGGTGCGCTGGCTCTGGTCGCTGGTGGAGGAGGCAGTGCTCTCCCGCTTCAGGTCCGACGAAGGGGTGAGGTCTGCCGCGCCCGCGCTGGAAGAGGCCGTCGCGAAGGGCACCCTGCCCGCCAGCGAGGCGGCCGAGCGGCTGATCAGGGCACGCACGGGACCGGACTGATCCCTTTGCATTCGCGCCGTCGCGGGTGTAACTCGCGCGCCATGCTGTTCCTCGATCCGTCCCATCTTCCCAAGGGCCCGCTGATGGGCGTCGATCCCGGATCGAAGACGCTGGGCATCGCGGTTTGCAATACCGACCGCACCGTCATCACGCCGCTGACCACGATCGCGCGCACCAAGTTCACCGAGGACGCCCGCGAACTCTTGCGACTCTACGACGAGCGCAAGTGCAGGGGCCTCGTCGTCGGCCTGCCGCTGCACATGGACGGAGGCGACGGGCGGCGCGCGCAGTCGGCGCGCAGCTTCGTGACGAATCTCCTGCGCATCCGGGACCTGCCGGTCGCCTACGAGGACGAGCGCCTGTCGACCTTCGCCGCGGCCGAACGCCTGATCGAGGCGGGCGTGAAACCCGCCGGACACAAGGCGATGATCGATGCCGAGGCCGCGGCGGTCATCCTTGCCAGCGCCATCGAGCGCATCGAGCAGCAGGCCGGAGGCGGACAGAGTTGAACCCCGTCCTCGAGGCTCTCATACCGATCTTCGGCGTGATCGCGCTCGGCTGGGGCTTGCGCCGGAGCCGGCTCGTCGCGGCCGAGCTCTGGGGCGGGATCAATCGCCTGAGCTATCAGGCGCTCCTGCCCGCCCTGCTCTTCTCCACGATCAGCCGCGCCGACTATGCGGGCCTTCCCGCCGGCACGTTTCTCGTGGCGGTAACGCTCGGCTTCGTGGCGATGGGCGCGATCGCGCTCCTTTTCCGGCCGCTGCCGATAGACGGGCCGGCCTATACCAGCCTCTTCCAGGGCGCGGTGCGCTGGAACGGCTTCGTGCTGCTGGCACTCGCCGCGCCGGTCTTCGGGCCGGAGGGCGCGGCCCTCGCCGCCCTGGTTTTCGCCCCGACCGTGCCGCTGATCAACGTGATGTGCGTCGCCGTGCTCTCGGTCTGGGGAGAGAGCGAGCGCAGGCTGAACCGGCGCGCCATCGTCATGCGCATCGTCACCAATCCGCTGATCCTGGGCTGCGTCGCCGGTGCGGCGGCCAATGTCGCCGGCGTGTTCCAGACCGGACCGGTCGCCGACACCGCCGCGCTCGCCGGCCGGGCTGCGCTGCCGCTGATCCTGCTCGCCATCGGGGCCGGGCTCGACTTTTCGGCGCTGAAGGCGCGCCCGCAACTGCTCACCCTCGCCGTGGCGCTGAAGCTCGTGCTCGCGCCGGCCGTGTTCTACGCCCTCGGTCTCGCCTTCGGGGTGGAAGGCGTCGCGCTGGCCGTGCTCACCGCGGTGGGCGCCACCCCGGGCGCGGCGGCGAGCTACGTGCTCGCCCGGGAGATGGGCGGGGACGCGCGCCTGACCGCCGGGCACGTCACGGCCACCACCCTGCTCGCCGCGATCTCCCTGCCGCTCTGGATCGGGTTCGCGCTGTCATGACGGCTCAGATCCTGTTCGGCTTCCTTCCGGTCTTCGTCGTGATCGCGATCGGCTACGGCGTGCGCGCGAGCGGGCTGATCCCGCGCGCGTCCTGGCGCGGCGTCAATACGCTGAACTACCGCGTCCTGCTGCCCTCGCTGCTCTTCGTGACGCTCGCGCGCACCGAGTTCGCCGGACCGGACGCGCTGCGCCTCACCGCCCTTTCCCTGGCCGGCATCGCGACACTGGCCGCCTGCGGATTCGCCCTGATCCGCCTCATCTCCAGGGAGCCCCGTGTCATCGGGGCCTTCGTCGCGGTGACGAGCGTCTGGAACATCGTCCTGGTGCTCGCGCTCGCCACGAGCATCTTCGGCGCACAGGCGGAGGAGACCGCGATCCGGGTGCTGGTACCGGGCTCCCTGCTCGCTACCCTCATCGCGCGCTACGCGGTCGCCCGGGGCAGCGGGCCGGTGAGGCTCGGCGGCCTCGCCACCGACCCTCTCGTGCTCGGGGTGATCCTCGGCCTCGCGGCCAGCTTCACCCCGCTCGAGCGGGCCGGGCAGCTGATGCGCCCGCTCGACATCGTGGCCTCCGGCTCGATCAGCGTGATCCTGCTCGCGATCGGGGCCGGGCTCGATTTCGGCGCGCTGAAGGGCCGCTACAAGGTGCTCGCCTCGGCCGCGGGGATGCGAGCCCTCGCCTCGCCGCTCATCTTCCTCGCCTTCGCGCTGGCGGCCGGTTTCTCCGGCGAGACGCTGGCCATCGTCCTCATCGCGGCGAGCTCCCCGACCGCCGCCTTCGTGTTCGCCCTCGTCGCCGAGTTCGAGGGCGAGGAGGGACTGACCGCGGGGATGATCACGGCGAGCGTGCTCGCGAGCGCCGCGACCTCGCCGGTCTTCGTCTGGCTGGCGCTCGCGCTCTGAGAGGCTTGCCGCAAAGGGGGCGCGCCCTTATACCCCCGCAACGCTTCGGCCCGGAGGGACCCGTATCGATGGGACGCGCCAGCTTCGCCTACGACTTCCCTCACCGCAATCTGTTGAGCGCGGGTTCGCTCAACCCGCTCGACGTGCAGATGCTATTCGAGCGCGCGGGCGAGCATTTCGAGCGCAATCGCGAACCGAACAAGAAGCTCGACGCCCTAAAGGGCCTGACCCAGATCAACCTCTTCTTCGAGCCCTCCACGCGCACGCTCGCCAGCTTCGAGCTTGCCGGCAAGCGCCTCGGCGCGGACGTGGTGAACTTCTCCGCCGGCAACGCCTCGACGAAGAAGGGCGAGAGTCTGGCCGACACCGCCGAGACGCTCGCCGCGATGAACCCGGACCTGCTGGTCGTGCGCCATCAGAGCGCTGGCGCGGCGGCCTTCTTCGCCGACGTGACCGGCATCTCCACGATCAATGCCGGAGACGGCGCGCACGAGCATCCCTCCCAGGCCCTGCTCGACGTGTTCACGCTGTCGCGCCACTGGGGCGAGATCGGCGGCAGGCGGATCGCCATCGTCGGCGACATCGCCCACTCGCGGGTCGCGCGCTCGAACGTTTCCCTGATGAACCTCCTCAATGCCGAGGTGCGTCTGTGCGGACCGGCGACGCTGCTGCCGCCCGACGCGGACCGCTGGGGGGCCACCGTCTTCCACGACCTCGACGCGGCGCTGGAGGACTGCGACGCGGTGATGACCCTGAGGCTCCAGCGCGAGCGCATGAGCGGCGGACTGATCCCGTCCGAGCGCGAGTATGCCGCGCTCTACGGCCTCACCCACAAGCGCCTCGAGGCGGCGAAGCCCGACTGTCTCGTCATGCATCCCGGCCCGATGAATCGCGGCGTGGAGATCCACCCCGCGCTGGCCGACGATCCGGACCGGTCGGTGATTCTCGAACAGGTCGAATCCGGCGTCGCGATCCGCATGGCGATCCTGGAGATGGTCGCCAGCCGGGCCCCGAACATGCGCTACGAGGACGATCGATGAGCCGCTTTCTCATCACCGGAGCAAAGATCGCCGACCCGGCTTCGGACCGCGAGTACGAGGCCGATTTGCGGATCGCCGACGGGCTGATCGCCGAGATCGGCGACGGTCTCGCCGCGGGCGAGGGCGAGGAGGAGATCGAGGCGAAGGGTCGCATCCTCTGCCCCGCCCTGGTCGACCTGCGCGCGACGGCCTGCGAGCCCGGCCCCGGCGCGCCGGAACGCCTCGACACCACCGCGCGCGCCGCCGCCGCGGGCGGGATCGGCACGCTGGTCCTGGCGCCGGAAAGCGGACACGGGCTCGCCAGGCCGGAAGACATCGAGCTCGTCGAGGCCCGCGCCCTCACCCTGCCGGTGCGCGTCCACGCCGGGGGTCTCGCGGCGCACGACGGGGAGATGGCCGAGATCGGCCTGATGCTGCGCGCCGGCGCGCTCTACGTCGGCGATGGCGGACGGCCGATCGCCGATTCCCGCCTGGTACGCCGCATCCTGTCCTATGCCGGCGGGTTCGAGGCCTGGGTGAGCCTGCGGCCCGAGGACGCCCATCTCGCGGCCGGAACGGTCGCCCACGAGAGCGACATGTCGGTGCGCATGGGGCTCGCCACCCGGCCCGGCGTCTCCGAGCGCCTCGCGGCCGAGCGCGATGCGGGGCTCGTGGAGCTGACCGGGGGACGCCTGATCCTCGACCGCGTCACCACCGCGGAGGGGCTCATCGCCCTGCGCGCCGCCAAGCGCCGCGGGCTGGAGATCGCCGCGACCGCGCCGGTCACCCATCTCATGTTCAACGAGATAGATGCCGGCAATTTCGATGCGCGCTACCGCCTGGAGCCGCCGCTTCGCAGCCAGGAGGATCGCGAGGCGCTGATCGAGGCGGTGCGCGAGGGGCTCATCGATGCCGTGGTCTCCGATCACGTGCCGGTCAGCCGCGTCGACAAGGCCAATCCCTTCGCCGATGCCCTGCCCGGCTCGTCCAATCTCGAAGCCCTGCTGCCCGCCCTCGTCTCGCTCGTCGAGGAAGGCCGGCTCTCCCTCCTGCAGGCCCTGCGCCCGGTGACGAGCGGCCCGGCCGACCTCCTGGGCCTGCCCCAGGGCCGGATCGAGGAAGGCGCTCCGGCGGACCTGCTGATACTCGACCCGGCCGCGCCCGTCGTCCACGGGCGGACCGGGACGGTGAGCCAGGGCTCGAGCGCCTTTTCCGGCCGGCGCCTGTTCGGGAAAGTCTTGATGTCTTTCGTGGAAGGCGCGATCATCCTGCAACCTGAAACCTGAGGGGCGAAATGGGGCTCGATCCGCTGCTCATCCTGGCCGCCGTGGCGGGCTACCTGCTGGGCTCGATTCCCTTCGGTCTGGTGCTGACGCGCGTGGCCGGTCTCGGCGACATCCGAGCGGTCGGCTCGGGCAATATCGGCGCAACCAACGTGCTGCGTACGGGCCGCAAGGATCTCGCCCTGGCCACGCTCGTCCTCGACGCGGGCAAGGCCGGGATCGCCTGCCTGATCTTCACCTTCGCGGTCTCCACCCCGGCCGGGCTGGTCGCAGGCGGGGCGGCCTTTCTCGGCCACTGCTTCCCGATCTGGCTCAACTTCAAGGGCGGGAAGGGCGTCGCGACCTTCCTCGGCACCCTCATCGCCGCCCACTGGCCTGTCGGCCTGCTGGTCTGCGCCACGTGGCTCGGCATGGCGCTGGTGGCGCGCATCTCCTCGCTCTCCGCGCTCGTGGCCGCCGCGGCGGCTCCGCTCCTGGCGCTCGCCTTCGCACGCGAGGACGTGGCGATCCTCGCGGTCTTCCTCGCCGCCCTGCTCTACTGGCGCCACGGCGCGAATATCCAGCGGCTGCTGAACGGCACCGAGCCGCGCATCGGGGCGAAGAAGACGTGAAGCGCCGCGACCTCTCGGCGGGCCAGCGCACGGACTGGCTCCGTCTCGCGCGCACGCCGGGGGTCGGACCGGTCACCTTCGCCAAGCTCATCGAGCGGTTCTCCGCACCCGAGGCGGCCATCGAGGCGCTGCCGCGCCTGGCCAGGCGCGGCGGGCGCGTGGATCCGATGAAGGTCGTCTCCCGCAGCGAGGCCGAGGACGAGATCGCGGCACTGGAGCGCATCGGTGCGCGTCTCCTGTGCGCCTGCGAGCCGGGTTTCCCGAAGGGCCTCGCGGTCATCGATCCGCCGCCGCCGGTAATCTCGGTGCTCGGCCCGCTCGACCCGGACGCGAAGCCGGCCTGCGCCATGGTCGGCTCGCGCAATGCCTCGGGCATCGGGATAAGATTCGCGGGGACCATAGCGCGCGAACTCGGGCAGCGCGGCATCGTCATCGTCTCCGGCCTTGCCCGCGGCATCGACGGCGCGGCGCACGCCGCCAGCCTGGAGACCGGCACGATCGCGGTTCTCGCCGGCGGGCTGGAGCACATCTACCCGCCCCAGCACGAAGCGCTCTACCGGGCCATCGCCGAACAGGGCCTCGTGGTGAGCGAGTCCCATCCGCGCTACCAGGCCGGCGCGCGCGACTTCCCGCGCCGCAACCGGCTGATCTCCGGGCTATCGCTCGGCGTACTGGTGATCGAGGCGGCCGAACGCTCGGGGACGCTGATCACCGCGCGCTATGCCCTTGAGCAGAACCGCGAGGTGATGGCCGTGCCGGGCTCCCCGCTCGATCCGCGGGCGAAGGGGACCAACCGGCTGCTGCGCGAGGGTGCGGCGCTGGTGGAGAGCGCCGAGGACGTCATCGCCGTGCTGCAGGGCGCGAGCCGGCCGCGCTTCGAGGAGCCCGGCGATCACGACTATGAGGACGACATGCCCGAGCCCGGTCGCATAGAGGCCGAGGCCGACGCGATCCGGGAGAGCGTGGCCGGTCTGCTCTCGCCCACGCCGATTTCGCGCGACGAACTCACGCGACAGCTCGGCGCCTCGCCGCAGGCGGTCATGGCAGCCCTCGTCGAGCTCGAACTCGCCGGGCGGGCCGAACTCTTGCCTGGCGGGATGGCACGGATGGCCTGGCCGGAAAGCTAGCGCCGGCCCGGCTGGACCGGCTCGCGCCTCGTGACGTTGAGGCATTCCTGTTCGACGAGCTTCGCGCAGGCCGAGAGCATGGCGCTCGAATTGGGAAGATCGGCTGCGAGCGCCAGGAGGGCGGCGGAATCCAGCAGCTCCACGAGATAGCCCGCGGCCGTGGCGGGCTCATGGCGCATGTCCCCGATATGGGTCAGCGGATCGTCGAAAGAGCGCGACATGGGTGCCACCGGGCAGATAACAACCTTTGCAGGTATCGTTATCTAATAAAACTATCGCGTGCAAGCGCAGACCTTGGTTGACTTGGCCGAGGGCCTACCTCAACTTCCCCCGCCGTTCGCCGGGCGTTCCGGCCGGACCAGCCTGTCGAGTCTTTCCCCATGAATGTCGTCGTCGTCGAATCCCCGGCCAAGGCCAAGACCATCAACAAGTATCTCGGCAAGGACTACACGGTCCTGGCGAGCTTCGGCCACGTTCGCGACCTGCCCGCCAAGGACGGCTCGGTCAGGCCGGAGGAGGATTTCGCGATGGAATGGGAGGTGGATGCCAAGTCCGCCCCCAAGATCAAGGCCATCGCCGACGCGCTGAAGGACGCCGACCGCCTGATCCTCGCCACCGACCCGGATCGCGAGGGCGAGGCGATCAGCTGGCACCTGCTCGAAGCGCTGAACAAGCGCCGCGCGCTCAAGGGCAAGACGATCCAGCGCGTCGCCTTCAACGCCATCACCAAGAAGGCGGTGGAAGAGGCGATCGCCCATCCGCGCGAGATCGACATGGAGCTGGTAGAGGCCTATCTCGCCCGGCGCGCGCTCGACTATCTGGTGGGCTTCACCCTCTCCCCGGTCCTCTGGCGCAAGCTGCCCGGTGCCAAGTCGGCCGGCCGGGTGCAATCGGTCGCACTACGCCTCATCACCGAGCGCGAGAGCGAGATCGAGCGCTTCCGTCCCCAGGAGTACTGGTCGGTCGAGGCCGATGTGCGTTCGGACGGCAGCGACGCCTTCCGGGCCAAGCTGACGCGCTTCGAGAACGAGAAGATCACGCGCCTGACCATCGGCGAGGAGACGCGCGCGCGCGCCGCCGAGAGAGCGATCAGGTCCGCCGACTTCACCATCGCCGCGGTCGAGGCGAAGCCCACCAAGCGCAACCCGCCCCCGCCGTTCACCACCTCCACCCTTCAGCAGGAGGCGGCAAGGAAGCTCGGCTTCGACGCCGCGCGCACCATGCGCACCGCCCAGCGCCTCTATGAGGGTGTCGATCTCGGCGGGGAGACGGTCGGCCTCATCACCTACATGCGTACCGACGGCGTGCAGATGGATGGAAGCGCCGTGGCTGCCGCCCGGCGCACGATCGGGGAGACTTACGGCGAGCAGTATGTGCCTGACGTCCCCCGTGCGTACTCCTCCAAGGCCAAGAACGCGCAGGAAGCCCACGAGGCGATCCGCCCGACGAGCTTTGCCCGCAAGCCCGGCTCCATCCGCCTGGATTCCGACCAGGCCCGGCTCTACGAGCTGATCTGGAAGCGCGCCGTGGCGAGCCAGATGGAGAGCGCCCGGCTGGAGCGCACGACCATCGACCTGGAGAACGCAGACGGCTCGCTGGCCCTGCGCGCCACGGGATCGGTGGTCACCTTCGACGGCTTCTTCACCCTCTACCAGGAGGGCCGCGACGACGAGGAGGACGAGAAGGAAAGCCGCCTGCCCAAGGTGAGCCAGGGCGCCCCGGCGAAGGCGGAAACGACCTATACCGAGCAGCACTTCACCCAGCCGCCGCCGCGCTATACCGAAGCCTCGCTCGTGAAGAAGATGGAAGAGCTCGGCATCGGCCGGCCCTCGACCTATGCAAGCGTCCTGTCCGTGCTGCGCGACCGCGACTATGTCCGCATGGAGGACAAGCGCTTCGTGCCCGAGGACAAAGGCCGCGTCGTCATCGCGTTTCTGGAAAACTTCTTCACCCGCTATGTCGAGTACGACTTCACCGCGGATCTCGAAGACCAGCTCGACAAGGTCTCCAGCGGCGATCTCGACTGGAAGGAACTCCTGCGCCGCTTCTGGGCGGACTTCTCGGCCAGCGTGGAGGGCATTTCCGATCTCAGGATCGGGGATGTGATCGACGCGATGAACGAGGCGCTCGCGCCGCTGATCTACCCGCCGCGCGAGGACGGCTCGGACCCGCGCGTCTGCCCGAAATGCAATGAGGGCCAGCTTTCGCTGCGCCTCGGGCGTCACGGCGCCTTCGTGGGCTGTTCGAACTATCCCGACTGCCGCTTCACCCGCCAGCTCGGCGGAGCGGACGGCTCTGGCAACGGCATCGAGGGCGATGGCGAACTCGGCGAGGATCCCGAAACCGGCGAGAAGGTGTTCCTCAAGGACGGCCGCTTCGGCCCCTATGTCGAGATGGCCGTTCCAGGCGAGGACAAGCCCAGGCGGTCCTCCGTCCCGAAAGGCTGGGACGTCGAGGACATGACCCTCGACAAGGCGCTTATGCTGCTGCGCCTGCCGCGCGAAGTGGGCAAGCACCCCGAGGACGGCGAGCCGATCGAGGCCGGGCTCGGACGCTACGGCCCGTTCGTGAAGCACGGCAAGACCTACGCCAACCTGCCCAATATCGAGGAGGTGTTCGAGATCGGCCTCAATCGCGCCGTCACCCTCATCGAGGAGAAGAAGCAGAGCCGGGGCGCTCGCGGCGGAGCGGAACCGCTGAAGGACCTCGGCGAACATCCCGAGGAGGGCGGCGCCATCCAGGTCATGAAGGGGCGTTACGGGCCCTACGTGAGGCACGGCAAGATCAACGCCACCCTGCCCAAGGGCATGGACCCGGAAGCCGTGACGCTTGCCCAGGCGGTCGAGCTGATAAAGGCGAAGGCGGCCAAGGGCGGCACGAAACGCAAGACGGCCAGGAAGAGTTCTTCGAAGACGGCGACGAAGGCCAAGACGGCGAAGTCCGGCTCGGCTAAGAAGACCGCATCGAAGAAGAAGGCATAGTCAGGCGTTTTGAGCGACGATCCATTCCAGGAAGGCGGGTTCACCCGCGAAGCCGTCATCGAGGCGGTGAAGCTCGGCGAAGGCCGCTTCACCAAGCGCGAGATCGCGCGGGCGCTGTCGCTGAAGGGCGATCAGCGCGCCGCGCTGAAGGACGCCCTGCGCCGGCTCGAGGACGAGGGCGCGATCCGCAAGACCGGGCGCAAGGAGTACGCCCTCGCCTCCGGCCTGCCCCCGGTAACCGTGCTGGTCATCTCCGACATGGACATTGACGGCGAGCTGATCTGCGAACCGGTCAAGGACGAGCTCAAGGGCCCGCTCATCCGCCTTGCCCCCTCCGACGGCAAGGGCAAGGCCGGCGCGCTGGCGCTCGGGCTCGGCGACAAGGTGCTCGCGCGACTGAAGCGCGAGGATGACGGCAGCTACGAGGCCCGGCTGATCAGGCCGCTCGGCGGCCAGGAGAAGATCGACCGCATCCTCTGCGTCTACCAGGCCGGCAAGCACGGCCGCGGCGGGCGCCTGAAGCCGGTCGACAAGCGTACCAAGCACGAACTCGTCCCGGCCAGGGGCGAAGGCGAGAAGGCCCAGGACGGCGATCTCGTCCTCGTGCGCATAGCCGGTGGGCGTACGCACGGCCTGAAGACCGGGGTGATCGAGGAGGTGCTTGGATCCGCCGATTCCCCGCGGGCCGGCTCGGTCATCGCGCTCGAGGAACACGGCATCCCGCAGAAATTCGCCGAGGCCGAGCTCGCCCAGGTGGAGAAGCTCAAGCCCGCGAAGATGGGCAAGCGCGAGGACCTGCGCGACATCCCGCTCATCACCATCGACCCGGAGGAGGCGCGCGACCACGACGACGCGGTCTGCGCGCAGCCCGACGACGACCCGAAGAACGAGGGCGGCTGGGTCGTCTGGGTCGCGATCGCGGACGTGGCGGCCTACGTCACCGGCGGCTCGCCGCTCGATCGCGGCGCGAGGAAGCGCGGGGTCTCGGTCTACCTGCCCGACCGCGTCGTGCCGATGCTGCCCGAACGCCTGTCCAACGACCTGTGCTCGCTGCGCGAGAAGGAAGAGCGCCCGTGTCTGGCCGTGCGCATGGTCTTCGACAGGCACGGGCGCAAGAAGTCCCACCGCTTCATCCGCGGCTGGATGAAGAGCCATGCCAAGCTGTCCTACCAGGCCGCCCAGGCCGCGCTCGACGGCAAGGGCAAGGGGACGGCGGAGAAGATCAGACGCGACGTGCTCGATCCGCTCTGGGGCGCCTATCAGGCGCTCAAGCAGGAGCGCGACCGGCGCGAGCCGCTGGAGATCGACGCGCCCGAACGCAAGGTCAGGGTGGACGAGGCCGGCAATGTCACCGGCGTGGAGGCACGCGAGCGCCTCGACACGATGCGCCTGATCGAGGAGTTCATGATCCAGGCGAACGTCGCCGCCGCCGAGGCGCTGGAGGCCAGGCGCACGCCAATGATCTATCGCATCCACGACGAGCCGGGCTCGGAGAAGCTGGAGAACCTCGCCGATTTCCTGCCCAATGTCGGGCTGAAATGGACCAAGGGCGAGCGCGTCACGCCGAAGCGCTTCAACGCGGTGCTGGAACGCGCCAAGGGCGGCCCGCACTACGAGACGGTCAACGAGGTCGTGCTTCGAAGCCAGTCCCAGGCGGTCTACGACACCGACAATATCGGCCATTTCGGGCTCAATCTCGCCAAGTACGCCCACTTCACCTCGCCGATCCGGCGCTATGCCGATCTCACCGTCCACCGGGCCCTCATCCGCGCCTACGATCTCGGGGACGGGGGCCAGAGCGACGAGGAACGCAGCCAGCTGCAGGCGATCGCGGAGGAAACCACCTCCAACGAGCGCCGCGCCATGGCCGCCGAGCGAGATGCGACCGACCGCTTCATCGCCGGCTTCCTCGCCGACCGGATCGACCAGGAGTTCAAGGGCCGCATCACCGGCGTGACCCGGTTCGGGGCCTTCATCCGGCTCGCGGAGACCGGCGCGGACGCGCTGTGCCCGATCTCCAAGCTCGGCGACGACTTCTTCCGCCACGACGAGCGCGCCCACGCCCTCGTCGGGGAGCGCACGGGCGCGACCTACCGGCTCGGCATGGACGTCACCGTGCGCCTGGTGGAGGCGGCGCCGATCACGGGCGGGCTGCTCGTGGACATCCTGACGCCGCCGGAATCGGGTACAAAGCCCGGTAGAGGGCGCCGGTCCTCGCCGCGCCCGAAAAAGGGCCGCAGCAAGCCGGGCCAGCGCCCGGAACGCAAGCCCCGAGCCCGACGGTAGAGCCATAACGAAACCGGAAACGACATCGCGGCCGCTGCGCCCCAAGCTCGCCGCCTCGCTGATCCTGACGCGCAAGCGTCATCGCGGCGAGGTGGAGCTCCTGCTCGGGCGGCGCTCGGGCGGGCATGTCTTCATGCCTCAGAAGTACGTCTTCCCCGGGGGACGGGTCGACCGGCGCGACGGCTTTGCGCCCCTCGCCTCCGAGCCGCGCGAGCAGGTGCGTGAAGTGCTGAGCCGGGTTCTGCCCGAGCGCCGCGTCCGGGCCGCCGCCGCCGCGGCGATCCGCGAGACCGCCGAGGAGACGGGGCTGCTGATCGCCGAGCCGGGCCGGATCGAGAAGCCGAAGCCGGAATGGGCACCCTTCGCCGAAGCCGGCGCGGCGCCCTCGGCAGAGCCCCTGGACATCGTCGCACGGGCCATCACGCCCCCCGGCCGGCCGCGCCGCTTCGACGCCTTCTTCTTCCGCGCCGACGCCGAAGCGGTCCATGGCGGCACCGAACTCGCCGGCTCGGGCGAGCTGGAGGACCTGCGCTGGGTCAGCCTCGAGGAGGCGGGGAGCCTCGACATTCCGATCATAACCCGTTTCGTATTGGCCGAACTGGATGCCCACCTCAAAGGGCGCGCGCCGGTGCGCTGCGCGCGGGTCACGAGGTCGGGGCCGAAGCTGGAGGAGCTATGAGCCGACGGGCAAAGGACATGAGCGCGCTGATCATCGCCGATCCCCATGCGCGCAAGCTCGCGCTCGGCCGGGTCGACGGAGAGGCACGCCTGCCCATGGCAGCGCTCGAACGGGCCGACGGCCGACCGGCCGGCGACGAACGCATCTCGAAGACGCGTCTCGGCGCGCCGCAGACGCGCGCGCCCGCCTTCATGGACGCCGCCCTGCGCGCCGGCTTCGAGCGGCTCGGCATGCTGATCGCGCGCCCCGCCCTCGATCCGGAAACCGACCTGCCCTCGCCCGGCCTCTGGGCGCGGCTCTTGCGCCATCGCCTGGAACCGGACCGCGAGGCCCTCACCTATCTCGGCCGCGCGATCTCGCCGGTCGAGGCGCCCGAGCGGGCTCATGTCCGGGTCTTCGCCGCGCCGCTGGCGCGCGTGACCAATTCGCTGAAGGTGCGCGGCAGCATGGACCGGCTGGTCTGGCTCTCTCCGGAAGCAGCCGAGCGCGCCCTGAAGGGCACACCGGTCGAGCCCTTCGCGGCCATGGCCCTGCCCGCACTCGGCGGACGCCCGCGCCCCCTGATGGTGTCATACAGGGCGGGACGCCGGCGCATCGCCCGGCTATAAGCCCGCCCCATGATCGCCAGACTGCTGACCGACCCCCTTCACGGGCGCGCCCGTTCCCTCGCCGCGGCGATGCTCGCCGCCGCGTTGTCGGGCTGCGGCTTCGGTCTGCTGATGCCGCTGGTCTCGCTGAACCTCGAGGCCATGACGGGCTCGGCGGTCGTCGTCGGCTGGAACACGACGGCGGCGGCGCTCTCCACGCTCGTGGCGACGCCCTTCATCCCGATCCTGCTGAGCCGGTCTCCAGCCCGCGGCGCGATGGTGGCGAGCCTCGTCTTCACGGCCGTCGGCATCCTCCTCTTTCCGGTCTGGCGCGATGTCTGGTTCTGGTGGCTCCTGCGCTTCCTGACCGGGCTCGCGGTCACCGTCGTGTTCGTGGCCAGCGAGACCTGGATCAACCAGCTCGCCAAGCCCGAGGCGCGCGCACGGCTGCTCGCGGTCTATGCCACCGTCCTGTCGGGCGGGTTCGGATCGGGCGGGCTGGTCCTGTCGATTCTCGGTGCGGAAGGCTGGACCCCCTGGATTGCGGGCTTCGCCATCTTCGCGATCGGCGCCATTCCGATCCTGCTGCTCAAGGGCCCCGAACTCGACGCGCCGAACCCGGCCGAGAGCGGGCCGCGCGCCATGCTCGCGGCAGTGCGCCTCGCCCCGGCGGCGATCCTGGCCGGCCTGCTGTACGGCGCGCTGGAGACGGGTCTCTTCACCCTTGTCCCGGTCTATGCCGAACGCCTCGGGCTGACCGTCCAGTTCGTCGGCCTGCTCGCGATGACCGGCGCGCTCGGCGGCATCGCGCTGCAGATCCCCATAGGCGGGCTCGCCGACCGGCGCGGCCGGCCGCAGACCCTGCTGCTCGTCGCCGGGGCCAGCGTCGTGCTGCCGCTGGTCATCCTTTCGGCCGGAGCCTTCACGCCCGCCCTGTTCGGGCTGATCTTCCTCTATGGCGGGATCGCAGGCGCGTTCTACACGCTCGGCCTCGCCATGATGGGCGAACGGCTCACGGGGGGCATGCTGGCGGTGGGCAACGCCGCCTTCATCTTCGCCTACGGTTTCGGCTCGCTCGTCGGCCCACCGGTCTCGGGCGCCGCGATGGACGCGATGGACCCCGGCGGGCTGATGCTCGCCTTCTCCGCCACCGCCGCGCTGTATCTCGTGATTGCCGTGCTGGTTTTCGCCCGCAGGCGGCGTTGACAGAATTGCGTTTGCGAGTATGTTCCGCGGCTCGCAGCGCCGGATCGGGTCCGGCGCGCCACGAATTTCCTTAGGTGCGCGACATGGCTAAACCCACCACGATCAAGATTCGCCTGAACTCCACGGCGAACACCGGCTATTTCTACGTGACCAAGAAGAACGCGCGCACGATGACCGAGAAGCTCGTCCTGAAGAAGTACGACCCGGTCGTGCGCAAGCACGTCGAGTTCAAGGAAGGCAAGATCAAGTAGGATCTGCGTTTCAGTCGGAATTCCTGAAAAGGGCCGCCCTTGTGCGGCCCTTTCTGCGTCGGGGCTAGAAGCCCGGCCTCGCCGCGAGGAACGCCTCGGCGTCCGTTTTCCGCACGGTGATCAGGACCTCGTGGCCGGCGGCACGCAGCGCCTGGGCGGCGAGGATGTGCGCCGGCGCCTTGGGATCGGCAACGAGAAGGGCGACGCGCGAGCGCGGCAGGCGCACCGCGAACGCCGAGTAGCGATCCACGAGGCTCATCAGGTCGGCCGGGAATCGGGCGGTACGCGAATCGATCAGCAGCGCGCGCAGGCCGTGGGCGCGGTAGGCGCCGTGGAATGCGTGCGCGGCCGCATCGGCGCGCTCCCTCGACCGATCGCCGAAAATCTCGATCAGCGCGTAGCCGCGCTCCGGGACGACCGCCATGCGGAAATTCCCGTCCGCCGGGATCGTCTCTTCCCTGCCCTCGGACCTGGTGTCGTGCCGGTTGGACATGTACGCGCCGCCTCGCCTGGACCTGAGTGCGTCCAGCGGCGAACTCATGCCGTCCCGGCCGCGGCAGGCCAAGGCCGGCTTCGCGAAGAAGCGGTGACAAATCAGTGACAGCGCTCAGGCAGCCT
This sequence comes from Marinicauda algicola, assembly GCF_017161425.1. Lineage (GTDB taxonomy): Bacteria > Pseudomonadota > Alphaproteobacteria > Caulobacterales > Maricaulaceae > Marinicauda > Marinicauda algicola. Next base: position 458,509 of record NZ_CP071057.1, on the reverse strand, counting down.
TCGGGCGGGCGCAGACGACCTGGTTGCGCCCGGAGGTCTTCGCCTCGTAGAGCGCCGCGTCGACGCGGGCGAGAAAGCGCGAGGCGGTCTCCCCGGCGTCGAGCTGGGCGACGCCGGCACTGACCGTGACCTTCAGCACCTCGCCGGTGGCCTTGACCGAATAGGTCTGGCGCGCCACCGCCGCGCGAACGCGCTCGGCCGCCTCGCAGGCGGCCCCCGCGGTCGCACCGGCGAGGATGACGAGGAATTCCTCCCCGCCATAACGCCCGGCGATGTCGATGGCGCGCAGCTCGCCCTTCATCGTGCGCGCGAACGCCTTCAGCACGAAGTCCCCGGCGCCATGGCCGTAGCTGTCGTTGATCGACTTGAACCGGTCGATGTCGAACAGGATGAGGCTCACCGCCTCGCCCGAACGGTGGAAGCTGTCGATCGCCTGCTCGAGCCGGGACGCGAGATAGCGCCTGTTGTAGAGACCGGTCAGGGGATCGGTGACGGCCAGCTCCAGGCTCTCGTGGAGCCGGTCGCGCAGCTGGGCGGCATAGCGCGCGCGCCTCAGCTGGGTCGCGGTGCGAGCGGCGAGTTCTCCGGAATCAACCGGACGTGCGAGCACGTCGTTCACGCCCAGGTCGAGGGCGCGCACCATCTGCTCGCCGGCGTCCCCGTCGACGACGGCCAGGATCGGCAGGTTGCGCGTGACGCTCTCGGAGCGGATCCGCGCACACAGGCGCAGCCCGTCGAACTGACTCGCGGTGAGATCGATGAGGACGAGATCGGCGCCGGCTTCCACCGTCTCGATGGCCGTCTTCGGATCGCTCTCGACGCGGGCCTCGACGCCTGCGGGCAGCTTCCGGGCGAGACGCTCGCCCGTGCGCGCATCGCCTGCGATGACCACGACCCGCCCGCGAACCGGGCCTTCGCCGGCCTCCTCGGGCAGCACCGGGCCGGAACCGTCGCGCAGACGCAGCTCGTCCATCACCTGCTTCAGGCGCAGAAGCGAGCGCACGCGCGCGAAAAGCGCGATGTCGTCGACCGGCTTGGTCAGGAAATCGTCGGCGCCCGCTTCCAGGCCCTTGATGCGGTCCTGGCGCTGATCGAGCGCGGTCACCATCACGACCGGGATGTGCCGGGTCTTCGCGTCCGCCTTGAGCTGCCTGCAGGTCGCGAAGCCGTCGAGGCCGGGCATCATAACGTCGAGCAGGATGAGATCGGGCGCCTTGCTGCCCGCGATATCGAGGCATTCCTGCCCCGATGCGGCGCAGACGACCTCGAAATACTCGGCCGACAGGCGCGCTTCGAGCAGGCGCCGATTGGTCTCGATATCGTCGACGACGAGGATGCGCGCGCTCATGACGGCGCCTCCTCAGCCGAGAAACTTGCGGATGGTCTCGATGAAGGTGGTCACCGTGATGGGCTTGGAGAGGTAGCCCTCGCATCCGCCCTGACGGATGCGCTCCTCGTCGCCCTTCATGGCGAAGGCGGTGACCGCGACGATGGGAATCTCGGAGAGTTCCTCGTCGTTCTTGATCCACTTGGTCACGTCGAGACCGGAAACCTCGGGCAGCTGGATGTCCATCAGGATCAGGTCCGGCCTGTGCTCGCGCGCCATGTCGAGCGCCTTCAGACCCTCGCGAGTCTGATAGGTCTCGTAGCCATGGGCTTCGAGCAGGTCCCTGAAGAGCTTCATGTTGAGCTCGTTGTCTTCGACGATCAGGACTTTCTTGGACATGACCTGCAGCATGGCGCTTTCGCACCTCCCCGGTTCACCCCGCCGTTTTTCCGGCGTGAGCCGTCTTCCCATCCGCTGCGCATTAGACATGATCTTCCTTAATGGAGGATGAGTCAGGCACTTCCGGTTGGTTAAGGAACAAGATAAGAACAGCTGACCTCCCGCACAAGCGCAAGCAGGCTTTCTCGCGATGGCGCGCATCGGCATCGACCTTGGCGGAACGAAGATCGAGGGCATCGTCCTCGAGCGCGGCGGAGACATCGCCGTGCGCCGGCGCGTGCCGACGCCCGCGGGATACGCTGCGAAGATCGACGCGATCGCCCGGCTCACCGCGGCGCTGGAAGCCGAGTATGGCCGCACCGGGCTGACCGTCGGGATCGGCCATCCCGGCTCGCTCAACCCGCGCACCGGCCTGATTCGCAATGCCAACTCCACCGCACTCAACGGCCATCCCCTCGACCGCGATCTGGAAACCGCACTGGACCGGCCGGTGCGCCTGGCCAACGACGCCAACTGCTTCGCCCTGTCCGAGGCTGCCGACGGCGCCGGGGCCGGCGCGAGGAGCGTGTTCGGCGTGATCCTGGGCACCGGGGTCGGCGGCGGCATCGTGATCGAGGGGAGTCTGCACGAGGGCGCGAGCCGGCTCGGCGGGGAATGGGGCCACACCGCACTGCCGTGGCCCTCGCGCGAGGAGGTGCCGGGGCCGCAGTGCAAGTGCGGCAAGACCGGCTGCATCGAGGCCTGGTGCTCGGGTCCGGGGCTGGCCGCCGACCACGCCCGCGAAACCGGCAAGGCGCTCGCCGGCCCCGGCATCGTCGAGGCCGCCGCCCGCGGCGACAGGGATGGCCTCGCCACGCTGGAGCGCCATCACGACCGTGTCGCGCGCGGGCTCGCCACCGTCATCAACATCCTCGATCCAGAGGTGATCGTGCTCGGCGGCGGGCTGTCGAACATCCCCGGCATCGCCCCGGCGATCGCGCGGGCGCTTCCCGCCTACGTCTTCTCCGACGAGGTCACCACCCAGGTGGTGGTTCATCATCACGGCGATTCCTCCGGGGTGCGCGGCGCGGCCTGGCTCTGGGAGGAGACATGAGCGGGCGCAGGGGCTGGTGCCGGCGCTGCTTCGCGGGCGTGGACGACCGCCACGCCGCCTGCCCGTCCTGCGGCTCGCGCCGGCTGGTGCGCCACGGGGAGATCGAGGCGCTCTCGATCGCCCATATCGACTGCGACGCCTTCTATGCCTCGATCGAGAAGCGTGACGACCCCAGCCTCGAGGATCGTCCCGTTATCATCGGCGGAGGCCGGCGCGGCGTCGTCTCCACGGCCTGCTATGTCGCGCGCCTTCACGGCGTGAAGTCGGCCATGCCGATGTTCAAGGCCCTGAAGCTCTGCCCCGACGCCGTGGTGATCCGCCCGCGCATGAGCGTTTATGCGAGCGAGGGCCGGCGCATCCGCGAGATGATGGAGGACGTCACCCCGCTCGTCGAACCGCTGTCCATCGACGAGGCGTTTCTCGATCTCACCGGGACGGCCCGCCTGCACGGCGCCCCGCCGGCGCTGACCCTGATCCGGCTGCAGGACCGCATAAGACGCGAGGTCGGGGTGACGGTCTCGGTCGGCCTGTCCTTCAACAAGTTCCTCGCGAAGACGGCCTCCGATCTCGACAAGCCCGACGGATTCGCGGTCATCGGCAGGGCCGAGGCGGCCGGTTTCCTGGCGCCCCGCGGCGTCGGCACGGTGTACGGCGTCGGGCCGGTGTTCGCGAAGAAGCTGGAGAGCGAAGGGCTGAAGACCCTCGCCGACGTCGTGAAGCTCGGCGAGCACGCCATGATCAAGCGCCACGGCGAGGCCGGCCAGCGCCTGTGGCGGCTCGCCCAGGGGATCGACACGCGCAAGGTGGAGCCCGAGCGCGAGCGGAAATCGGTCTCGGCCGAAACCACGTTCGACACCGACATCGCCGATCTCGGGGAGCTGGAGGACCGGCTCTGGCCGCTCTGCGTCAAGATCGCCGACCGGATGAAGGAGAAGGCCATCGCCGGGCGCGTGGTGACGCTGAAGCTGAAGACCGCCGACTTCCGCACGCTGACGCGCCGGCGCACGCTGTCCGACAGCGCCCAGCTCGCCGACACGCTGTTCCGCCATGCCCGCGAGCTGCTCGCCCGGGAGAAGCCCGGCGTGAAATACCGCCTGATCGGGGCCGGATACAGCGAGCTCGAACCGGCCCACGGCGATGCCGGCGACCTCCTGGACACCGGTGCCCTTCGCCGCGCGGCGGCCGAGCGCGCGATGGACGCGGCGCGACGCAAATTCGGCGACGCGGCCGTGCTCAAGGGCCGCATGCTGAAGAAGGACTGATCATCCCCCCGTCCGCGCGGGCGGCACGCGCCGGTCCTCGATCAGCACGCCCTGGGCGGCGATCTCGGCGTCGTGGCCCGGCTCGCGATACGGTTCCTCGATCGCGGCCCGCTCCCATTCTGCCATCGCGGGATGGGCGAGCATGCGCTCCGCCCAGCCCATGGCCGGCCCCGGGAGTTCCAGCCCGTAGGTGCGGATGCGGTAGGCGACGGGAGCGTACATGGCATCCACCGCGGTGAAGCGCGCGCCCGCGAGGTAAGGCCCGCCGAAGCGGGCGAGTCCTTCGGTCCAGATCTCGGCGATCCGGTCGAGATCCTTCTGCAGGGCGGGCGCGATCCGGGCCAGACGGACGCGTACCCCGACGCTCATCGAGCAGATCGAGCGCAGGGCCGTGAAGCCCGAATGCATTTCCGCGCTGACCGAGCGCGCCCAGGCGCGCGCATCGCGCCCGGCGGGCCAGACGCCCTCATGAGCCTCGGCGAGGTATTCGGCGATGGCGAGGCTGTCCCAGACCTTCACCGGCCCGTCTTCCAGGCAGGGGACCATTCCGGAAGGCGAGAACTCGCGGAACGCGGCAAAGCTCGACCCGTCCGGATCGAACGGGTGCAGACGCTCCTCGAAGGGAATCGAAAGCCCGCGCAGCAACAGCCAGGCGCGCAGCGACCATGAGGAATAGTTCTTGTTGGCGATGTGGAGCACGTACATCGGCAGATCTCCGGGCGGGATGCGTGCTCTAGCACCGCAGAAGAGTCGCCGCGAGCGAAATCAGGCCGCCTCGCGGGCCCCTTCCTCGCGCGACAGCCAGCGCCACACCTGCGGCCAGAACACGTCCGCCATGGCCGGGTGGAACAGGCCATGATGGCCGATGGCGCCGCGCCCGAGATCGGCGCGGCTGACGAGCTTCATCTCGGTCGGGGCGGCCTCGTACTGCTCCAGCAGCCAGCGCGTCGCCTCGCGGTTCGCGATCGGGTCGTCGTCGGCGACCCAGGCCTTGATCGGCGCGCGAAAACGCGCATAGCGCTGCAGGAGACCCTCCTCGGCGAGCCGGTCGCGGAAATAGTCCGGGCGCACGCCCCAGTCGCGCCAGTCGCGGAACACGCCGGGCGGCAGGTCCTCGCCCTTCCACATCAGCCCCTTGGGGACATGGCCCCGAGTGACCAGGAAGGCCGGGCCGACGATGCGCCAGAAGGCCCAGGCGGTGTACTTGATCTTCGCGCTCTGCTTGCCCCAGTAGCCCGAGGAGGAGGAGAGCAGCGCGGCGCGGCGCACCTCCACATCGTCGGGCAGGAGCGCCAGGAAATGGCCGCCGACCGAGTGGCCCACGATGTCCAGCGGCAGGCGCGGATAGCGGCCCTTCAGCTCGCGCGCGGCGGCCGGCATGTCGCGCCGGCCCCAGTCGAGCATGGTCGCCTCGTCCTCGCGCGCCGGCCCGTTGCACGACCCGCCCTGGCCGCGATAGTCGAAGGTGAGCACGGCCCAGCCCTGGCGCGCCGCGGCGCGTGCGAAGGCCTCGTAGAATTCCTTGCGGTAGCCGGTCGCGGCGAACACCGCCATCGCCGCGAGCGGACGCTCGGGCTCGAACAGGCGCCCCGCCAGGCGCCGCCCGTCGGCCGCGTGGAAGGCGATGTCGTGGACGTGGATCGGCGTTTCGGCGAAGTCGCGCATCGGGCTCCTCGTGCTTCGCCCCCCGGCCTGTTTCTTCTCCGGCGCGGGTGCATTGCCGCGCGGGGTGTTCAACGGATATGAAGCCTTCGGCGTTCAAACTCAAGGAGCCCGCCCCATGACGAGTCCCGAATCCCGCCTCGCCGAACTCGGCCTCACCCTGCCCGAAGCCGCCGCGCCGGTGGCCAATTACGTGCCCTTCGTGCAGTCGGGAAACCTGGTGCACGTTTCCGGGCAGGTCTCCAAGGGCCGGGACGGACTGATCGCGGGCCGGGTCGGGACGGACCTGACGCTCGACGAGGCCAAGGCCGCCGCGCGGGTGTGCGCGCTCAACCTCATCGCCCAGCTCAAGGCGGCCTGCGGCGGGGACCTCTCGAAGGTGAAGCGCATCGTGCGCCTCGGGGGCTATGTCAATGCCGACCCCGCCTTCACCGACATCCCGCAGGTGATCAACGGCGCCTCCGACCTGATGGTCGAGGTGTTCGGCGAGGCCGGCCGCCACGCCCGCTCCGCCATCGGCTGCGCGGTGCTGCCGCTGAATGCCGCCGTGGAGGTGGATGCGGTGGTGGAGGTGGAGTGAGAGACGACTCCCGGAGTGGGAAAATCGGACTCCTACTACGACTACTACAACCCTGCCCTCCTTGCGCTGTGCCGGCGAGACGGCACGCGCAGCGAGGGCGGAGGCGTGAGGCATGACGCGGTCCGGGACGGCGGGCGCGCAGTATAGGCCGATCCGAATACGGGGCGGATAAACCTGAGGCCCAAACGAAACGGGGCGCCCGAAGGCGCCCCGCTGATCGTTCCGGCGTCGTGCGACGTCCTACCGCTCGAACTTCTGGAACTTGATGCGGTGGGGGATTTCCGCGTCGGTTCCGAGGCGCCGCTTCTTGTCCTCGACATAGTCGGAGAACGCGCCCTCGAACCATTCGACATGAGAATCGCCCTCGAAGGCGAGGATGTGGGTGGCGATCCGGTCGAGGAAGAAGCGGTCGTGGGAGATCACCACGGCGCAGCCGGGGAAATCCTCCAGCGCCGCTTCGAGCGCGGACAGGGTCTCCACGTCGAGATCGTTGGTCGGTTCGTCGAGGAGCAGGAGGTTGCCGCCCTCCTTGAGCATCTTGGCGAGGTGGACGCGGTTGCGTTCCCCGCCCGAGAGCACGCCGACCTTCTTCTGCTGGTCGCCGCCCTTGAAGTTGAACGCGCCGACATAGGCCCGGCTCGGCACCTCGTGGCCGCCGAGATCGATGACGTCGTGGCCGCCGGAAATCTCCTGCCAGACGGTCTTGGACCCGTCGAGCGCGTCGCGGGACTGGTCGACATAGCCGAGCTTGACGGTCTCGCCGAGCCTGATCGTGCCCTCGTCGGGCGCTTCGGCGCCGGTGATCATCTTGAACAGCGTCGTCTTGCCCGCGCCGTTGGGGCCGATCACGCCGACCACGCCGCCCGGGGGCAGCTTGAAGGAGAGGTCCTTGATCAGGAGCTTGTCGCCGAAGGCCTTGGACACGCCGTCGAACTCGACCACGTTGCCGCCCAGGCGCGGGCCCGGCGGAATGCGGATCGTCGCGGTGGAGATCTTCTCCTTGTCCGCCTTGTCGCGCATTTCCTCATAGGCATTGATACGCGCCTTGGACTTGGCCTGGCGCGCCTTCGGCGAGGAGCGGATCCATTCCAGCTCGCGGGCGAGCGCGCGCTGCTTGGCGGTCTCCTCGCGCGCTTCCTGCTCGAGGCGCTTCTTCTTCTGTTCCAGCCAGTCCGAATAGCCGCCCTTGTAGGGGATGCCCTGGCCGCGATCGAGCTCGAGCGTCCAGGTCGTGATGGCGTCGAGGAAGTAGCGGTCGTGGGTGACGATCAGCACCGCGCCGTCATAGTTCTCCAGGTGGTGCTGCAGCCAGGCGACGGATTCCGCGTCCAGGTGGTTCGTCGGTTCGTCGAGCAGCAGCATGTGCGGCTTGGACAGCAGCAGCCGGCAGATCGCCACGCGGCGGCGTTCCCCGCCCGAGAGCTTGGTGACGTCGGCATCGCCCGGCGGGCAGCGCAGGGCCTCCATCGCCATCTCGATCTTGGAATCGATGTCCCAGGCATCGCGCCGGTCGACCTGCTCCTGCAGGCTCGTCATCTCCTCCATGAGCTCGTCGGAATAGTCCTCGGCGAGCTTCATGGCGATGGCGTTGTAGGCGTCGTAGATCTTCTTGTCCTCGCTGCCCTCGATGACGTTTTCCCAGACGGTCTTGTCCGGATCGAGCTGGGGCTCCTGGGGCAGATAGCCGACGCGCACGCCCTTCTCCGCCCAGGCCTCGCCGGTGAAGTCCTGGTCCTGGCCTGCCATGATCCTGAGCAGGGTCGACTTGCCCGAGCCGTTCACGCCGACGACGCCGATCTTGGCGTCGGGCAGGAAGTGCAGCGAGATGCCGGAAAAGACCTGCTTGCCGCCGGGATAGGTCTTGCCCAGCTTGTCCATGTGATAGACGTATTGATAGGACGACATCGGCCGCCGGTGCTCCTTCGGGAACATGAGGGGAAATTCAGTCCGCGCTCATAACGCAGGAAGGCCGGGACGGCAATGAGGCCGGGCATGGTTTGCGCTCTGCGCTAGCCCGCCCCCTTCCCCTCGCGCCAGGTCTTCTGCGCCCGTTCGACGGCCTTCTTCACCGCGTAGGGGTCCGGGACCATCTCGAAGCGCAGGTCGCTCACCCCGCGCCCGGTGAGCTCGATCGTGCCGTAGCGGAAGATGTGGCCGAGAAGGCTCCGCTCGAACTCCACCGTTTCCAGCGCCGGCAGCTGCATCTCCTCGGTCTCCACGTTGAAGATGCCGGTCTTCTGCACCACGCGGCGCGTCGTGACGCCGCGCTCCAGCGAGATGAAGGGATACCAGGCGAACGGAATGAAGATCATCGGCACTGCCCAGAGCCAGACCGTGACGTCATAGGCCAGGAGCGCGGCCAGGACGGCGAGCAGGGCGAGCGTGACCAGGATCGAGGCGAGCCAGACCAGCCAGTGCAGGCCGATGCGGTAGCAGACCTCCTCCTCGGGCAGGCTGGAATTGGCGATATAGCTCATGGCGCCCTCCGTCCGGCTATGAACGCTTGGCCCGGTTCCAACGTCCCGAACGCGCGAAGGGCTCCCGTGCTCTGGCATTCGAGGCCTGCTCCGGCTAGCGTTCCGGGTCCGGCCGTCACTTCGGAGATCACACCATGCTCACGCGCACGATCGCCCTCATCCTTCCCGCCCTCGCCCTGACCGCCTGCGGCCTGCAGGACGAACCCGGCCAGCCGCGCGAGGGTGCGCAGGCCGATGGCGCGCGCGAAGACGGGGCGGCAAACGGCGCGGGCGAGGCCGGCGACCGCGCGCAGGCCGGCAGCGCCAACGCAAGGCAGGCCGCCGCCGGAGCCCTCACCATCGAGCGGCTCTACGGCTCGCCCTCGCTCGACGGGCCGGCGCCGCAGAACCTGAAATTCTCCCCCGACGGCACGCGCGTCACCTTCACCCGCCCGAAGGAGGAGGACCGCACCGTGCTCGACCTGTGGGCGATGGATGTCGCCGACGGGCGCACCTACCGGCTCGTGGATGCCAGCGCCCTGGCGCCGGAGGAGCGCGAGCTGACCGAGGCGGAGATCCAGTTCCGCGAGCGCGCGCGCATCACCCATTCCGGCGTGGTGAGCTATTCCTGGGACGAGGCCGGCGAGGCGATCCTCGTCCCGCTGGACGGCGACATCTTCCATGTCGATGTCGAGAGCGGCGAGACGCGCCGGCTGATGCAGACCGAGGCCTTCGAGACCGACGCCAAGGTCAGCCCGGGCGGGCGCTATGTCTCCTTCATCCGCGAGCAGAATCTCTGGGTCCACGACCTTGAGCGCGACCGGGAATTCCAGATCACGCAAGGCGGCGGCGGCGCGGTCAGCTGGGGCATGGCCGAGTTCGTCGCGCAGGAGGAGATGCAGCGCTATACCGGCTATTGGTGGAGCCCGGACGAGACCCGGATCGCCGTGGCGCGCGTCAACGAGAACCCGGTCATGATCGTGGAGCGCTTCGGCTTCGAGCCGGACGGCTTCACCGTCACCGAGCAGCGCTATCCGCGGGCCGGCACGGCCAACGCCATCGTCGACCTGTTCGTCTTCGACCTTCAGCGCACGATCGCGGGGGAGGCCGCGGACACGGCGCGCCGCCAGGTCGATCTGGGGGACAACAACGACATCTATCTCGCCCGCGTCGACTGGTCGACGGACTCCTCCACCGTCTATGTCCAGCGCCAGAACCGCCAGCAGACCCGGCTCGACATCCTCGCTGCCGATGCGGCGACGGGTGAGACGCAGGTTGCGCTCAGCGAGGAGGCGGAGACCTGGATCAATCTCACCGACGATTTCACGCCGCTGGAGGATGGCGGCTTCCTGTGGACCTCGGAGCGCTCGGGCTTCCGCCATGTCTACCGCATGACGCCCGGGGGCGAGCTGGTGCAGATCACGAGCGGGGACTGGGTGGTCGACGAGCTGTCCGGCCTCTCCGCGGACGGGCAGACGGTCTATTTCGAGGGCTGGGTGGAAAGCCCGCTGGAGCGCCATCTCTACGCTGTGCGCGTGGACGGCGAGAGCCCGCCGGAGCAGATCACGGAAGGGCAGGGCTGGTGGAGCGTCACGCTCGGCGAGGGCGCACAGGCCTTCATCGGTACCTATCGCGATCCGGCGACCCCGCCGCGGACCGGGCTCTATACCGGGCTCGGCGCGCCCATCGCCTGGATCGAGGAGAACGCGCTCGACGCCGATCATCCCTATGGGCCGTATCGCGACAGCCATGTCGCCCCGGAATACGGCACGCTGACCGCCGCGGACGGGGAAACCGAGCTTCACTGGATGATGTACCGGCCGGACCACTGCACGGCGCAAAGCCCCTGCCCGGCCATCATCGAGGTCTATGGCGGCCCCCACGTGCAGCGCGTCACGAAGACCTGGACGCCGCTGCGCGACCAGATCTACGCCCAGGCGGGCTATGTCTACTTCAAGCTCGACAACCGGGGCAGCTGGAACCGGGGCCATGCCTTCGAGGCGGCGCTGCACGACCGCATGGGCACGGTGGAGGTCGCCGACCAGCTCGAAGGGCTCGATTACCTGCAGGGGCTCGACTTCGTCGATCCCGAGCGCATCGGCCTGTGGGGCTGGTCCTATGGCGGCTACATGACCCTGATGACCACGCTGCAGGCGCCCGGCCGCTTCGAGGCCGCCGTCTCCGGCGCGCCGGTCACCGACTGGAGCCTCTACGACACCCACTATACCGAGCGCTACATGGGCATGCCGCAGGAGAACCGTTCCGGCTACGAGACGGGCGCGGTCCTCACCCATGTCGAGGGCTACGAGACGCCGACCCTGATGATCCACGGCATGGCCGACGACAACGTCACCTTCGACCACTCCACGCGCCTGTATGCCGAGCTGCAGCGCCGCGGCGAGCTGTTCGAGATGATGACCTATCCCGGCCAGCGCCACGGCATCCGCCCGCCCGAACTGCAGGTACACCTGCTGCGGACGATCCGCGCCTTCTTCGACCGGGAGCTGGCGAGCGACGAGGTCAGGGCGCGGGGCGAATGAAGGGCTGCCTTGCTGAAGATTGTCACTAGACCACCTCTTCCCGCTTGCTAGTCTTCCCCGAGCCGGGGGCGAAGCAAGGGACGGATTAATTTTATGAAATTGACAATCGCCGCGACCGCGACGCTTGCCGCGCTGAGCATCGGCGCGGCCGGTGCTCAAGACCCTTTCGTGCTGCCGGAAACGGAAGTCCACGCTCTCCCGGCGGCGGCGAACGCCATCGAGTACGAGCTCTATGTGAAGGTCCCGGAGGAATGCCGGGCGCGAGAGGACGGCTGCCCGGTCGTCTACCTGCTCGACGCTGAGTATTCATTCGCGCTCGCCGCCAATATCACCGAGCACCTCGCCGACCGGAACCGCATTCCGCACCTGATCGTGGTCTCCATCGCCTATCGCGACAAGACGGAGGAAGGCTATCGGTCGAACCGCTCGCGCGACTACACGCCGGTCTTCGACCCCGATGACGGGTATGGCGAGCGCTATCAGGCCGAAAGCGGCGGCGCGCCGGCCTTCCTCGACGCGATCGAGACGGAGATCGTGCCCTATGTGGAAGCGAACTTCCCTGCCGCACAGCGTCCACGCACGCTCGTCGGCCATTCCTATGGCGGGCTGTTCGCGATCTATGCCCTGCTGACGGAGCCGGACCTGTTCGACCAGGCGATCTCGGTTTCGCCGAGCCTTTGGTATCATGACGGTTGGATCTTCGATTACGAGGCCGAGCACGGGCCAGGCGAGGCCGGCCAGCGCAACCGCGTCTATCTTGCGGTCGGGGCCTACGAGGAACAGCCGGAAAACGGCCGCGCCATGGTCAGCGATCTCCGGCGCTTCGGCCAGCGTCTCGAAGCGTGGCCTGACACGCGCATCGAGTACGAGGTCGAGGAACTCGACGGGGAGACCCATGCCAGCGTCTTTCCCCGTGCGCTGTCCACCGGCCTGCGGAAGCTGTTCCAATGAACGCCGCGGCACCGTTCTGTATCGCGATCCTGCTCGCGGTTCAGGCCCCGTCCGGCGAAAGCCGCGAGATCGCGTTCTCCTACGATGACCCGCCCTGGCGGGACACCGCGATCATGACGGGCGTGGACCGTACCGAGGCGCTTATCGCGGCCCTGGACGAGGCCGATGTTGAGGGAGCGGCGTTCTTCGCCGTCACCGAGCGGATCGACGCCAGCGGCGCCGCGCGATTGCGCGCCTATGCCGAGGCCGGCCATGTGATCGCCAATCACACCCACAGCCACATGAACCTGCACACCGCCGGTGTCGACGCATTTCTCGACGACGTACGCACGGCGGATTCAATCCTGCGCGCCCATGACGGCTTCCGCCCCTGGTTCCGCTTTCCCTATCTCAACCACGGCTCGGATAGCGCACAGCGCGATGCGGCCCGTTCCGGGCTCGCAGAGCTCGGCTACACGATCGGATATGTAACGGTCGACAATTTCGACTTCTATCTCGACCGCCTCGCCAACGATGCCGTGGCGGCGGGCCAGAGCGTCGACTGGGAGGGCTTGCGAGAGCTGTATGTGGACATGCTCGCCGATGCCGCCGAGCATTATGACGCGATCGCCCGGCGACATCTCGATCGCTCCCCGCGCCACGTGCTCCTCCTGCACGAGAACGATCTCGCCGCGATGTTTTCCGACGATCTCGCGCGCGAGCTGAGGACTCGTGGCTGGACAATCATACCGGCCGAGCGCGCCTACGAGGATCCGATTGCCGCGATGGAGCCGGATACGCTCTATCTGGGACAGGGCCGGGTCGCCGCTCTCGCCCATGCCCGGGGCGTCCCCGCGACCGGGCTGCGCCCGGCGTTGGAAGCCACGGACGCCCTGCGCGAGGCCTTCGCACCGCTGATCTCCGCCCCCTCCCCGGCGCGCGAACGGCCGTGACCTTTTCGCCGCGCCTGCCGGCCAAGGCGCCGCGTTAACGCTGTTTCCGGCGCGGCCTGCCTTAACAGGGTCTTAACGCTCGGCTAGGGTGCGCACCGGCGAGCCCGGTGCGCCGAGGGGGCGCGCCGGAGCGAGACACGAGGGGACAGGGCCGATGACGTCGGAAGTGATGATCATGAACCGCCAGGCGGTGGTGCTCGCGGCCGACAGCGCGGTCACCTATGGCGGCGGGCCCGAGCCGGTCGTCACGCTGGAGGCGGAGAAGATCCTGCCGCTGACCAAGACCATCGCGCTGATGGTCTATTCGCGCGGCGACGTCATCGGGCGGTCCTGGTCGCACATCGCCCACGCCTTCAACAAGCAGCATGGCGACACCGATTTCGACACGGTGCAGGAGTGCGCGAAGGCCTTCTTCGCCTTCATCGACGGGAACCGGCGCCTGTTTCCCGAGGCCGAGGAGCGCGCCGAGTTCGAGGAGCTGATGCGCCTCGCGGTCCTGACCGTGCTGAACCATGCCCGCGCCATGCGCATGTATCCGGGCAGCCCGTACCAGACCGACGAGGCCGCCTTCGACGCCGCGCTCGATCTCTACCGGGCCCATCTCGCCCATGACGAGGCCGGCACCGAGCGCCAGCCCGTCGAGGTGCTCGCCGGCTTCTCGCGCGACCGCTTCTATGAGCTCTACGGGGAGATGATCGACGCGATCCTCGCCGATGCCCTGGGCGATTTCGGCCGCGGCGAGGAGACGCGCGCGAAGATCTTCGATTTCGCCTACATGCTCGCCACAATGCCGGCCTTCCTGGAACCCTATGCGGGCCTGGTCTTCGCCGGCTTCGGCAATGACGACGTCTTCCCCGTCTACGAGCACTTCTACGCCTCTATCCTGGTCGACGGCATCCTGAAGCGCGCCCACGACGAGACCACCCGCGTCGGGGTGGATGACGGGCCGAGCGCCTTCGTGCGCACCTTCGCCCAGGCCGACATGACCCACGCCTTCCTGCGCGGCGTGCATCCCCTGATGTTCGACATGATGATCGCGATGAACCTCGTCACCAACGAGGCGGCGGCCGAACAGGCCCTTACCGAGGCGGGCGTGGAGGGCGAGCGCGCGGCCGGGATCATGGAGAAGCTTCAGGCGACCGCCCTGCCGCAGCTGACCATGGAATTCATCCGCGGCAGCCAGAGTTTTTCACAGGAAGAATTCATCAATCCGTTCATCGCGGTTGTGGCCGCGTCGGGCAAGCGCCAGCTGGCGGAAACCGCCAAGGCCCTGGTGGAACTGAATATTCTGAAGAGTTCTCTCCAGATGACCCAGACCGGGGTCGGCGGGGATGTCGATGTGGTTATGATCTCGCGCACCGCCGGGGTAGAATGGTATGCTCGCAAATCCTGACGGCGAGGACGGGAGGATGATCATGGTCACCGAGAACACCCGGCTGAACATCGAACGCGCGCGCGCCGCGCTCGCCAAGGCCCGCATGGAGGGCCAGTCCGGCGCCATCCGCAGCCCGCGCCCCGTCGATCTCTCGCGCCTGGCCGAGCTGGAGGAACGCCGCTCGCGCCTGGAGGCGCGCTCGGCCGAGTTCCGCGGCGCGGTGCGCCAGCGCCTCGGCCTGGCCGAGGCGGGCGCCGAGCGGCTCTCCGTCAGCTCGGTGCTGGGCACCGCGGCGATGGAGGGGGCGATGTGCGACGCCGATGTCTGCGCCCCGCCCGCCCCGCGCCTGCCCGGCAAGTCGCCTGCGCTCGCGGGCAAGCCGGCGCCGGCCGTGTCCCCGGCACGCAAGGCGGGCGCCGGCAAGGTCCGGGTCAGGATCCGCAAGAAGCGCTTCCTCGGACTTTTCTAGGCCTTGAGCAGGATTTCGCAGATCGCCTCGAGGCCGTCGCGATCGGTCTCGTCGAAGGCGTCCCTGTCGGCGGAGTCCACATCGAGCACGGCAGCGAGCGAACCGTCGGCGCGAAACACCGGCACGACGATTTCCGACTGGCTGCGGCTGTCGCAGGCGATGTGGCCGGGAAAGGCGTGCACGTCGGGCACGAGCTGGGTCTCGCCCGTCTCGGCCGCCGCGCCGCACACCCCGCGCCCGAACGGGATCCGAAGGCAGCCGAGCGTGCCCTGGTAGGGGCCGACGACGAGTTCGCCGGGCTTGTCGGGATCGACCTGGTAGAAGCCCGTCCAGAAGAATCGCGGCGCGAAAGCGTGCGCGAGCAGGCAGGCGGCAGTGGCAAAGCGCGCGGTCTCGCTCGTCTCGCCCGCCACGATGCTGGCGATCTCCTTCTTCAGGCGCACATAGGCCTCGGCCCTGGTCTCGCCCTGCGGCGCGGTGCTCATCGCTTCGGCCATGACGGATGTCTCCCTTCAACGAACGCGCGGGAAGGTAAGCATGCGGCGCGGCGATGGAAGGGGCCGCGCGCACACGAAGGGGTGATCGGCCGGTCGCGAAACGTGAGCGGCGCGTGCGGGCGCTGCAGGCTAGTATGCCCACCGGTCATCCACCCGCCCGGGAAGCTTCAAATGCCCTCCATAACCCGCCTCGCCAGCTGGGCCGCGGCCCTGTTCATCTCGGCGATCTTCATCGACTCCCTGCGCTTCAAGTTCACCGGTCACGAAACCCCGCGCCACATATTCACCACGCTGCGCGACTGGTCGGGAATCGATCTGTTCTATCCGGCGGGGCCCTGGATCATCGGCCTTGCCGAGCTGGCCGCCGCCCTGCTGCTGGTCGTGCTGCCCGCGCTGGTGGTCGTGACACGGGGCCGCGAGGCGCACGCCGCCCTCTCCCAGAGTCTCGGCGCGCTGATCGCGATCGGCGTGATGAGCGGGGCGATCGTCTTCCACCTCTTCACCCCGCTCGGGATCGAGACGCCGACGGCCTGGCAGGACGCACAGCCGGTGGAGACCTCCCCGGCCCTGTTCGTCGCGGCGGTGGTCAGCTGGCTTTGCGCCGGCCTGATCCTGCTGCTGAGAGGACCGCTTGCCCGGCGCACGCTGACCGGGCGCGCCACGGACGGCGCGCTGAGCTAGAACCTCGTGCCACCGGGATCGCGACCAATGCGCCGCGCCAGGGTTCACCGCGGTTAACCGGTGCGCGAAACCCCCGGTTAACCGCGCGGACGGTTTTAAGGCGGGCAATGGCCATGCACGCAACCCGGCGCGGCGGGAGGTAACACCTCGTTAAGGGGGCGGGCGCAGCGTCGAGGTCTTCCTCTCAACAACAGAGGCGGCCTTTCCCAGCGTGAGGCCGGAGCCTGCGATGGATACGGTCTTGCGCCATGCCGACCCCGTCTCGATCCTGATGACCGTGATGGCGTCGGGCCTGCTGCTCGCCTGCGGCGGGCTCGTGATCCTTGCCGCTATCGGTGTACGGCGCCTCCTGACGCCGGCCCGGCTTGAAGCCGCCGCCCGAGCGCTCGGCGCAGCCGACGCCCGCTTCAGACAGGCCTGCCGCACCGTGACCGGCCTGCGGCTTCGCCGTTCCGGCCTGCGCCGGGCCAGTCTCGCCGCGCTGTCCCTCCCGCTGATCCTGGGTGCCCTGCTCGGGCCGCCCGTCATGGCCGGAGCAAGCGCCGGCCTTGCGGCGATCCTGTTCGCCGGCCTCTGGCGCCTTGCCGTGTTCGACAGGTGCGAGGCGCGCCGCCTCGCCGACGAGGGACGGGCCGCGATCGATCCGCTCCGCACAAGAGGCGAATGCCTGGCCGGACTGGCCGTGTTCGGCTTCGTCCTGGCAGCCGGCTCGATCCGGGCCGCCGTCGACTGGCCCGCGCCCTCGCTGGCCGCCCCGCTCCTGCCGCTGTCGGCGGTGGCGCGCGAGCTCGCCGCCGCGGTGCTGCCCGGGCTTGCGGCGCCTGGAGAGACGGGCCTGATCGCGGCGGCGCTCCGCGCCGGCCTCGGCCTCGCCGTTCTGGCCGCGGCCGGCATCCTCGCCCTGTCGATCCATCCGGCCGCGACGGGACGGCGCAATCACGATATCGACAGCGCCCTGCGCTCGGGCGATGTCCACATCGCGCAGCGCGCCCTCGACCGTCTCGAGCGGAGAGCGCTGGACAACCGGCGCACCGCCCAGCTGCGCCTGGTCCAGATCGCTTTCGCAAGGCGGCCGGAGATCGACGCGGGCTCTACCGGCATCCGGCTGCGTGCGGCGACGGCCCTGACCGCGATCGCCGACCGCTTCCGCGACATCTCCCTCGCGCTCGCCTCGGCCCAGGCCCATCGCCAGATTTTCACTCTGCTCGACGCATCTCGCAGCCCCGTCAGCTGGGCACAGGGCCATGTCGACTTCGCCGCCGCCATCGAACTCGCCGCCCGGCTGAGCGGTGACGTCTCGATGCTGGACGAGGCGGTCACGGCCCTCTCCCGCGCCGCGGAGGTCTTCACCGAGGACAGCGCGCCCGAGCAATGGGCCCTGATCCAGGACCGGCTGGGCGGAGTACACGCGCTCAAGGCCAGCCGCGACCCGGCCCACTGGCCGCACGCGATCGCGGCGCTGCGCGAGGCGCTCCAGCTGCGAAAGCGCGGCGGGCTTCCCGGCGACCGCGCGGCGACGCAGGAAAGCCTCGCGCTGGCCCTGCTCGGACATGCAGGCCACAGCGGCGAGCAAGGCGTGCTGCGCGAAGTGATCGCCCTTTGCCGCGATGCACAGGACATCCATGTGCGTGCCGGTGATCTGGAGGGCTCTGCGCGGGTCCGCCTGCTCATGGCCGAGGGCCTGCGCGAACTTGCCCGGCTGACCGGCGAGGCCAGCCGGCTGCAGGACGCCGAGGGCGAGCTGTCGCTCGCGCTCAGGCACACGCCGCGGGCGAGGCATCCCCTGGCATGGGCGAGGCTGCAGCACCTTCGCGGCACCGTCCAGCGTGCCCTCGCTGCGCGGACGGGGGATCCGGCGCTGCTGGACCATGCGGTCGGCGCGTTCGAGGCGGCGCTGTGCGTGCGCCGGCCCGAGATCGACGTCGCGGAGTGGGTGGAGACGAAGCTCCAGCTCGGCCATGCCCTGAAGGCGCAGGGCGAGCATCGACGCGAGCCGGCGGTGCTCAGCCGCGCGGCCGCGTGCTTCAGCGAGGCAATGGCCTACCTGCCGCTGGAAGATCACCCCGAACGGGGCCAGGGCCTGCTGTTCACCCTCGGCGTGACGGTCGCCGCCGAGGGGCGTCTGAGGGAGGATTCCGGCCTGCTCGAGCAGGCGGCCGCAACGCTCGAACAGGCGATCGCTTCGACCGACCCGGACACGGACCCCGGGCGCTGGGCCGCGGCGCAGCACGCGCTCGGCATCACGCTTTGCGCGCTGGGACGGCTGAAGCGCGATCCGCAGGTGCTCGACCTTGCGCTTCACGCCTTCAGCGAGGCGCTCTGCCGGCGCGGGGCGGAGGCTCAGCCCGCCGCCCATGCCGCCAGCCAGGCGAAGATGGCCGAAACCCTGCTCTGCCTGTACCCGCTTCGCAAGGACACCGGCCTGCTCGACCGGGCGTTCGACGCGTTCTACGCGGCCAAGCGCGCCTTCGAGGCGACGGGCGACCGGGACCGCACCGCGGCCATGGTCGAACACCTCAGGCGCATCCGCGCGGTGCATCGCGCTCCGGGACACACGCACGACCGTGAGGCGCAAGCCGGCTTCGCACGGTCCGCCTGAGCCTCAGCCCAGGATCATCCGGTCGAGATCGCGGGTCGCCTCGGCGCCTTCGCGGGCCTTGAGCAGGGCGCCCGTCACCTCGCGCGAGGCCTCGCTCTCCTCGCGGGAGGGAAGCGCGGCCTTGAGGTTCACGGTGAATTCGTGGTGCTCTTGGAGCACATCGCGCTCGGGTCGGAACTCGGCCAGGCGCTTGAAGCCGATGGCGCCCAGCAATTCTTCGCCGGCACGGCGTTGCGCATCCGGCAGGTCCTCGTGGAGGGGGGCGATCACACGCTGGAACACCCACTGCGTGGCGGGCCGGAGCTGCTGCACCGTCTCGCCCTCGTCGGCGGGGATCTTCCGCTTGCCGAGCCGGGCGGGCAGGTTGATCCGTCCCGGATTGCACTCGGCCCACTCGGTGACGGCCCCGCAGGTCTCCAGCGCCTCGGGCAGGAACGCCCCGGCCGCCACCTCGCAGACCGCCGCGAGGCTTTCGGGCACCGCGTAGGCCTTGCGGTACCGCCCGCCCACCTGGTCCCAGGGCGCGTTCACGTCGGCCATCCAGCGCCGGACATTGGGGGAGTCCGGCAGGGTCCTGTCCGATCCGTCGAGCAGCTCGCGCAGCAGGGCGAGCGCACCGAACAGGCTGAAGTCCGCGCTGCACGGCCGGTCCTCGAGGAGGAAGCGGCTGGACTGGAAATGGGTCTCGAGCGCCGCGATCGTGCGCTGCAGGAGGGCGCGCGTGCGCCGGGCGGTGCGGGCGGAAAAGCCGCGCTGCTCCAGCGCGTTCATCAGCTGGCCGGAGAGGATGCGCGCATAGCGCCGCTGCAGGTCCGGCTCGAGGCCGGGATAGACCATCGCGCCCAGCCCGCCCGCCGCCGCAGCGATATTGCCGGACCAGAAATGGTACACCGCCGCCGGTGCCAGCACCTCGTCGCCGAAGGCTTCGATCAGCCCCATCGCGAAGCGGTGGTGGCCGTATTTCGGCGACAGCGGCTCGCCGGGCTCGCTCTTCTCCACGGCGTCGAAGATCAGCCGGCTGTCCTGCAGCGTCTCGTGCGAGGGCGTGACCAGGACGGGCACCTTCACATTCTTCAGGCGCGGGCGCACCTCGGACTTGAGCACGAGCGCGGTCGCCGCGGTTTCCCGGAACGGCAGGTCGCGCCAGCGCAGATAGGCGCGCACCTTGTTCGACGCCGGGGAGCCGAACGCCGTGATCAGCTTGTAGGCGCGCATCGCCGTCTCCTGCATACCCCCTGGGCCGCTCAGCCCTCGTGGACTTCGAGCTCGCCCTCGCCGATGGAAAACTCGATCGTCTCGGTCCGGCTCTCCTGCCACAGCGCGTAGCCGAGCGCGCCGACCACCACGAGCAGAAGCGCGATTGCGCCGTAAAGAATGCGCGGGGAAACGTCGCGTCGCATGAAGCTCTTCCTCCTCCAGACATCGGTGCCGCCCATAAGGGCGTTCAGACGTGGCGAGGTAACGCGGGGCCCCGCGCCCGGTTCCCCCGTGCACCTGAGTGCGCGGCGAAGCCCGGTGCAATTTTGCCACATGTGCTGCACCGCCGCGTTTGCCGCCCGCGCTACGCGTGCTAGCGGACTCGTCCCATGGGCCCGGAAAGCTTCAAATCGCACGCCGCCGCGCCGCGCGCGGCGCAGCGCGCAGCCTTCGCGCACGCGATCGGAATAGACGAGGCGATGATCGAGCGCCTCGTCGACCGCTTCTATGCCCGGGTGCGCGAGGACGCGCTGCTCGCCCCGGTCTTCGCGGCGAAGATCGCCGACTGGGAGCCCCATCTGCGGCAGATGTACGCCTTCTGGTCATCGGTCGTGCTCGGCACCGGGCGCTATCACGGCCGGCCGATGCCGAAACACGCGCCTCTCCCGGTCTGCGGGGATCATTTCGACCGCTGGCTGGCCCTGTTCGAGGCCACCGCCCGCGAGGTCTGCCCGCCACGCGCCGCCGAGATATTCATCGAACGCGCCCGGCGCATCGCCGCCAGCCTCGAATACGCCATCGCCCTGACGCGTGGCGCCGATCTCGCCCCGGGCGAGCGGCTGGGAGAGCCTTGAGCCGGGAACCGGTCCCGCTCCGCCGCTTCGGACGGCAACTTCATCCCTGCCGGGGGTTGAGGCGTACCGACCGGAGCGCGTCCGGCCCCGCAAGAGGAGCGAAGGAAGTCCCGCAAAGCGCTTTCCCGGCAGCGCGTGCCGCACGCCGGTGATGAAAAAGCGCGCCGGCGTGAGCCGAGCCGCACGCGTCTACCGCCGGCGGGCCTTGCGCGCGGCATAGCGCCGGTCGCGTTCGGCCTTGCGCTCGGCTTCCTCGGTCACGAGACGGTCAGCCTCGGCGATCGCCCGGGCTTTCTCCGCTTCCGCGCGGGCGGCTTCGTCGAGCCTGTCCTGCTCGGCCGCTTCGGCATTGGCGCGATCGCGCTCGGCCTGTCTCTGCTCGCGCCGTTCGGCGGTCGCCTGGCGCTCGGCCGCCTTGGCCTTCATGCGCGGATCGTCGGCACCCGGCGCGGCCTTGAACTTCTTCAGAAGCTTCTCGCGAGCCGCCTCGGCGTCCTTGCGCCGGTCGGCAAAACTCTTCTGTTCATTATGTTTCAAACGGACGTCTTCCTCGTTTCGAGTCGGGGCGTGGCTCCCGGCGGGAGCTCCCGGGCGCGGCATACGCGAAAACTGCCCTGTCAGATAGGGACACGCCCAGCGAACGGTTCCGCGCGAGGAGCCCGCGATCCGTCACCGCCCGGCCGGCTGCCGAGATTGCCGGCAGCAGACGGGCAGAAGCCGCGATCGGCCGGGATCGCGGCTTCCACACCGGTACTCGACCCGCGATGGCCTAGCGCAGGACGTCCGCGACCGCGTCCATGACATCGCGCAGTGCAGTGATCCGCCGGGCGGCGGTCGAGCCCGCTTCGCGCGAGGACAGGTCGCGGGCCAGACGGTCGAGCTGCGCTGCCAGAGCCGTATCGCCCGATCCCGCCTCGACGTGCTCGCGGGCGCTCGCGAGTGCGCCATAGAGCGGCTCTGCCGCCTCGGCCGACAGCGCCCCCTCGCGCACGAGCTGGTCGAGATAGGCCAGCGCGACGACCGGGTGGTCCGGCCAGCTCACGGGCAATTGCTGCTGCGGGTTGAAGGCCTCGCCCTGGTCGGCGAGCGCCGCCGCTTCGATCTCGTTCGCGGTGAGATGCTCGCTCGGGGCAAGTTCGAACACGTCGAGCCCGCGCACGATCTCGGTGGCGTAGATGCGCCCGTCATACCAGTAGCTCGACCAGTATCCGCCAGAGACCAGCACGTCCGGATCGACCGGACCGCGGTCGAAGAAGGCGATCTCCACCGGGTTGGCCGCGTCGGTGAAGTCGATCACCGAGATCCCGCCCTGGTACCAGGACTGCACGAAGATGTCGCGACCCGGCACGGGCACGACCGAGCCG
The DNA here is from genome assembly GCF_017161425.1 of Marinicauda algicola. GTDB lineage: Bacteria > Pseudomonadota > Alphaproteobacteria > Caulobacterales > Maricaulaceae > Marinicauda > Marinicauda algicola. Next base: position 436,271 of record NZ_CP071057.1, on the reverse strand, counting down.
TTGTGCGCGACGCAGTTCTCCGTTTCCGACTGGGCGGAGGGGAGCTTGTAGTAGCTCGCGAATTCGAGGCGGCCGTCTTCGATCTCGTAGATCGCGTCGGCACCCCAGGTGTCGGGATCCTGCGCGCGGCAGCGCGGGCGTCCGCCCCCGCCCCACTCGTCAGTGAAGATCACCTTGGTGCCCTCGTTGTTGAAGGTCGCCGAGTGCCAGTAGGCGAAGCCCTGGTCGACCACCGCGTCGATCCGCTTCGGCGCGCGCGGATCGGAGATGTCCAGGATGATGCCGTTGCCCGAGCACGCCCCGGCCGCGAGGTTGGCCGAGGGGAACACGGTGATGTCGTGGCACTGGTCGGTGCGCCGCGTGGTCTGCGTCCCCTCGCCGTGATCGCCGCCGGCCCACAGCCCGGCGATGCGCCCGGTCTCGTCGTCGGCGAAGACGCGCGGGCTGTCGACGATGCGCGCCGCGGCCGGGTCGTCGACCGGAATCTCGATGACGTCGATGGAGAACAGGGCCGTGTTCTCGTCGCCCGGCAGGCCCTCGACGCAGCCGGCGAGTTCCTCTTCCGAACGGATCGAGCTCGTACCGGAATTATAGACCAGGATCGTCTCCTCGTCGCTGGCCACCACCGAATGGGTGTGCGAGCCTCGGCAGGTCTGCACCAGGCCGACCTGGCGCGGGGCCAGGGGATCGGAGATGTCGAAGATGCGCAGGCCCCGCATGCGCTCCGCGCTGACCTCCTCGCTGACGCCCTGACGGCCGCAATCGATGCGCGCGCGGGTGTCCTGCACCGAGACGAGGAGGAGGTCGCCGACGATGGAGACATCGCCCTGCCCGCCCGGGCAGACGACCGAGCTGATCAGGCGCGGCTCGTCGCCGCCGAGCCGGTAGAGATTGAAGCCGTGATAATTGCCGGCCGCCAGCAGGTCGCCGGCAAACGCCATGTCGGTGTTGGAGAAGCTCAGGAAGGGCGAGCGCTCGGCGAACCGGGGTTCGTCCTCCTCGCCGCCTTCCGCCTCGGCCTCCTCCCCGGAGGGCAGTTCCGGCGGCAGGCCGGCGGGGTTCTCCGGATCGAAGAAGCCGGTCGGCTTGGGCAGGCTCGCGACCAGCTCGAGATTGGAGATCGCCTGGCCCGCATCGCGGAAGCCGGGCGCGAGGCCGTTGCGCGGATCGTCCGACAGCCCGGCGAGAAGCGTATCCATGCGCCGGATCTCGGCCTGCTGCTCGCCGCGCACGTCGTTGACGAAGTCGTACAGCACGGGGTCGTAGGCCGAGCCGCGCTGGGCGAGCAGGTGGTCGACCATCTCCACCGCGCCCTCGTGGTGGGCGATCATCAGGCCCAGGAACATCTCGTCGAAGCCGGTCCCACTCGCCGCGGCCAGCGCCTCCATCTCGGCGGGCGTGGCCATGCCCGCCATCTGCGCGTGGCGTGCGCCGTGGTGCATGGCATGGGGATCGTTCGCCGGGTCGGGCGCATGCTCGCCCCGCTCGGCGAGCCATCCTTGCATGAAGGCGATCTCGTCGGCCTGGGAGGCGTCGATACGCCCGGCGATGGCGACGATTTCCGGCGTGGCGGTGCGGCCCTCCACGAGATCGGCCATCTGCACCGCCTGGTAATGGTGCAGGATCATGTCCTGCATGAAGCGGACATCGTCTTCGCTATACCGGTTGGCGGCGATCCGCGAGGCTTCTTCCGCGCTCAGCCGGCGCACGTCCTCACCCGGCGCGCCCGGCTGCACGATCGGAGCCTCCTGCGCCGCGGCGGGACCGGCCGCGGCAAGCCCGGAAACGAGGGCGATCAGACAAGACCCTACAAAGAGTTTGGTTTTCAAGACGATACCTCCCAGGATGTTCTTTGCGTCCACCCTAGCCGAGTGCGGGCCACCGGCAAATGTCCGGCTGATCACAAGACCGCCCGCCGCCCCGCCGGAGCCGTTGCCTGCGTCGATATCGCCGCAGGCCGGTTCTTGTTATGCAGCGGTGCGATTATGTATCAGATCGCGGCCGTGCTCTTTCTGCGCCGCCGCACGTTCCAGGCCGAGGTCCGCACCCCATGTCCGTTCTCGAAATCGCCACGCCCGACGACTGGCATCTCCACCTGCGGGACGGCGAGGCGCTTCGCTACACGGTGCCTGCCACGAGCCGGTGCTTCGCGCGCGCCATCGTCATGCCGAACCTGAAGCCGCCGGTGACCACGGTCGCCGACGCGGCCGCATATCGCGAGCGCATCCTGGCCCATCTTCCCGAAGGCCACGCCTTCGAGCCGCTGATGACGCTGTACCTGACCGACCGCACCACGCCGGAGGAGATCGACGCGGCCGCCGACAGCGACTTCGTCCACGCCTGCAAGCTCTACCCGGCCGGGGCGACCACGAACTCGGCCTCGGGGGTTAGCCGGATAGAGAATCTCTACCGCGTGTTCGAGCGCATGGAGGAACGCGACCTGCCGCTGCTCGTGCACGGCGAGGTCACCGAGTGCGGGGTGGACATCTTCGACCGCGAGCAGGTCTTCATCGAGCGCCACCTCATCCCGGTGCGGGACCGCTTCCCGGCCCTGCGCATCGTGCTGGAACACATCACCACGGCCGAGGCGGTGGACTTCGTGCTGTCCTCGCCGGCCAATGTCGGCGCGACCATCACCCCCCAGCACCTGCTCTACAATCGCAACGACATGCTGGTCGGCGGCATCCGCCCGCACCTCTACTGCCTGCCCATCCTGAAGGCGCAGCGCCACCAGGGCGCGCTGCGCGAGGCGGCGATCAGCGGCAATGCGAAATTCTTCCTCGGCACCGATTCCGCACCGCACGAGCGCGCGACCAAGGAAACCGCCTGCGGCTGCGCGGGCTGCTACAGCGCGCCCTTCGCGATCGAGCTCTACGCCACGATCTTCGACCAGCTGGGCGCCCTCGACCGGCTGGAAGGCTTCGCCTCGCAGTTCGGCGCCGATTTCTACCGCCTGCCGCGCAATACCGGCATGATCAGGCTGGAACGCGCGGGCAACACCATCCCCGCTTCCCTGCCCTACGCCGAAGACGGCACCATCGTCCCGCTCGCGGCGGGACAGACGCTCGACTGGCAGCTGGTCACGCCGCAGCACTGAGCGCGACGCGAATGCCGCATTTGCAACCGCCAGCGTTCGCGCCATGGTGACGGCCGGTATTCGGCCAACACCCTGGTGAGTGCGGCATGCATCTGGTCCTCCCCCTGCCTGGAAACGAACGCCTGGCACGGGCCGTGGCAGGAGCGGCAGGGTTCGAGATCGCCGAACCGGACGTGCGCCGCTTCCCGGACGGGGAGAGCTATGTCCGGCTTGCCGGCGATGTCTCCGGCAGGGACGTCGTCCTGGTGTGCACGCTCGCCGATCCCGATCCGGCCTTTCTGACGCTGGTCTTCGCGGCCGACGCCGCACGCGATCTCGGGGCGCGCTCGGTCACGCTGCTCGCTCCCTATCTTGCCTATATGCGTCAGGACAAGCGCTTCCGGCCCGGCGAGGCGGTGAGCTCGCGCAGCTTCGCGCGCCTGGTCTCGTCCTCGTTCGACCGGCTCGTCACCGTCGATCCGCACCTGCACCGCTATCCGGCACTGGATGCGCTCTACACCATCCCGGCCACGGCGCTGCATGCCGCGCCGCTGATCGCCGACTGGATCGGGCGCGAGGTGAAGGATCCGCTGCCGATTGGGCCGGACGAGGAAAGCGAGCAATGGGTCGGCGCGATCGCGCAGCGGATCGGCGCGCCGCATGCGGTGCTGAAGAAGATTCGCCACGGCGACCGCAGCGTCGAGATCGCCCTGCCCGACCTGTCGCAATGGAAGGACCGCCAGCCCGTTCTGGTCGACGACATCGCCTCCTCCGGCCAGACGCTGATCGAGGCGGCGACGAAGCTGGTCGAGGCCGGCCTCGAGCGCCCGGTCGCCGCGGTCATCCATCCGCTCTTCGCCGGCGATGCGTATGCGCGCCTGAAGGCCGTCACCCGTCAGATCGTCTCGACCGACAGCGTGCCTCACGAGAGCAATGCGATAAGCCTCGCCCCGCTTCTGGCCGAGGCGCTCGCATCGCCCGGGACGGGCCGGCCGGGTCTCGTGCGCAAGCGCCGCGAGCCCGAGCCGGAAGACGCGGTGGAGCGCGCGGGCCGGGAGTCCTTTCCCGCCAGCGATCCGCCGCCCTGGACGCCGGGCTCGGCCGTCGGCGGAGGCAAGCCATGAGCGCATTCGAACATTGGCGCGCCGGCTACGGGCCGATCCGGCACGAGGCCGAAACGGTGGAGCGCATCGCGGCCCTTGCCGCCTCGGGCCGGATGGAGCCCGACCGGCTCTACGCGCTTCTCGCCGCCGCGGACCGGCTGGCCTGCGCCGGGATGTGGACCGTCGCGCACATGACCTACGCCAGGCGGGTCGATCTGTCCGGCGCGCCGCTGGAAGCCGATGATTTCAAGCCCGACCCGCAGGGCCATACCGGCGGGTCGCTCAACATGGTGCCCGCCTTCGCGGGCTATCTCCTGGCCAACGCGATCTGCGGACATACGCGCGCCTGGCTGATGGGCCAGGGCCATTGCGTCGCCGCGATCGAGGCGGTCAACGCCCTGACCGGCGACGTCTCGCCGGCCCAGAAGGGCCGCTATGACCGTAGCGAGGCCGGGCTGTCCCGGCTCGTCTCCGATTTCTACTCCTACGCCATCGATGCGAAGGGGTATGCGGGCGTGCCGCTCGGCAGCCATGCCGGGCCGTTCACCGCGGGGGCGATCGCGGAAGGCGGCTATCTCGGCTTTGCCGGGGTGCAGTACATCCACATGCCCCTGCCCGGCGAGCGTCTCGTCGCCTTCCTGAGCGACGGGGCGTTCGAGGAGCAGCGCGGATCGGACTGGTCGCCGCGCTGGTGGCGGGCGGAGGATTGCGGCCTCGCCGTGCCGGTGATGATCCTCAACGGCCGGCGCATCGAGGAGCGCACCCAGATCGCGCAGGAAGGCGGCGCGGCCTGGCTCGCCGAAGACCTCGCCCACAACGGCTTCGATCCGGTCCTCATCGACGGGCGCGACCCGGCCGCCTTCGCCTGGGCGATCCTGGAGGCCGAGGCCCGTCTGGAGGCCTTCAAGTCCGGCCCGGAACGGACCTATCCCGCCCCCCTGCCCTACGTCATCGCCGAGACCGTGAAGGGGTTCGGCTTTCCCGGTGCGGGCCGGAACGAGGCGCACAACCTGCCCCTGCCCGGCAATCCGCACCGCGACGCCGCCGCGCGAGCGCTGTTCAATGCCGGGGCGCGCGATCTGTTCGTGCCGGCCGGCGAGATCGAGGCGGCGGTCGCGGCGCTCGCCACGCACGCGGCCCAGGGCCGCCCGCGCGAAAGCCGACATCCGCTCGCGCTGCGCCGGCCGCGCGCGCCGGACCTGCCCGAGCCGCGCTGGCATGCGTTGAGCGAGCCGCCGGGCTGCGCCATGCAGGCGGTCGACGATTTCTTCGTCCGGCTGGTGGACGCCAACCCGCATCTGCGCGTGCGCGTCGGCAATCCCGACGAGCTGCGGTCCAATCACATGGGCGGCACGCTCGACCGGCTGAAGCATCGCGTGAACGTGCCCGAGGAGGGCGTCGCGGAAGCCGTCGACGGCGCGGTGATCACCGCGCTCAACGAGGAGGCGGTCGCCGGCGCGGCGCTCGCCAACAAGGGCGGGCTCGGCCTGATCGTCAGCTACGAGGCCTTCGCCACGAAGATGCTCGGCATGCTGCGCCAGGAGATCGTCTTCGCCCGGCGCCAGCGCGAGACGGGCCAGGCGCCCGGCTGGATCTCGGTGCCGCTGATCGCCAGTTCCCACACCTGGGAAAACGCCAAGAACGAACAGTCCCACCAGGACCCCACGATCGGCGAGGCGCTCCTCGGCGAGATGTCGGACACCGCGCGGGTCATGTTCCCGGTCGATGCCAACTCGGCCGTGGCCTGCCTGTCTCAGGTCTATGCCGGGCGAGGCGAGATCGCCTGCCTGGTGGTCTCCAAGCGCGACCTGCCCCACCGGCTCGACGCGGAGGCGGCCCGGCGCTTCGCGCGAGACGGCGCGGTGCCCGTTCGCGGCACGCCTTCGCAGGCGGCGCTGCAGATCGTCGCCATCGGCGCCTACCAGCTGGAGGAGGCGCTGAAGGCCGCGGCGCGCTTCGAGGCGTCCGGGGTGAAGACCCTTGTCACGGCGCTCGGCGAGCCCGCCCGCTTCCGCGCGCCCAGGGACGAGATCGAGGCCGGCTTCACCGCCGACGACGAGACGCTCGAAGCGCTCTTTCCGGCCGGCCTGCCGCGCGTGCTCGCCTGCCATACCCGGCCCGAGCCGATGATCGGATTGCTGCGCCGCCTCGATGGCGGACCCCGGCACACCGCGGCGCGCGGCTATATCAGCCGCGGCGGGACGCTGGACGTGCCCGGCATGCTGTTCGCCAACCGGTCGAGCTGGGCCCACCTCGTCGAGGCCGGTGCGCCGCTGGTCCGGCGGGTCGCCCGCGACTTCCTCTCCGCGGCGGAAGCCGCCGCCATCGAAGGCCGGGGCGACCCGGCCGTTCTTCAGAAAGCCCGCTTCTAGCTCATGCTCACGCTCACCTGCCTCGGCGGTGCCGGCACCGTCACCGGCTCCAAGCATCTTCTGACCCATGACGGCCGGCGCATCCTCGTCGATTGCGGCCTGTTCCAGGGCCTGAAGAACCTGCGCGAGCTGAACTGGGAGCCTTTGCCGGTTCCTGCGTCCAGCATCGACGCGGTCGTGCTGACCCACGCCCATCTCGACCATTCGGGCTATCTGCCGCGCCTCGTCGCCGACGGCTTCACCGGGCCGGTCTTCGCCACACCCGCCACGCGCGACGTCGCCGAGCTGATCCTGCGCGACGCCGGCTATCTGCAGGAGAAGGATGCCGAGTACGCCAATCGAAAGGGGTTCTCCAAGCACTCACCGGCTTTGCCGCTCTACGATCTCGCGGACGCGGAGGCGAGCCTGGAACACTTCACCCTCGCCGAATTCGGCGAAGAGACGGCCCTGCCGGGCGGGGCGCGCCTGCGCTTCCGGCGGGCCGGCCATATCCTGGGGGCCGCCACGGCGGAGATCGACTGGGCGGGACGGCGCATCGTCTTCTCCGGCGATCTCGGGCGCTATGGCGACGCCATGATGGTCGACCCCGAGCCGGTCGAGCGGGCCGATTACATCGTCGTGGAATCCACCTATGGCGACCGCGTGCACGAGCCCGGCGATCCGGTCGACCGGCTCGGCGACGTGATCGAGCGCACCCTCAAGCGCGGCGGCACGGTGCTGATCCCCGCCTTCGCGGTCGGGCGCGCGCAGCTCCTGCTCTACTATCTCTGGCAGCTCAAGCGGGCGGGCCGGCTGGATTCCACCCCGATCTATCTCGACAGCCCGATGGCGATCGACGCGACGGGCCTCTTGCACGCCCACCTCGCCGATCACCGCCTCGACCGGGAGAGCTGCCGGCAGATGTGCGCCATCGCCGAGTACACGCGCGATGTCGAGCAGTCCAAGGCGATCACGGCGAGCGCCTATCCCAAGGTCGTCATCTCCGCGAGCGGCATGGCGACCGGCGGGCGCATCCTGCATCATCTCAAGGCGTTCGGGCGCGACCCGCGCAACACGCTCCTGTTCGCGGGCTACCAGGCGGCCGGCACGCGCGGGCGGGCCTTGCTCGCGGGCAAGCGCGAGGTGAAGATTCATGGCGAGTGGATCGGTATCGAGGCGGAGATCGTCGACATGTCCCAGCTGTCCGCCCACGCCGACAGCGACGAACTCATGACCTGGCTGTCCGGCTTCAGGGCCGCGCCGGCGCGGGTCTTCGTCGTCCACGGCGAACCGGAAGCCAGCGACGCGCTGCGCGTGCGCATCCGGCGCGAACTCGGCTGGGAGGCCAGGGTCCCCCGGCCCGAACAGGTGTTCGAGCTATGAGCCTGTCGCACGCCGTCCCGTCCCGGCCGCGCCCGAGCCTGCGCGCGCGCCGGCTGCGCCTGCATACCCAGAGCGAGCCGATCGTGGTGATGCGCGCCGACTGCCCGGTCTGCCGCTCCGAAGGCCTGTCGGCGCGCTCGCAGGTCCTGTTGTCGAGCGGCGGGCACGAGGTGATCGCGACGCTCTACCAGGTCGAGGGCGAGGCCATGCTGGCCCCCGACGAGGCGGGGCTCTCGGAGAGCGCCTGGGAGATTCTCGCTGTCGAGGAGGGCGAGGCCGTCGAGGTGCGCCACGCCCCGGCGCTGGAATCGCTGTCCCACGTGCGCCGGCGCATCTACGGACACCGGCTCGACGGGCCGGCCTTCGACGCGATCGTGCGCGACATCGTCGCGGGCCGCTATACCGAGGTCCACCTCGCCGCCTTCCTGACCGCAAGCGCGGCCTTCGCGCTGGACGAGACCGAGATCTACGAGCTGACCCGGGCGATGGTGGAGGCCGGCGACCGGCTCGACTGGGAGGAACCGGTGGTCATGGACAAGCACTGCGTCGGCGGCCTGCCGGGCAACCGCACGACGCCCCTCGTCGTGGCCGTTGTGGCCGCGCACGGCCTGACCATTCCCAAGACCTCCTCGCGCGCCATCACCTCGCCGGCCGGCACCGCCGACACTATGGAGACGCTGGCCCCGGTCGATCTGGACATGGCGACCCTCAAGCGCGTGGTGAAGGCGGAGGGCGGCTGCATCGCCTGGGGCGGGGCGGTGCATCTGAGCCCGGCGGACAACCATCTGGTGCGGGTGGAACGCGAGATGGACATTGATACCGAGGGCCAGCTGATCGCCTCGGTGCTGTCGAAGAAGATCGCGGCGGGCGCCACCCATTGCGTCATCGACATTCCCGTCGGCGCGACCGCGAAGATCCGCAGCCAGGACGATGCCGAACGGCTCTCCCGCCTCACCGACGCGGTCGCGGCCCGCTTCGGGCTGAAGACGACCTGCCTGATCACCGACGGCTCCCATCCGGTGGGCCGCGGCATCGGCCCGGCGCTGGAAGCGCACGACCTGCTGGCGATCCTGAAGAACGACAGACGAGCACCCGACGATCTGCGCCGGCGCGCCGCCCGGATCGCAGGCGCGGCGCTGGAGATCGGCGGCAAGGCGGAGCCGGGCCGCGGTTTCGAGCTGGCACTGGAAACCCTGCGCGACGGGCGGGCCTGGGAGAAGTTCCAGCGCATCTGCGAGGCCCAGGGCGGATTGCGCACGCCGCCCGTCGCGAAGCATGCCCAGCCCCTGCCCGCCCCGGTCTCGGGGCGCGTCGTGCACATCAACAGCCGCAAGCTGGCGCGCCTGGCCAAGCTCGCCGGCGCGCCGCGCGCCAGGGCGGCGGGCGTGTACATGCATGTCCGGCTCGGCAGCGAGGTGAAGCGCGGCGAACCGATGATCGACCTGCACGCCGAGACGCAGGCCGAACTCGACTACGCCCTCGACTATGCCGAGCGCAGCCCGGACATCATCGAAGTCGAGCTGCCGACCTGAGACTCAGCCCTCGCGCGGCACGACCGCGGCGCCGTCCTCGATGCGGTCGCTGGGATAGAGAACAAGCGTGTCGCCGGGCTGGAGGCCCGACAGGATCTGGGCCTCGCGCCCGTTCGACCGGCCCATCTCCACCGGGGTCAGGCGCGCACGGCCCTCCTCGACCCTGAAGGCCGCCCAGCCGCCCTCATGGCGGAACAGGCTCGCCACCGGAGCAATCACGACATCCTCGCCGCGCCAGGTCACGATCTCCGGCTCGACCCGGTAGCCATGGCCGAGATTCATCCACTCCTCGCGCGGGGCGAGCAGGTCGAGGATGACATTGACGCGCTGTTCCTCCACGCCCAGCGCGGAGACCTTCAGGAAGCCGAAGGGCTCGATGCGGCGCACCTCGGCGCGCAGGGGAACCGGCCCGCCCCAGGCATGGATCAGGGCATCCGCGCCTTCCTCGACGCGGACCGCGTCGGTGGACAGCAGCTCGGCGACGATCTCCAGATCCGCCGGATCGCCCAGTTCGACGAGCGGGGTGCCGGGTTGAACCACCGCCTCGCTCTCCTGCAACACGCGCAGGACCTGACCGTCGATGGGGCTTGCGACCTCCACCACGCCCTCACCGGCCGGCGCCGCGTCCGGCCGTATCAGCCGCGCTTCGGCCGCGTCCCGCTCGGCCTGCCGCATGCGCAGATTGGCGCGCGCGGTAGCCAAAGCTGCATCGGCCCGGCGCAGCGTGGTGCGGGCCCGGTCCAGCATGGCCTGGCTGATTGTCCCGCGCTCGGCCAGGATCTCCATGCGCTCGGCCTCCTGGGCGGCGAGCTCGGCCTCGGCGCGTGCGGCTTCGAGCTGGGCCGCGGCGAAACCCAGAGCGGCTTCGGCCGAGCGCAGCGCCGCCTCGGCCTCGCTGCGCGAACGCACGTCGAGCATGGCCGGGTCCGACGCCAGGATGTTGGCGAGGACCTCTCCGGCCTCGACCCGGTCGCCGGCTTCGGAGTCGACGCGAAGCACCCGGCCCGCGAGGGGCGCGGACACGACATAGACCTCGCGCACCCGGGTATAGCCTTCGTCGCGCACGCTCACGACCATCTCGCCGCGGCGTACCACGGCGAAATCGGCCGGCACCGGCCTCGGCCAGAATGCCCAGACGATGAGCGCGAGGACGACGAGCCCGGCCACGGACCAGAACACGGTGCGGAATCGAAGCTGCATAGACGACTATCTCACTCCCGGGTCTTCAGAACGGCCACCAGGTCGAGCCGGTCGATACGCCGGCGCACGATGAGCGCGCTCGCTGCAGCGATCACGATCAGGACGAGCGCAGCATAGCCATAGGTATCGGCTTCTATGATGAAGGGCAGGCGGAAAAAGTCGGAGCTCATCGCCTGCGCCATCGCCCAGGCCATCGCGGTCCCCATCACGAGGCCGAGCGGGATGGCCGCCAGGGTCAGGAAGGCGGCCTCACCGAGCAGGACGTAACTGACATCGGTCCGCGAGAAGCCCAGCACACGAAGGCTGGCCAGCTCGCGCGAGCGCTCGGCGAGCGAGACGCGTACGGCATTGTAGATCACTCCCAGCGCGATCAGACCGGCAAACAGCGTGTAGACGAATATGGCCGAGCCCATGGACCGGTCCATGATCTCGTCGAAATTGTCCCGCGCGACCTGGTTGAGCTGGACTCCGGCCACGAGCGGCGTGGATTTCAGCTCCGTGTAGATCGCCGCGAGATATTCCGGATCGACACGCAGATTGACCCCGGAAACCACCCGGCCCTCGTCGAGCGCGGCGTTGAGATCGTCGAGCGGCATCTGCGCACCCGAGCCGATCAGCACGGTGGGCGTCGCCGCGATCGGCAAGGCGAGGACGGGCTGGCGGCCCTGGGTGACGTGGGCATGAATCACGTCGCCGGGCTGCGCGCCGAGCCGGTCGGCGAGGTCCCTCGACAGAACGAGCCCGCCCGGCGGGGGCGCCACGGTCGATCCGTCGGCCGAAATCATGCGCGACAGGGCCGGGTCGCTCACCACGCCGGTCAGGCCATCAGGACCTCGCGGTTCTCGAAACGCAGACGGGCCGCGACCGCGCGATAGGGTTCGGCCTCGAGCACGCCCTCGCGGCCGGCAAGATCGTGATAGGCGGTCATCGAGCGCGCCTCGGTGAAGCGCACCGCGACATCGTGCCGGTTCGCGACGTCGAAATACGTGCCCGTCATCACCTCCATCGCGTCGAGGAAGTAGAGCGAGGTCACGAGGGTCGTGGCTGACAGGGCGATGCCGAGCACGGTGAGCCCGGCGCGCACCGGCCAGCGCAGGATCTGGCGCAGGATCATGCGCGTCTGCTGATCGATGGCCGTCAGCCCGGTGAGCGCCGCCCCGGCCGAGCGCGAGTAGTCCGGCGGCGGGGGCGGGCGCATCGCCACGGCCGGCTGAAGGCGCGCGGCGCGCACGACGGCAAAGGCCGCCCCGCCCCCGACCGCGGCGAAGGTGACCAGCGCCCCGATGGCGTAGACGCCGGGTGTCGCGGCGAAGAGGAGGAAGGGAAAGCGGTAGAATTCGGCGTACATTTCCGCCATCGCCCGTCCGAGCCAGGCGCCCAGCGAGAACCCGATCACCAGGCCCATCACGGCGATCGCGCCGACGAGCTTGAGATAGTGCCAGGCGATCTCGCGCGCGGAATATCCGAAGGCCTTCAGAAGTCCGATCTGCTCGCGCTCCACGGCGATCAGGCGGGAGATCACGATGTTGACCAGAAACGCCGCCACGGCGAGGAAGATGGGCGGCAGGATCGCGCCCATGGTGGAGAGCTGGTCGAGTTCGCTCGACAGGAAGGCATCGGAGATCTGGTCGCGCCGCCCATAGGCTCCCGTCGCGCCATAGCGATCGAGAAGCCGGTCGAGGGCGGCGGCCACCGGAGCCGTCTCGGCACCGCGCGACAGACGCACGACCGCCTCGTTGAATGCGCCCTCCAGATCGGCCGCATTTTCCAGCGCGTCGCGGTCCATCCACAACACGCCGAACAGGCGCGCCTCCGGCACGAGCTGGCCGGGAGCGATGGCGTAGACATATTCCGGCGACAGGGCGAGGCCGGAAATGACCAGGCGCTCGCGCCGGCCGCGGATCGTCGCCTCCAGCGTGTCGCCGACATCAAGGCCGTGAGCGAGCGCGAAGCCCTCGAGCACCAGCGCCTCGTCGGGCCGGGTCGGGTCGGGCAGGCGCCCGCGCACCAGGTGAACGTCATTGACCGACGCGGCCCGCCCGGCGGGAAGGGAATAGATCACCCCGTTGGCCGGCTCGCTGATGCCTTCCATGTCGAACAGCACCGGGGCCTGGATGCGCGACTCGGCGGCGGCCACGCCCTCGATCGCAAGGATCTCGTCGATGAGCCGGTTGGGTGCGCGCACCGCGGGCGCCCACAGATCGGCGAAGCGATAGCGCTCGTAATAGGCCGCGCGGGTCTCGGAGAGGCTCGCCAGCATGCCGGCCATCACGACATGGACCGCGATCCCGCCCGCGATCACGAGCGCGATGGCGACCGCCTGGCCGATCATGCGCCACAGATCGCGCATCAGCTTGCGGTCGAGCGTGGAAACCAGCCCGGTCACCATGCCAGCTCCGAGGGCTCGGCCTTCGTCGCATTGACCCGATTTTCGCGTATCTGCCCGTCTCCGAACACGATGACCCGATCGGCCATGCCGGCCACCGAGGCATTGTGGGTGATGATGAAGGTCGTCGCGCCGAGAGTCTCGTTCACGTTCTTCAGCGCCTCGAGCACGCGAATGCCCGTCGCGCTGTCGAGTGCGCCGGTCGGCTCGTCGCACAAGAGGACGCCCGGCTTCTTCGCGATGGCGCGCGCAATGGCGACGCGCTGCTGCTCCCCGCCGGACAGCTGCGCCGGGAAATGATCGATGCGCTTTTCAAGCCCGACGAGGGAAAGCGCCTCCTCGGGGGCGAGCGGATCGGGCGCGATCTCGGTCACGAGAGAGACATTCTCGCGCGCCGTCAGGCTCGGCATCAGATTGTAGAACTGGAAGACGAAGCCGACATGATCGCGCCGGAAGCGGGTGAGCTGGCGCTCGCTGGCGTCATGCATGGGCGTGCCGCGAAAGAAGAACGCGCCCGAGCTCGCCCGGTCGAGGCCGCCCAGGATGTTCAGCAGGGTCGACTTGCCCGAGCCCGACGGCCCGAGCAGAACCACCAGCTCCCCCTCCGGCACGGCCAGGTCCACCCCGCGCAGCGCATGGACCGCACCGGGCCCCTCGCCATAGACCTTCGACAGCTTGCGGGTCTCGAAACAAGGAGGGCCGCCGGCTTGCTGTTTCAAGGTCTCAGCCTGCATCTTTCCCCTCCCGGGCGCTTGCCGGTCCCTGCGCCTCTTCGCGGCGCTGCGCAAGACGCCGCGTGCGCGCGATCTTGATCAGCTCGGGCACCAGGAGCAGCGGCACCGCCGCCGCGAGGATCACCGCCCAGACCCAGGCCGGCAGCGGCGCCAGCCCCATCGCATGCCGGAGCGCAGGCACGTAGACCAGCGCGAGCTGGAGCCCCAGCGTGGCGACGACCGAGGCCGGCAGCCAGGGATTGGCCGCGAAATCCAGCTCGATCAAGGGCGTGTCGAGCGAGCGGAAGGCGAAGACCGCCGTCGCGCTCATCACCACGACGGCGCTGAACGCCCCGGTCTGTCCGGCTTCCACGCCGAGCGGGAGGGTCAGGCGGAAGACCAGGAGCGAAGCGGCCGCGATCCACAGGCCGAAGGCCGCCACGATCGCCAGCGTGACCCGGTCCAGCACCGGTGCGCCGGGCCGGCGGGGCGGGCGGCGCATCACGTCGGGGCCGGCGCGCTCCACGCCGAGCGCCAGCGCCATGGGCCCGTCGGTGACCAGATTGATCCAGAGCAGCTGCACGGGCGTCAGGATCAGCGGGGCGGCCGACGCCACGCTCGCGGCGACCGCGAGCACCTCGCCGAAATTGGAGGCCAGCAGGAAGCGGGTGAAATTGCGGATCGAGTCGTCCTGGCGCCGGCCCTCGCGGATGGCGTCGACGATGGTGCCGAAATCGTCGTCCAGCAGGACGAGGTCGGCGGCCGCCTTGGCCGCATCGACGCCGCGAACGCCCATGGCGATGCCGATATCGGACTGCTTGAGCGCCGGGGCGTCGTTCACCCCGTCCCCGGTCATCGCGACGATCTCGCCGGCCTCCTGCAGCAGGCGCACGACGCGCAGCTTGTGCTCGGGCGTGGTCCGGCTGAGGACCGGTCCGGCCTCGAGACGGGCGAGCAGGACGGCATCATCCATCGTGTCGATCTCGGCGCCGGAGAGCACGTCTTCGGCCTGAAGGCCCACCTCGCGGGCGATCGCGCGGGCCGTCCCGGCGCCGTCCCCGGTGATCATGAGGATGCGGATGCCGGCCTCGCGCGCGGCCTCGACCGCCGGGCGGGCGCGCGGGCGCGGCGGATCCATCAGGCCGATCAGCCCCAGAAACACCAGGTCGGATTCCAGATGGGCGATATCTCCGGACGGCGCCGCGTCGGTCTCCCGGCACGCCACGGCCAGCACGCGCAGCCCGTCCTCTCCCATCGCGTCGGCCCGCTCGATCCAGGCGCGGCGCCCGGCGTCGTCGAGCGGCTGCGCGCCGTCGGGCGCCGCGACCCGGGCGCAGAGCGGCAGCACGAAATCGGGGGCGCCCTTCATGTGAGCCTCGAACGTCCCGTTGCGCTCGACGACGACCAGCATGCGCTTGCGCGCCGCGGAGAAGGGCTGTTCGGCGACCCGCTCGGGGGCGTCCTCGCCGACGCCGGCGAAGCGTTGCGCCGCCGCGAGCAGGGCCCGCTCGGTCGGCTCGCCCACCGCGCCGTCCCCCGTGAGCTCGGCATCGTTGCACCAGCCCGCGGTACGCAGCGCGCGTATGGCGAGCTCGTCCGGCTCGCCTCCCGCATCGCCGAGCAGGACCGTTCCCGCCGCGGTCACGGTGCGCACGGCCACCATCTCTCCGCTGGTGAGCGTGCCGGTCTTGTCGGTGCAGATCACCGTCGCCGAGCCGAGCGCCTCGGCGGCGCGCAGGCGCCGCACCAGCGCATTGCGCCGGGCCATGGTGCGAACGCCCAGCGCCAGGCTCAGCGCCACCACCGCGGGCAGGCCCTCCGGCACCGCTGCGACGGCCAGGGAGACCCCGGTGAAGACCATGTCGAGCAGGGGCCGGCCGGTGAGCACACCGAGCCCCGTCACCGCCACGGCCGCGCCGAGCGCGAGGAAGCCGAGCGTCAGGCTGAGCCGGGACAGGCGCTTCTGCAGCGGCGTGGGCTGGCGCTGCACCGAGGCGGCGAGCGCGGCCACGGAACCGAACTCGGTGGCGGCCCCGGTCGCGATCGCGATGCCCGCGCCATGCCCGTCGAGGACCAGCGAGCCGGCATAGGCGATCGACTGGCGCGCGTGCAGCGGCGCAGCCGGCAAGTCCCTGCCCGGCGCCTTGGCCACGCCGTGCGACTCCCCGGTCAGCGCGGATTCGTCGAGCAGGAGGGACTCGCCCTGGACGAGCTTGAGATCGGCCGGCACGCGCTCGCCCCGGCTCAACACGACGAGATCGCCGGGCACCAGCTCGCGCGTCTCGACCCGCCTGCGCCGGCCGCCGCGCAGCACGGTGCAGTGGGGCGCGAGCAGGCCGGCAAGGGCGGCGAGCGCGCGCTCGGCGCGCCATTCCTGGAAGAAGCCGAGCGCGAGATTGAGCCCGACGATGACGAGGATCATCACCGCATCGAGGCGCTCGCCGAGCGCGCCCGCGAGACCAGCGGCGAGCGCGAGGAGCACGATCAGCGGATCGGCGAGCTGATGGCGCAGGGTGCGCAGCACGGAGAAGCGCTCGCTTGCCTCCACCGCGTTGGGGCCATACCGCGCGAGCCGGGCCTCGGCATCCTGCGCCGCCAGGCCGGTCGTCACGTTGCTGGCGAGCGCGTCGGCGACCCGCTGCGGCGAGAGCGCGTGGGCGTCGTCCGTCACGGCCGCAGGGGTGGAGCGATCCAGGGTCATGCGGCGAGACTAGCGGTGAACCCGCACGGGGCTCCAGTCTCGCGAGCAAGCGAAATTGCCGCATACGCCCCGGACGGAAAATCTGGCATTGTAGGACATCTTTCCGGGAGACCGATCATGGGACGCCTGCACGACGAAACGATCTGGATCGCGGTATTCGACGGCGGTCGCGCCCTGCTCTTCCGGCGCGGCGGCGAGGGCGAAGCCCCCCTTTCTCCGATCGAGACCCGCCAGCACGACAACCCGCCCTCGCGCCGCCAGGGCCGCGAACGCGGCGGCCGGTTTCACACCCCCGCCGGCGGGCGCAGCGCGGCGGAAACCCCCGACCATCACACGCGGGCCGAACACGCCTTCGTGGACGCGCTGGCGCACGATCTCGAGCGCCAAGCCGGGGCGGGCGAGTTCGACCATCTGGTCGTGATGGCCCCGGCCGGCCTGCTGAAGCGTTTCCGCGAACAGGCCCCGCATGCGGCCGGACGCGTTCTGGCGAGCGATGCGGGCGATTTCACGCGGCTTCCCAAGAAGGCGCTCGAAGCGAAGGTGGACGCCCTCATCGCCGAGGGCCGCCGGGCGGGGCATCACTTGCCGACGTGAACCTTCAGGAACTCGTCCACAAACCCATACAGGGCCGGCCAGTCGGTGAACTCGATGTCCGCCTTGGGATCGACCTCCATGTCGAGCGCCTTGACCAGGCGACGCGCCATCCAGCGCTTGAAGAAGTCGAACTCGGTGAATTTCAGCGCGCCGGCCGCGTAGTGGACCGCACGCGGCAGCCACCCGGTTTCCCCGGCGAGGATGTCGACATACTGGCGCATCTCCTCCTCGTCCTCCGGCTCGCCGCTGGCAGCATGAAGGGATACCGAGATGAGCGCGGAGGGCATTTTCGTCAGGCGTTCCCCGTGCAGGTTCGCGAAGCGGTAGATGGCCGGATGATGGGCCTGGTGGTGCACCGGGGCGACGACGATCACGCCGTCGTAGAGATGCAGGTTGGGCCGGGCCGCGGCCTCCGACGTCGCGTTCAGGACGGTCGGCACGTGTCTGGATCGCACCAGATGGTCGCTGACGAGCCCGGCAATCCGCTCGGACTGGCCCTCGACACTCGCAAAGACGATCAGAACCTTCGCCATGGGCCGCACCTCCTTCGCCACGAACCGGGCCGCCGCGCGACGTCCCGCTGACGCCCCGACACTACGCCGGGCCCGAGACGGGTTCGTCAATGCCGATCGCGCCAGCCGCGTCAATCTGACCTGCTCGTCCCGCGGGACGCCGCCGATCGGCCAAGGCGGTCCGATCCCGCGATCCTCCATCATCATAGCAGGCGAACCGACTTCGAACCCGCAGGGTTCGCAAGGACGAACGTCCGCCCGCAGCGCCAGCGAGGAGCGAAAGCCCGGATGGGCTCGAGCATTGTGGAAGACTGGTGGGCCCGGAGGGACTCGAACCCCCAACCAAGCGGTTATGAGCCGCCGGCTCTAACCAGTTGAGCTACAGGCCCGTCCGCGGAGAAACCCGGACAAGGCGAGTGTCTTACCGCGCGCCCGGCGCGCTGCAAAGCGTGCAGATCACCGCTGCGGACCGGTGCGCCGGCAGGGGACGGGTTCGCGATCGCCGCGGCCTGCGCCATGATGGGCGCCACCGGCACCGGATTCGCAGGAGCAAGCATGCGACAGACCCCGCCCGTCTCCGATCCCGCGCAGGGCGAGGCCCAGCCGCCGGCCGACGCCGACGTGACCGAGGCCGTCGGCGGCGCGTTCTCCCGGCTGCGCGACGCGTTCGATCAGCTCGCGGCCTGGGTGATGCAGAACGAGACGCTGGCCCTGACCGCGCTCGCCACCGCGGCGGGGCTCTACATCGCCATGCTGGCCACGCGCATGATCGCGGCCTTCGTCATCAAGCGCTTCGCGCGCAGGGACGAGACGGCGCTGCCGGCGATATTCTCGCGGGCGATCTCCAAGATCGGCTCGCTCTTCCTCCTGATCGTGGCGATCGCGCTGACCGTGCGCCTCTTCGCCGTGCCGGAAACGGTCGATGAACTCATCACCGGCCTCCTGGTCATCGCGGTGGTGATCCAGACCGCCCTGCTCGGCCAGGAGATCGCGGTCTCGCTGCTGCTGCGCCGGGCCCAGCGCGCCGGCGAGGCGGGCTCCGGGCTCGCCAACGCCGTCGGGGTGCTCAAATGGCTGATCATCGGCCTCATCTGGGTGCTGACCTTCATCATCCTGCTGGACACCGCGGGCATCCAGGTGACCGCCCTCATCGCCGGTCTCGGAGTGGGCGGCATCGCCATCGGCCTCGCCGCCCAGGGCATCTTCTCCGATCTCTTCGCCTCGATCTCGATCCTGTCGGACAAGCCCTTCAAGAAGGGCGACTTCATCATCTTCGGGCCTCCCGGCGGGGCGCAGATATCCGGCAATGTGGAGGAGATCGGACTTCGCACCACGCGCATCCGCGCGCTGTCGGGCGAGCAGATCTCAGTCTCCAACACCGACCTGCTCGGCGAGCGGGTGCACAACTACCAGCGCCTCGAACGGCGGCGCCAGGTGGTGCCCTTCGGCGTGCTCTACCAGACGCCCGCCGACATCGCGGAGAAGATCCCGCAATGGGTGCGCGAGGACCTCGAGGCCATCGAGCTGCTGACCTTCGACCGCTGCCACCTCATCGCCTTCGGCGACAGCTCGCTCAATTACGAGCTCGTCTTCTGGGTGGAGGCGCCCGAGTTCGTCACCTTCCGCGACAAGACGCAGGAGGCGCTGCTGACCATCATGCGCCGCTTCGACGCCGAAGGGGTCGACTTCGCCTATCCCAGCCGCACCCTCTTCCTGGCGGACCCGTCCGGGCAGCCCGTCGATCCCCGCACCGTCGCGGCGAAGGCCGGGGCGAAGGGAACGCGCGGCGGGTGAACGCGATTTAATCCCGAAAGCCGCCGCCGCGCCGCCGCACCGTCACGATTTCGCCATCGCGCTGCGGCCTCGTCACCGGCGAGGGACCTTGAAGGGAGACCGATCCATGATCCGCACCATCCTGCTTGCCACCGCCCTGAGCCTGCCCGCCGCAAGCCTGTCCGCGCCCGCCCTGGCTCAGGCGGAAAGCGCGGTCCAGCCTGCAACGCTCTCGCTTTCGGCCACCGGCGAGGTGCGCATCGCCCCAGATCTCGCCGTGGTCAGCGCCGGCGCCGTCACCCGGGGCGATTCCGCCGCCGAGGCGCTCCAGGCCAATTCCCGTCTCATGAACCAGGTGTTCGGCGCGCTCGACCGGGCCGGCATCGCCGAGCGCGACCGGCAGACCTCCAATCTCTCGGTCAACCCGGTCTACGCCAACGACGACAACCGCTCCATGAGCCCGCGCGGCCAGCGCGAAGGCCCGCGCATCGTCGGCTACGAGGCGCGCAATACGGTCACGGCCATCGTGCGCGATCTCGACGATCTGGGCGAGACGATCGACGCCTTGGTGGAGAACGGCGCCAACCAGCTGCAGGGGGTCGAGTTCTCCACGGAAGACCCGAGCGAGGCGCGCAATGAGGCACGCCGGCGCGCGATCGCCGAGCTGAACGCGCTGAAGGATCTCTATGCCGAAGCCGCCGGCTTCGAGGTGATCGCGCTCCACTCGATGAGCGAGAGCGGCGGCATGCGGCCCCAGCCGATGATGATGCGGGCCGAGAGCTATGCAATGGATGCGGCGACCCCCGTCGCCTCGGGCGAGCTGACCGTCTCGGTCACCGTCAGCGCGACCTGGCGCATCGAGGACTGAAACGAAGAGGCCCCGGACGCGCGTCCGGGGCCTTTCGCTCTCGTTGCCCGGCCGGTCACGCCGCCCTGGGCTGTTCCACGACCTCGTTGTGCTCGTCGAGCAGCACGACGGTCGGCTCGAAATTCCTGGCTTCCTGCGCGTCCATGCCGGCATAGGCCACCACGATGATGCGGTCGCCGACTTGGGCCAGGCGCGCGGCCGCGCCGTTGATGCCGAAGGTCTTCGAGCCGCGCGGCGCGGTGATGGCATAGGTGGTGAAGCGCGCGCCGGTATTGATGTTGAGCACGTCGACCTGCTCGTGCGGCAGGATGCCGGCGGCGTCGAGCAGATCGGCGTCGATCGAGATCGAGCCCTCGTAGTGGAGGTCCGCCTGGGTCACCGCGGCGCGGTGCAGCTTGGCCTTCATCATGGTCAGTTGCATGGGGTCGCGCGCTCCTTAAGGCGAGGCTCCACGGAAAGAATGTTGCAGCGCATATAACCGATTTGCGCCCGCGAAAACAGGCCTTGCCAGATGGACCCGCTCACGCTGTGGTGTTCCGGTCCGCATATAGGGCCCGCCCGGCCCGTCGTCAGCCCTTGTGCCACAGTATCGCCGGAGATCGCGCCATGGTCCGTCTCGCCATCGCCCAGCACGCCGCCGCGGACTCGGTCGCGGACAATCTCGCAACCGCCGAGCGCCTGATCGCCGACGCCGCCGCGCAGGGCGCGAAGCTCGTCTGCTTTCCCGAGGTTCACCTCTCGCCCTTCTTTCCCAAGACGAAGGGCGGGGACGCATCGAAATGGGCGCTGACGCCGGATGACGCGTCGATCGCGCGCCTGTCCGAAGCGGCGAAGGCGAACGGCATCGTCGTGGTCTCCAACCTCTATCTCGCCGACCGCGACGGGCGGCGCTACGACGCCTCGCCGGTCTTCGACGCCGACGGCACGCTGCTCGGGGTCAGCCGGATGAACGAGATCGCCCAGTTCGACGGCTTCTGGGAGAAGGACTACTACGCGCCCGGCGAGGGCTTTGCGGTCTACGACACGGCGGCAGGCCGGGTCGGGGTGGTGATCTGCTTCGACCGGCATTTCCCAGAGAGCTACCGCGCCGTCGCGCGCGCCGGGGCCGACATCGTGGCGACGCCGACCTGCATCGAGACGAGCGAGCCGGTCTCCCTGTTCGAGGCGGAGATGCGCACCCTCTCCTTCCACAACTCGGTCTACAGCCTGCTCGCCAACCGCTGCGGGCGCGAGGAGGAGCGCAGCTATGCCGGCCAGTCGCTGATCTGCGCACCGGACGGGGCGGTGCTGTCGCGCGCCGGATCGAGCGCGCAGCTCCTCTTCGCCGACTGCGATCTCGATGCGCGCCGGCAGATGGCCGAGGAGCGGGGATTCCTCTCGGCCCGCATCGTGCGCGAGGGCGCCGTCACGAAAGGGTGAGGGTCCGCGATCGGCGTCGCGGGCCATCGCCTCACAATTGCCGCCTTGGCGGACTGGTATCGCCGCCCGTGGAGGGTCTGACGCCATGAAGCACGTGCTGACACTCGCCCTTCTTCTCTTCGCCGCAGGCACCGCCGCGGCGCAGGACACAGCTATCGACTGGGAGGGCGCGCGGGCCGACGCCGCGGGCGCGCAGGCGAACGCCATCGCCTGGCCGGTCAACCGCCCCCGCGAGGTGCTGGACGAGGTCGCCCTGCCCGTCCTGCTTCCCGCCCTGCCCGAGCCGGTGCTCTCGCGTCCGGACGGGCCGGCCGGCGTGCTCTTCTTCACGCGCCCGGCCCAGTACACGGCGAGCTTCGTGCTGGGACCGGCAACGCTGGAACTCACCGGCATGGCATCGGCCCGGCGCGCGCACAGCGCGGCCGCGGGCGTGCCCGACATCACCCGCACCGAGGCGGGCCAGGATGCGAACTTCTCCCGTTACGGGGCCGGCTACACCCTCTCGATCAGCTGTGCCGATCCGGACGCCGATCCGCGCTGCACCGATCCGGATTTCGCCCGGCACGTCGTGGATCATCTCGCCGTGGCAGGGGGAAGCGGGCTCAGACCCTGATTTCGCTGGAGCCGGGCACCCGGTCCGTGTTAACCTTTTGGCGTGCGCATGGGACAGGCAAGGGGGCGGGCCGCCAGGCCCGGGGCTTCATGAGATCACGCGCTTTCCTGACCGGGCTCGCCGCCGCACTGGCCGCGGCGCTGGCTGTGCCGGCCGCCACGGGCCAGACGCAGCAGGAACTCCCGCCGGAACTCCAGCCGCAACGCTTCGACCAGCTGCGCCAGATCGACCCCGAGATGCTGCGCCAGCTCGAACTCAATCGCGACCAGCTCCTGCGGCTGCAGGAGACGCTCGCCCAGGAGGGTACGGTCGAGGACCAGCTCGAGCGCGATGCGCGCGGGCGCGAGCTGAGGCGCATAGACTGGCAGCGCACGCGCGAGGACCTGGCCGTCCAGCTGCAGCGCCAGTCGCGCGCGGGCACGCTCACCACGGCGCCCTCGCCGCTCGAGACCGCGCCGCCCGCCATGCCGCGCAATGTGCAGGCCGACGAACTCGTCCGGCCCCGCCTGCCGCTGCTGCTGCCGGAGACTTTGGACGCCTATACCCATGCGGACATGAGCGAGCGGGGCATGCTCGTCTTCCCGCGCGACCAGTTCTATTCGGCGACCTATCACCATGACGGGATGATGTTCGAGGTGTCCGGCTCGCGCATCGTCGCCGCCGAGATCTCCGACCCCCGCGCGATACGGCTCTGGCAGGCCCTGCGCGGGGAGGACGGGCTTACCCTGACGCGGACCGAGACCGGCCTGTCGGCGAGCTTCACCCGTTACGGCGCTGCCTACGACATCCAGGTCCACTGCGTCGACCCGGACGCCGATCCGCGCTGCCGCGACCCGGAAACGATCCGCAACGTGGCGCGCCGTCTCGTCATCGCCGGCGGATCGCCCGACGGCGCCTATCTCGATCCGGAGGGACCGCGATGAGCCGCCAGCGCGACTACATCCTCGCCGCCATCGTCGCCGGAGCCGGGTTCACGGCGCTGGTCATCTGCCCGGGCTGCGGCACGACGCCGCCGGAGACACCGCCGGCCGAGGAGCCCTCGCCCGAGCCGGACCCCGCGCCGGAACCCGAACCGGAGCCGGAACCGGAACCGGAACCCGAGCCGGAGCCGGAACCCGAGCCGGAGCCGGAGCCGACGGACTTGTATGGCGAGGCCTTCACCTACAACCCGCCGGGCGACCTGGTTCCGGGCTCGGGCACCGGCCAGACGGAGCAGGAAAACTACGTTCCGGACATGCGCTTCCCGATCGAGCTGCCGGCGGCCTATGCCAACAGCCAGGTCTGGGGGCCGGGCGGCTCGCAGGGGCCGGGCGGCTGGCAGTGCGACGCGAGCGCATACAGCTATCCCTGGAGCGACAATTTCTGCGAGACGCGGGGCTATGCGACCCCGTTCTGCCCGTCCGGCACCGGCCATCAGGGACAGGACATCCGTCCGCCGTCCTGCCCGCCGACGACGCCGGACGACCAGGACGATTTCTGGGCCGTGGCGACCGATGACGGGGACATCACCGGCATCAACGGCCATGTCCTGTCCCTGCTCGGTGAGGACGGCACGCGCTATCTCTATCTCCATCTCGACCCGGCGACGCTGCAGGTCGAGGCCGGCGACAGCGTCACGCGCGGCGACAGGCTGGGTGTGGTGTCGAATTATTTCGGGGGCACGCCCACCACCTATCACCTGCATTTCGAGATCCGCCAGAGCGTGGATATCGACGGCGAGCTGACGCAGACCCCGGTGCCGCCCTACGTGACGCTGGTGGACGCCTACGAGCGCCTGATCGCCGGCGAGGACGGCAGCTTCCCGCCGCCGCCGGAGTAGCCGCCGGCCCCGACCCCCGCCGGCGACTGCGGCACGAGTCATGCGCGGTATGACCGGTCTTCGTCCCGTTTCGGGAAAGGATCGGATCATGACGCGCGTGTTCGCACGGCGGCTCCTGCTCGGCGCCTCGGCGCTGCAGATCGGCGGCGCCGGCCTGGTCCAGCTGGCCGCCCTCGGCCGCGGCACGTTCGATCTCCACATCGCCGCCGGGGCCGGTGCCCTGGCCCTCGGCGGGCTGATCGCCCTGCTCGTGGCGCGCGCGCTGCGTTGAGGGGCAGCCCGGAATGAGGGGGGGCGCGGGCGGGCATGGGTGGCCCGGTCGGACCGGGCCATGACAGGGATGATGGACTTTATCCTCCCCCCTTGAAGGGGAGAGGCGTTACCCGCCCAGCAGGCCTGGCTTCGCCATTTCTCGGCCGATCCCCCGCTTCCCGGCCCCGGATCGGGTCCGGAGCAAACTCCAGCCGGGACCCAGAGGCTGTGAGTGCGTCATCTCAGGCCGGCGCCCGCCCTCTCCCGGGCAGAGGGCTCACAACGGCAAGTTATCGTGCTTCTTCCACGGATTGGTGAGGTTCTTCTTTCTCAGCGTCCGAAGCGCCTTGATCAGCCGCACGCGCGTGGAGCGCGGCTGGATGACGTCGTCGAGATAGCCGCGCGAGGCGGCCACGAAGGGGTTGGCGAAGCGGGATTCGTATTCCCTGACGTGCTCGGCCATCTTCTCGGGATCGTCGAGGTCCTTGCGGAAGATGATCTCGGCGGCGCCCTTGGGACCCATCACGGCGATCTCGGCGGTCGGCCAGGCGTAGTTGATGTCGCCGCGCAGGTGCTTGGAGGCCATCACGTCATAGGCCCCACCATAGGCCTTGCGGGTGATGACGGTGAGCTTGGGGACGGTGGCCTCGGCATAGGCGAACAGGAGCTTGGCGCCGTGCTTGATGAGGCCGCCATATTCCTGCTTGGTGCCGGGCAGGAAGCCGGGCACGTCCACGAAGGTGACGATCGGGATGTTGAAGGCGTCGCAGAAGCGCACGAAGCGCGCGGCCTTCTTCGACGCGTCGATGTCGAGCACGCCGGCAAGGCTCATCGGCTGGTTCGCGACGAAGCCGACGGGCTGGCCTTCGAGGCGCCCGAAGCCGATGACGATGTTCATCGCGTAGTCCGGGGCGAGCTCGAAGAAATCGCCCTCGTCGGCCACCTTCCGGATCAGCTCCTTGATGTCGTAGGGCTTGTTCGGGTTGGGCGGGACGAGCGTGTCCAGGCTCGCCTCGATGCGGTCGGGGCTGTCATAGCTCGGCCGCCGGGGCGCGCTCTCGCGGTTGGACAGCGGCAGGAAGTCGACGAGGCGGCGCATCTGGGTCAGCGCCTCGATATCGTTCTCGAACGCGCCGTCGGCGACGCCGGACTTCTTCGCGTGCACGCTCGCCCCGCCGAGCTCCTCGTGGGTGACGACCTCGTTGGTGACCGTCTTCACCACGTCCGGGCCGGTCACGTACATGTAGGAGGTGTCCTTCACCATGAAGATGAAGTCGGTCATGGCCGGGGAATAGACATCCCCGCCCGCGCACGGGCCCATGATGACGGAGATCTGCGGCACGACGCCGGAGGCGAGCACGTTTCTCTGGAAGATCTCGGCATAGCCGCCGAGCGCGTCGACGCCCTCCTGGATCCGCGCGCCGCCGGCATCGAAGAGGCCGAGGATCGGCGCGCCGTTCTTCAGCGCCGCGTCCTGGACCTTGCAGATCTTGCGCGCGTGGGCGAGCGAGAGCGAGCCGCCGAACACGGTGAAGTCCTTGGCGAAGATGTAGACCAGGCGCCCGTTGATCGTGCCCGAGCCCGTGATCACGCCGTCGCCGGGGATCTTCTTCTCCTCCATGCCGAACTCGGAGCACTGGTGCTCCACGAACATGTCGAATTCCTCGAAGCTGCCGTCGTCCAGCAGAACCTCGATGCGCTCGCGCGCGGAGAGCTTGCCCTTCTCGTGCTGGGCCTGGACGCGCTTCTCCCCGCCTCCGGCCCGCGCCGCCCTGCGCTTGGCATCGAGTTGTTCGAGGACCTCTTTCATCGGCGTTCGCTCCGGCAAGATTCCTGGTTCAGCGCTGGTTAGCACCGGGGGCAGCGGCGGGCAAATGGGGCGGTGCGGCGGAGCGGCTCAGCCCACCCCCGCCTCGTCGAGGGTGCGGAACAGCACCTCGCACGCCAGCAGATCGCGCTTGCGGTTTTCCGCCGCCTCGGCCGCCTCGGCGTCCTCGCCCCAGCGCCCGGCCTGGTAATGCTCGTCCACGCGGGAGGCATCGAAGATGGCCAGCCCCGCGCCCTCGCCTTCCAGCAGCGCGAAGCCCAGCACCGCCGAGCCCAGGAGCGGCACCGCGCTCGCCAGGCCGGTCAGGCGCCAGTCGTCCAGCGCGAGGGCGCGCGTCTCGAGCGCGGCGATGGAGGCCTCCGGCTGCTCGATCGGCAGCAGCGTTTCGGCCCGGTTGAGCGGGGCGTCGAGCGCGCTCGCCGCCCACTCGAGCCAGGGATCCCAGGCCGTGGCCTGCAGGGCGGCGAGTTCGCCTTCTTCGGCGCGGTAGCAGAGAAGATCGGTGCGGGCATACCGGGCGATCTCCGCGGCGGCCGGCGCCCTCACCTCCCCCATCCGGTCGATGGCGAGGTGGGCCAGGCGCGTCAGGGGCATGGTGAAGGGGTCGATCTGCTTTTCCTGCGCCGCCCATTCCGCGCCGATCGCCTCGGCGAGCGGTTGGCAGGGAGCGGCCAGGGGCTTTCGCGCCGGGGTCTTCACGGGCCGGCCGTCGAGCAGGATGCGCCAGCCCTCCTCGCTCGCCGCGACGCTGACCGTGGAATAGAACCGCCTGGGCAGCGGACGGTTCTCCGCTCTCGCCTTCGACATGGACATGGGGGACGGGCCTCGCGCGGGACTGAAGATGGGGGCTAGATGGACGCGCACGGCCAGGCGGTCAATGGCGCGGGCGGGCGCGCGCTCAGGTCTCGCTCACGTCTCGCCGGTTTCCGGATAGGGCCCCTCGCCGTCATCGCCGTGATGGTAATGGTGGTGTACCTCCCCGCTCCCGGTCCGGCCGGTTTCGGCGAGCGCCTTCAGGCTCGCCTGGATGTCGAGCAGGATGACCATGATCCCCGTTACCAGAACCGCCGCGAAGAACCCGGCCAGAAGGCCGAGCGCGCCGCCGAACCAGACCTCGTAGCCCTGCTGCTGGGCGAGGCGCGCGCCCAGCAGCATCCCGGCGAGCGTGACGGCCAGGAAGACGAAATAGACCAGGAAGCGGAAGGTCGCGATGATGAAGCCGGCCATGGAAGCTCCGCGCTGCTGGGGCCGGCCCGCGGCGGGCCGGCAACAGGGTCAACGCGCGAGCCGGCCGGGGGCTCCGATGCCGTCTGCGAACGCGTCGAGCGCGGCATTGAGCGCGTCGTAATCGTGATGGATCTCGTGCGCGCCGCCGGCCTCGATCTCGTCCGGTGTGTGGAAGCCCCACGCGACCCCGACGGCGCGGGCCTTCGCGTTGCGCGCCATCTCCATGTCGAAGCTGGTGTCCCCGATCATCACGGTCGCCTCGGCGCGCGCGCCCACCTCGGCCATGGCGTCCAGGACCATGCGCGGATGGGGCTTGCCGGGACCGGCATCGACGGTCTGCAGGGTCTGGAAATACCTGTGCAGGCCGTGATGGGTGAAGACGATGTCGAGCCCGCGCCGGGCCTTGCCGGTGGCGACGCCGAGCAGCCAGCCGGCATCGGCGAGGCGCTCGACGGTCTCGCGCGCGCCGGCATAGAGCGGCTCGGAAAAGCCCTCCTCGGCGCGCTGCTCGACGAAGGCCTGCTTGTAGAAGGTCGCAAGTTCGGGGATGCGCTCGGCCGGGTAGTCGGGCGGGGCGAGGCGCAGCACCGCCTCGGTCAGCTCCAGCCCGACGATGGTGCGCACGCGGTCGTATTCGATGCCGCCGAGCCCGGCGCGCGCGAACGCCCGGTCCATCGCGCGGTGGATGACCTCGCGGCTGTCGACGAGCGTGCCGTCGACATCGAAGATGGCGAGCTTCGGGTCGCTCACTCCAGCACCGCCTCGACGGCGGAGAGATCGGCGCGCGGGCCGAGGCCCAGCGCGTCGAAGGTGTCGATCATGTGCGCGGGCAGCCCGGCCTCGATCACCAGCGGCTTCTTTCCCGGGCGCGGGATCTCGAGCTTTCGCGCATGCAGGTGCAGCTTGCGCGACAGGCCCTCCGGGGTGGGGATGTCGCAGACATATTTCCCGTCGCCGAGAATGGAATGGCCGGCGGCGGCCATGTGCACGCGCAGCTGGTGGGTGCGGCCCGTCTCCGGGCGCAGGAGCACCCAGCTGACACGCCGGCCGGCCTCGTCGGCGACGGCATAGCGGGTCAGCGCGTACTGCGCGCCCTCCTCGCCGTGGCGGGCGGGCACCATCATCTCGCGGTCGCCCTCCCCGCCGGAGGACTTCTTCATGAAGCCCTTGATCTCGCCGACCCTGGGCGCCGGCACGCCGAGGCAGACCGCCCAGTAGGTCTTCTTCAGGTCGCGGCCCTGGAACAGCTTCGACAGGCGCTTGGCGGCCTGGGCGGTCTTCGCCACGACCAGCACCCCGGAGGTGTCCTTGTCGAGCCGGTGCACCAGGCGCGGGCGCTCCTCGCCCCGGCCGAAGGCGTCGAGCAGGCGGTCGAGATGGTGGGTGACCTTCGAGCCGCCCTGCACGGGCAGGCCGGGCGGCTTGTTGAAGGCGATGATCTCCTCGTCCTGGTAGATCACCAGCGAGCGGGCGAACGCGGCATCCTCGCGCGAGAGGGAGGGGGTTTCCTTCAGCTCGCCGGGATCGGGCAGCGGCGGCACGCGCACGCTCTGGCCGGGCTGCAGGCGGTCCTCCGGCTTCACGCGCGCGCCGTCGACGCGCACCTGGCCCTTGCGCGCGAGCTTGGCCACCAGGCCGAAGGGCACGTGGGGAAAGCGCCGCTTGAACCAGCGGTCGAGGCGGATATCGGCCTCGTCCTTCGTGACGGTGAGGTTTTGCACGCCGCTCATGGGGAAAAGATCTGCCTTGCGATCAGGAGGCCTGCCAATACCGCAAGCACGGACACGATCACAGTGCCGGCCGCATAGGCCCCGGCGAGCAGGACCATCTTGCGCTCGGCCATCACCACGACGTCGAGGGCGAAGGCGCTCATCGTGGTGAAGGCGCCGAGAAAGCCGACCCCGAGCGCGAAGCGGATCTCGGTCGCGTCGGGCCGCCCGGCCTGCGCCAGCCAGCCCACCAGCAGCCCGACCGCCAGCGAGCCGGCGACGTTCACCGCGAACGTGCCGTACGGGAACTCCGGCCCCAGCAGGCGCAGGCCGGCCTGGTTGACCAGGTGACGGGCGACCGCGCCCAGCGCTCCGCCCATCGCGACGAGGAGGATGTGGTTCATGGGGGTGAGGGTTAGGGCGCGGGCGCGGAGGTGGCAAGGCTCAACGCAGCCCCTCCCGCCCCTCATCGGCAAACGCGTAGTACTCCCGTGTCCACAGCGCATACATCAGCCAGGGCGGCATGCCGTACACGGCCTGGAGATATTCCGACTGGCTCTCGTGGATCGCCCAGGCGCGGCGCTTGTCGCGGGCGGGGGCGGGGACGGCGAAGTCGGGATCGGGCTGGAGCGCCGCGATGCGCGCCCCGTTCTCCCCGCCGAACCGGGTCAGCGCCGGGCGCGGGGCGAGCACGTAGACGAGGCCGATCTCCCGGCCGGAGCGGGCGACGGCCTCCCGCGCGGCGCGCCCGATCGTCATGTGGTCGGGATGCAAGGAAATGGCGCTTTCGGGATGGAAGCTGACGAGAATGTCGGGTCCGGCCGCCTCGATCTCGGCCAGCACCCGCGCGACGAGGTCCTCGAAATCGCGGGCCGCCAGCCGGCCGTCGCCGAGGTCCTCGACGACATGGCGGTTCACCCCGATGGCGAAGCCGTGCTTTCGCGCCTCCCCCTCGCGCACCACGCCGAGATGGGCCTGGTCGACGACCGGAGGATATTGCGTGCCCGCCTCCCCGCGCGTCGCGGTGAAGAGCGCGACGTGGAGCCCCTCCTCCACCGCGCGGCGCATCAGGGCGTTGGCGGTGATCTCGTCGTCGGGATGGGCGAAGACGAAGAGCAGGCGCTCGGCGCCGAGGTCCTCGCGCACGCCCTTCAGGCGCTCCACGCCCGGCTCGGCGACCATGGCCCGGCCGATCAGGACCGCCGCCAGCACGGCGAGCAGGAGAGCGGCCGCCGCCGCGGCGATGGCAATGAGGGCGATGCGTCTCACGGGCGTCCTCCGGCTCTTGCGAGCGCCAGTCTAGCGCGGGAAGAGCCGGAGAGAAGGCGTCAGGCGGCCTGCTTGCCCCGCAGCGCCTGGACCAGCACCAGCACCACCGACAGGATGATCAGCATCGCCGAGATGCCGAGCACCGGGCCGAGCGTGCTTTCCGGTGCGATCGCGCCATAGAGCATGTAGAGCGACACGATCATCACCGCCGCCCCGACATGGTGCAGAAGTGTCTGGATCCAGGCGAGCAGGCCCTGGACCAGCGCGAAGGCGCGGTAGATCAGCGCGAAGAGGATCGGCAGCACCCCGCCCACCAGCATGATGTGGGCGTGCGTGACGTGCTGGCTGTGATCGCCGACCCGGCCCATGTGCTCGCCGAGCCCCATGCCGAGAATGAGCCAGACGAGGCCCAGCAGAAGATTGATGCGTTCCGGTTTCATGTGCGTGCGTCCCTGTCCATCAGCGACGGCTCCCCAGCCGTGACGGGAACAGGGATAACGCTGCGTCACGTGGTCGCACAAACGGAAATTGGATCCGTCGGTCCAATTCCCATTCCGATCCCGGCGTGACCTGCGCGCTGGAGGCTTGCCCAGCGGAGCTCGCCGGGATGTACGGGAAGGCGCGCTGAAGCTTCACGCAGATGTGAAGACCCTTGCAGGAGAGTCATTTCCCAGGGCCGAGCGGCCCTCGTACGGTGTCGGTCGATCACCAGGGGGAAGACCATGAGGACCGCACTCGGACTGCTCGCCTGCATTCTCGCGGCCCCGTCCGCACTTGCCGATCCGGTCGCCTACGAGATCGATCCCGGCCATACCCACGTCCTGTTCGCGGTCGAGCGCTTCGGCTTTGCCGACACGATCGGCATATTCCCCGACAGCGAGGGCGTGATCCGGCTCGATCGCGAGGATCCGGCGGCAAGTTCGGTGTCCGCCCGCGTGCGGACGGCCTCGGTCTGGACCGGGCTCGACGCCCGCGACAACGCCGTGCGCGGATCGTCCTGGCTGGACATCGCCACCCATGGCGAGATCGTCTTCGAATCCACGCAGGTCGAACTGCTCGACGACGTCTCGGCGCGCGTGACCGGCAACTTCACCCTGCTTGGCGTCACGCGCGAGGAGACGTTCGACGTGACGCTGAACCGGATCGGTCCGGACGTCTCGCGCGGCGGCCGGGAGGGGGCGGGCTTCTCGATCACCGGCGAGATCAGCCGGTCCGACTACGGGCTGGATACCGCGATGAACCTCGTCGGCGATCGGGTCGGGATCCGCATCGAGGTGCTGGCGCACCGGGTGGACGCACAGGACTGAGGCCTACGTTCTCAGCTTCCCCCAGCGCTCCAGCCGCTCCTTGATCGCGGCCTCGCGGCCGACGTCCTTCGGCGCGTAGAAGCGCGGGCGCTCCATCTCCTCGGGAAAGTAGTTCTGGCCCGAGACACCGCCCTCGACGTCGTGGTCGTAGCGATAGCCCTTGCCGTAGCCTTCCTCCTTCATGAGCCTCGTCGGCGCGTTCAGGATGTGTTTGGGCGGCATCAGCGAGCCAGTCTCCTTCGCGGCGCGCTGGGCGGCCTTCCAGGCGGTGTAGACGGCGTTCGATTTCGGCGCGCTCGCGAGATGGACGACCGCCTGGGCGAGCGCGAGCTCGCCCTCGGGGCTGCCGAGGAAGTCGTAGACGTCCTTCGCCGCCAGCGCGGCGTGGACGGCCGTGGGGTCGGCAAGGCCGATATCCTCGTTGGCCATCCTCACGATGCGCCGTGCGAGATAGAGCGGGTCCTCGCCGCCCGCGAGCATGCGCGCGAGCCAGTAGAGCGCGGCGTCGGGGTCCGACCCGCGCACCGATTTGTGCAGGGCCGAGATGAGATTGTAATGCTCCTCGCGGTCCTTATCGTAGACCGGCGCGCGGCGCTGCAGCACGCCGGACAGGTCGGCCAGGCCGAGAGGCGCATCCGGCTGCAGCGCAAGCACCTCCTCGGCGAGATTGAGCAGATAGCGCCCGTCCCCGTCGGCCATGGCGATCAGCCCTTCGCGCGCGTCGGGCGTCAGCGGCAGCTCGCGACCCTCCAGCCTCTCGGCGCGGGCCAGCAGCTTCTCCATCGCCTCGGCGTCGAGGCGCTTGAGGACCATGACCTGGCAGCGCGACAGGAGCGCGGCATTGAGCTCGAAGCTCGGATTTTCCGTCGTCGCCCCGACGAGCGTGACCACGCCCTCCTCCACCACGGGCAGGAAGCCGTCCTGCTGCGCCCGGTTGAAGCGGTGGATCTCGTCGACGAACAGCAGCGTGCCCTTGCCCGCGGCGCGACGCGCGCGGGCGCGGTCGAAGGCCTTCTTCAGGTCCGCGACGCCGGAGAACACGGCCGAGATCGCGTCGAACTCGAGCCCCGCCTCGTCAGCGAGCAGGCGCGCGATCGTGGTCTTGCCCACGCCCGGCGGCCCCCAGAGGACGATCGAGGAGAGACGCTTCTGGGCGACCATGCGCCCGAGCGGGCCGGCGGGCCCCAGCAGGTGGTCCTGTCCGACGACCTCGTCGAGACTCTGCGGGCGCAGCCGGTCGGCGAGCGGCCGCGGCGCGCCGCTCTCAAGGCCGGCGGATTGAAACAGATCGGTCATCGGCGCACTTTGCCACGACAGAGCGGTGGAAGGACAACGGCCATGCAGTCATTCGGCGACGAGACGAGAAAGAGCCCGGACGGCGGGGTCGCCCCGCACCTGACCGTGGTCGGCGGGCTCGACGCCATCACCTTCTACCGGCAGGCGTTCGGCGCGAAGGAAATCTACCGCCAGATGGCCGAGGACGGGAAGCGGGTCATGTATGCGCGCCTCGAGATCAATGGCGGCTCGGTGATGCTGCACGACGACTTTCCCGAGATGCGCAAGGGCGAGCTGAAACCGCCCGCCGGCGTGGTCCTCCATCTCCAGGTCGACGCCGCCGATGCCTGGTTCGAGCGCGCGGTGAAGGCCGGCGCCACCGCGACCTATCCGTTGCAGGACATGTTCTGGGGCGACCGCTACGGCCACGTCAGAGACCCTTACGGGCATACCTGGTCGATCGCCTCGCCGCTGAAGCGTGCCTAGAGCCGCAGCGTGCGCGCGAAGCGTTCCCCGCCGCGCACGATCTCGACCGGCCAGTGGGCGTCGTTGTCGTAGCGCTCCAGCACGCGGTCGAGATCGTCGAGCGTCTCGATAGCCTCGCCCTGGATTTCCAGCACCCGGTCGCCGGGCTGGAAGCCGTAATAGGCCGCAGCGCTGCGCCGTTCGACGCCCGTGACCATGATCCCCTCCAGGAAGGTGTCGATGCCCAGGCGCTCGTTGAGCGCGGGCGACAGCTCGACGACCTGGGCGCCCTGGAGCGGGTTGCGGCCGCGCACCCTGACCGGCTCGGCATCGCGCTCGCCCGGCGCCGGGCGCGCCTGGACGGGCAGCGTGCGCCGCTCCCCGTCACGCAGCACGGTGACCTCGGCCTCGTCGCCCAGTGAATGGGTGGCGAAGCGGAAGCGGATGCCGGTCTCGTCGTTCACCTCCACCCCGTCGACCTCGACGATGATGTCGCCGCGCCGAAGGCCGGCCTCCTCGGCCGGACCGCCGGGCCAGAGCTCGGAAACGATTGCGCCGCGCGGCCGGTCGAGGCCGAGGGACTGGGCGAGATCGCTCGTCACCGGCTGCAGGCGCGCGCCGAGCCAGGGCCGGATCAGCTCCTCGCCCGACAGCGCCGCCTCCACCACGGTGCGCACCATGTCGGCGGGGATGGCGAAGCCGATGCCGTGCGAGCCGCCGGAGCGGGAGAAGATCGCCGTGTTCACCCCGATCAGCTCGCCGTCCATGTCCACCAGCGCGCCGCCGGAATTGCCCGGGTTCACCGCCGCGTCGGTCTGGATGAAGAAGGAATAGTCGGAGATCCCGACATCGGTGCGCGCGAGCGCCGAGACGATGCCGCTTGTCACGGTCTGGCCGACGCCGAACGGGTTGCCGATGGCCAGCACCAGATCGCCCACCTCGGCATCGCCGGCCTCGTCATAGGGCAGCACCGGCAGCGCCTCGCCGGCGTCGATGCGCAGCACGGCGAGGTCGGTGCGCTCGTCGGCGAGCAGGAGCTCGGCATCGAATTCGCGCCGGTCGGCGAGCACGACGCGCAATTCCTGGGCACCCTCCACGACGTGGTGGTTGGTGACGATGATGCCGGAGGGATCGACGATCACGCCCGACCCGAGCGAGCCGACCTCGCGCTGGCGGGTCTGGGGACCGAAGAAACGCTCGAAGAAGGGATCGCCCGCGAAGGGCGAGCGCTGCGCCACGACGCGGCGCGAATAGACATTGACGACCGCCGGCGCCGCCTCGCGCACGATCGGGGCGAAGGAGAGCTGCATGTCCGCCCGGCTGTCCGGCACCGCGCGGTCCGCGTGGAAGCTCTGTTCCGGCGCCCCGTCCAGCGCCTGCGGCTCCTCCTGCGCGCAGGCGGTGGCGGCAAGGCCGAGCGCGAGGCTCAGCGCGGCAAGCAGCGTTCGGGCCATCGGATCATCCTTCCTCGCATGTCGAAACCGGCACCCATTTAGGAAACCGGACGCGACGTGAACAGGCCATGAGACGATCATGGCCGAATTTTAACGCGGGAGAGGGTCGGTCAGATCAGTCCGGCGAGCGGGCTGGAGGGATCGGCGTATCTCTTCTTCGCCATGCGCCCGGCGAGATAGGCCTCGCGGCCCGCGATGACGGCGTGCTTCATCGCGCGCGCCATGCGCACCGGATCCTTGGCCTCGGCGATGGCGGTGTTCATCAGCACCCCGTCGCAGCCGAGCTCCATCGCCACGGCGGCGTCCGAGGCCGTGCCGACGCCGGCATCGACGATGACCGGGACCTTGCTCTGCTCCACGATGAGGCGGATATTGACCGGGTTCTGGATACCGAGCCCGGAGCCGATCGGCGCGCCGAGCGGCATGATCGCGCAGCAGCCGATCTCCTCGAGCTTCTTCGCGTAGACCGGGTCGTCGGAGCAATAGACCATCACCTCGAACCCGTCCCCGATCAGCATTTCGGCGGCGCGCAGCGTCTCGGCCATGTCCGGGTAGAGGTGCTTGGGATCGGAGAGGACTTCCAGCTTCACGAGGTTCCAGCCGCCGGCCTCGCGCGCCAGGCGCAGCGTGCGCACGGCGTCCTCGCCGGTGAAGCAGCCTGCGGTATTGGGCAGGAAGACGTACTTGTCCGGGTCGATGTGGTCGACGAGCCGGTCCTGACTCCTGTCCGACAGGTTCACCCGGCGCAGGGCGACCGTGATCATCTCGGCGCCGGAGGCTTCGAGCGCACGCGCGTTCTGGGCGTAGCTCTGATACTTGCCGGTACCGATGATCAGGCGCGAATTGAGCGTCCGGCCTGCCACGACCAGCGGATCGTTCGTCTTCACCGCATCGCTCGCATCCATGGGTCTAGCCTCCTCCGACGAACTGCACGATCTCCAGCCGGTCGCCGGCCTCGATCTCGATCTCGTCATAGGCCGAGCGCGGCGCGATCTCCAGATTGCGTTCCACCGCGACCTTCCTGGGATCGAGCTCGAGCTCCTCCAGCAGCCCCTTCAGGGTGAGCCCGGCCGGAAGATCGCGCGGCTCGCCGTTTATGGTGACAGTCATTGCGGTCATGGACGCGACTTTTCTTGTTTCCTACCGGCTTCACGTCGTAAAACCGCGGCCCGCAGTCAAGGCGCGCCGCGCCTTCATGCGCATGAGGACTGCCTGATGCCGAAGCCGATCCACATCCTGAACGGACCGAATCTGAACCTTCTCGGCACCCGCGAGCCGGAGATCTACGGCCGCGAGACGCTGGCCGACATCGAGGCGCGCTGCGCCGAGGCGGCCGGCGGGCTGGGCCTGGAGATCGTGTTCCGGCAGACCAATCACGAGGGCGAGCTGGTCGACTGGATCCAGGCCGCGCGCGAGGAGGCGAGCGCGGTGATCCTCAACCCGGCCGCATACGGGCATACCAGCGTGGCTTTGCACGACGCTTTGAAAGCGCTAGAGGTGCCGGTCATCGAAGTTCACCTCTCCCAGCCGGCCGCGCGCGAGCCGTTCCGGCACCACTCCTACGTGACCGCGGTCTGCGATGGTGCCATCTCGGGCTTTGGCGCGTTGGGTTATGTGCTAGGGATCAAGGCCGCCGCCGATCTGATCGCCTGAGGGCGCGGCTTTGGACAGAGACAATAGAAGGGCATGGCATTCATGGCATCGAACCCGTCCACCCAGAGCGACTCCAAGCTCGCCCGGGATCTGGCGAAGATCCTGCGCGATTCGGAGCTGACCGAGATCGAGCTCGAGCGCGGCGAGCTGCGCATCCGCGTGGCGCGCGAGATTCACGCCGCGCCGGTGACCTATGCCGCCGCCCCGGCGCCCGCGCCGATGCCCGCGCCCGCTCCGGCGCCGCAGGCGGCCACCGCCACGCCCCCGGAGACGCCGGCCCCGGCCCGGGCCGCCGACGCGGCGAGCCATCCCGGCGTGGTCAAGTCGCCCATGGTCGGCACGGTCTATCTCAAGCCCAACCCGGAATCGGCCAACTTCGTCTCGGTCGGCGACAGCGTGAAGGAGGGTGACACCATCCTCCTGATCGAGGCGATGAAGACCTTCAACCCGATCACCGCGCCGGCCTCCGGCAAGGTGAGCGAAATCCTCGTGGAGGATGGTCAGCCGGTCGAGTACGGCGAGCCGCTCTTCATCATCTCCTGATCGCGGGCGGATACGAGATGTTCGACAAGATCCTCATCGCCAATCGCGGCGAGATCGCGCTCCGCATCCACCGGGCCTGCCAGGAAATGGGCATCAAGACGGTCGCGGTGCATTCGGAAGCCGACCGCGACGCGATGCACGTCAAGCTCGCCGACGAGAGCGTGTGCCTCGGCCCGCCTCCGGCCGGGCGGTCCTACCTGCACATCCCCTCGATCATCTCCGCGGCCGAGATCACCGGCGCGCAGGCGATCCATCCCGGCTACGGCTTCCTGTCGGAGAACGCGCGCTTCGCCGAGATCGTCGAGGCGCACGACCTCGTCTTCATCGGTCCCAAGCCCGAGACGATCCGCCTGATGGGCGACAAGATCACCGCCAAGAAGGCGGCCGCCGATGCCGGCATCCCCGTGGTGCCCGGTTCTGACGGCGCGATCGAGGACATGAAGGAGGCGCGCCGCATCGCCAAGGAGATCGGCTTCCCGGTCCTCATCAAGGCGGCCGCGGGCGGCGGCGGGCGCGGCATGAAGGTCGCCGAGAACGAGGCCAGGCTCGAGCATGCCCTGCAGACCGCCTCGACCGAGGCCAAGGCCGCGTTCGGGGACGGTTCGGTCTATATCGAGAAATATCTCGGCAAGCCGCGCCATATCGAGATCCAGGTCATGGCCGACCAGCATGGCAACGTGATCCATCTCGCCGAGCGCGACTGCTCGCTGCAGCGCCGTCACCAGAAGGTGCTCGAGGAGGCCCCCTCCCCGACCCTGACGCCGCAGGAGCGCGCGCGCATCGGCAAGACCGTCACCGACGCGGTCGGCGAGATCGGCTATCGCGGCGCCGGTACGGTGGAGTTCCTCTACGAGAACGGCGAGTTCTACTTCATCGAGATGAACACCCGCCTGCAGGTCGAGCACCCGGTGACCGAGGAGATCACCGGCATCGACCTGGTGCGCGAGCAGATCCGCGTCGCGGCCGGGGAGAAGCTCGACGTCGCCCAGGAGGACGTCCGTGTCGAGGGTCACGCCATCGAGTGCCGCATCAATGCGGAGAACCCGTTCACCTTCACCCCCTCGCCGGGCAAGGTGACCGACTTCCATGCGCCGGGCGGGCCCGGCGTGCGCCTCGATAGCGGGCTCTATGCGGGCTATTCCATTCCGCCCTATTACGACAGCCTGATCGGCAAGCTCATCGTGCGCGGCCGCAACCGCCCGGAAACGCTGCTGCGGCTGAAGCGGGCCCTGCAGGAAATGGTCGTCGGCGGGGTGGAGACGACGATCCCGCTGCACCTTGAACTTCTCGAGCAGCCCGAATTCATCAGCGGGGACTACCACATCCGCTGGCTGGAAAGCTTCCTGGCCGGGCGGGCCAAGTAAGGAGACGGCCGCATGCGCGGCTTCGGCGTCGAGGAACTCATCGCCTGCTACCGCCGGGGTGTCTTCCCGATGGCGGAGTCACGCGAGGATCCGCGCATCTTCCTGCTCAATCCCGACGAGCGCGGCATCATCCCGCTCGACCGCTTCCATGTGCCCAGGAGCCTGAGGAAGACGGTCAGGCGCGACGTCTTCCACGTCACGGTCAACCGCTGCTTCGAGGCAGTCGTCAAGGCGTGCGCCGCGCCGGGACCGAACCGGGAGGAGACCTGGATCAACGCCCCGATCCTGAGGCTCTATCTCGACATGCATCGCGCGGGCTACGCCCATTCCCTGGAGTGCTGGAAGGAAGGCCGGCTCGCCGGCGGGCTCTACGGGGTCTCGCTGGGCGGGGCGTTCTTCGGCGAGAGCATGTTCTCGCGCGCGACGGACGCCTCAAAGGTGGCCCTCGTCCATCTCGTCGCGCGCCTGAAGGCCGGCGGCTACCGCCTGCTCGACGCGCAGTTCACCACCGCGCACCTGGAACGGTTCGGAGCCGAGGCGATCGGACGCGACGCCTATCTCGACCGGCTCGACCGGGCGGTGGAGACCGACGCCGATTTCTTCGCGCTTCCCGAGGGCCTGTCCGGCGATCAGCTCCTGCAGTCGATCACCCAGACGTCGTAGACGGGGTGTTCGAGCGGGTTGAGCGCCGGGTTGGAGGCAAACATCCAGCCGGAGAAGATCTCCTCGCCTTCGGCCTCGGCGCCGAAGCCGTCGGTGCGCCTGTCGAGCACTTCCATGAACACGAAGGTCTCCGGCGGCTCTTCCGGCGGCCGGCGCCGGCAGTACTGCACCGTGATGTCGAGGGCGCCGAAGCTCACGGTCTCCCCGACCGGTGCCTCGAAGTCCTGCGTGCGGGCCGTGACCTTGTCGAGCCCGCGCAGGATGGCGACGCGGCCCGGCTCGGAGTTCGCGTCCTCGGGGGCGGGCGGGGCCGTGTCCTGGGCGAGAGCGGCGCCGGACAGGGCCGCACAGGCGGTGGCGATGAGCAGGGAACGGATCATGATCTCACGCTCACACGGCTTTACGGCGAAGTCGAGGCGCCGGAGCCCCGGCCCATCACCGCTTCGCCGATCAGGTCGAACAGGTCGACCGAGCCCTGGGTGAACTCGATCTCGCCGCCCTCGGGCAGCATTTCGGTCGAGCCGCCCGGCTCGATCTCGACATAGGCCCCTCCGAGCAGCCCGGCCATCGCGATCTTGGCGGTGGAATCGTCCGGGATTTCGACATCGGAGCGGATCTTGAAGATGGTGCGCGCGAAATAGGTCTGCTGATCGAGCTCTATGCCCGACACCGTACCCACCGGCACGCCGGCGACGCGCACTTCCGCCCCGCGCGAGAGATCGCCGATCGAGGAGAAGCGCGCCGTGATCGTGTAGCCGGCCCGGCCCGGACCCTCGTCCAGCTGGCCCTGGCCGTAGAACAGGAAGGCGCCGGCCGCGATCAGCACGATGAGCCCGATCAGGGTTTCGAGGACGGCACCGCTCTTCATCGCCTCAGCCCTCCGGCGTCCAGCTTTCGTAATCGGCCGCCGATTTCTGGCGCTCGCGGGCGGTCGCGAGCGACCCCTTGGGCCGGTAGGCGTAGATCGTCCCGGTCAGGTTCGGCTGGTGGTCCTTCTCCCAGGCGCGGCGCGGCAGGGGCGACTCGGTGGGAGGCTCGTCGAAGGTATGGTGCATCCAGCCGTGCCAGTCCGACGGCACGCGCGAGGCGTCGGCATAGCCGTTATAGATCACCCAGCGGCGCCGGGTGCCGTCCGCGCCCGTGCCCTTGCCTTCGGGCTCCTGGTAGTACTTGTTGCCGAACGCGTCCTCGCCGACGAACTTGCCGCCGCGCGCGATCGTCCACAGCGTGCCGAGCGTGGCGCCGTCCCACCAGGCGAAGATGCGTTTGATGAAGCCGAGCATGCGTCAGCCGATCCTCTCAAGACGAAGGGTTCTTCACTCGCGCGGGAATATGCCCACGCGGGCGGCGCGGGTCCAGTGACGGGCGCTGCCAATAACACGGTTTGCAGTCCGCCCTAGGCTTTTTCGACACGGTCCCGCGCGAACCGGTATCATGGGCGGTGATTCGCAAGTCCCGACGCGCTTCCAGGAGCCGCCATGACGCTCGACCGCCGCCACACGCGCCCCGACAGCGACCCGACTGCGGCGCCGGACTGGCTCGATCGCCCGCTCTTCCAGGCCGATCCGGACGCGGTCGAGCCGGACGCCGGGGTGAGCGTTCGCGCCCCGCAGGGGTGGAGCGGACGGGCCGCGTCGGCCGGCGCGGCGCTCTCGGGACAGGATTTCGACGCTCCGATCGATCTCGAACCGGTCCTGGACGCACTCGCCGAACGCCTCTCGCGCCATTTCGCCAAGCCCGCCCGCGCGACGGCGAAGGGGGAACTGCTCGCCTCCATGATGCTGCAGGAAGCCCTGCCCGCCCCGGAGCTGTGGCGCGGCGAGGCGCTGCCCGAACCCGAAGGCGAGGACATCGCGCCGTTCGACGAGGCGAGACGCCTGCTGCGCGAGATCAATGCCGACGCGATGGGTCTCGCCGCCGCCGATCTCGGCGCGCGCATCCTGCGCGAGCGGCTGGAGGCGGTGGCGCTCGCCTGCGTCAATTGCGACGGATCGAGCGAGGAGTGCTTCGATCCGCGCCGCAACCGGGCGCTCGCCCGCGCGATCCGCGCCGCGCGCCGCGATGGCGCGCCGGACGCGATGATCGAGCGGGCCATCGCCCGGGCCCGCCAGGGCATTACCGAGCCCGAGGCCGGGCTCGACTTCGCGCCCGAAGCCCCGCTCCATCGCGCGCTGGAACTGCCCGCGGCGGCGATCGCGGCGGTTGAGGCCGACGCCGTACTGGACGACGGCACGCCGGCGCGCGCGCTGTTCTCGCAGCTCGCCGAGACCGTCTGGACCCACGGCGCGCCGCGGCTCGTCTTCGAACGACCGGCCCGGCACGCCGGCGCCGTCACGCTGAACCTCGCGGCCTTCGCAGCGCAGGACGGGCTGGACTCCGAAGGCCTCGCCTACGCCGCCACGCTCTGGGGCAAGGCGGCCGCGGGCGAAGGCGGCGCACTCGTGCTCGGCGGTCTCGGCGCGGCGCTCACCGCCCTCAGGCTCGCCTATGACAGCGATGCGGCGCGCGAGCGGGCGGCGGAGATCGTCGCCCTCGTCGCCGAGGCGAGCCCGGCTCCGGTGAGCTTCGCGCGGCCCGACGCGCTGTCCATCGCCGCGCTCGATCTGGAGTCGGTGGGCATCCACCCGCTCGCGGACCTCTCCGGCGAGGCGGGACTGGCCCGGACGATAGAGACCGCGCTTGCCGGACTGGACCCGGCAACCCGCCAGGCGGCCGAACGCCACGCGCTCGGCACCCGCACGCTGGCCGGCCTCGACGCGCCCTGGATCGACGCCCTGCAGCGCCAGGGCCTCGCCGAGGACGATCTCGCCCGCATCGAGGCGGCGATCGCCGAGGGCACGCCGGTGCGCCACGCCTTCAACCGCTGGACGGTCGGCGAGGAGATCGCGCGGCGCTGCGGCCTCGCGCCGGAGCAGCTCGAGCGCGCCGGCGGCGGGCTGCTCCAGGCCTTCGGGGTGAGCCCGGCCGAGATCGAGACCGCCGAGCGCTGGGCGCACGGCGCGGGCCGCCTGGACGACTGCCCGGCGCTCAGCCCGGAGCGGCGTGCCGTGTTCGCCCCGGCCGGCCCGGAAGCCCGCCTGGAAATGGCCCGCGCCGTGGAGGCCGTACTGGGCGCGAGCTGCGATCTCGAACTGGTGCTTCCCGGCACGGCCACCATTGACGAGGTCGGCGCGCTGATCGCCTCGGCCGGCAGGCGCGGCCTGAAGTCGATCGCCCTGCAGCGCGAGGGCGAGGCGCTCTACGATCTCCTGAACACGATCGAATTCGAGGGCGGCGATGCCGGCCGGCGCGAATTCGTCGCCGAGGAGCGGATCGTGGAAAAGGTCGTCGAGCGCGTGGTGGAAAGCCCGGCGCGCCGGCGCAAGCTGCCCGACCGGCGCAAGGGCTATATCCAGAAGGCCACCGTGGGCGGCCACAAGGTCTATCTGCACACCGGCGAGTTCGAGGACGGCGAACTCGGCGAGATCTTCATCGACATGCACAAGGAAGGCGCGGCCTTCCGCTCGCTGATGAACAATTTCGCCATCGCGATCTCGATAGGCCTGCAATACGGCGTGCCGCTGGAAGAGTTCGTCGACGCCTATGTCTTCACCCGCTTCGAGCCGGCCGGCCCGGTCGAGGGCAACGACTCCATCAAGCATGCGAGCTCGATCCTGGACTATCTCTTCCGCGAGCTCGGCGTGTCCTATCTTGGCCGGGAGGATCTCTCCCAGACCGATGCGGGGCGCCATGATCCGGCCGCCCTCGGCGCGGGCGTGGCCAAGGAGAAGATCGTCGAGACCGATGCGAAGAAGTTCATCTCCAAGGGCTTCTCGCGCGGCCAGCTGCCCGACAATGTCGTCATGCTCGCCGGCCCGAGAAAGGCGCGTGCGGCGCAGGGCGGCCGGGCCGGCATCGCCGAGGAGGACGAGGCCCCGTTTGCCAGCGCGAGCACGAGCGTGACCCGCGCCGCCGAGAGCTATTCGGGCGATCCGTGCCCGGACTGCGGCCACTTCACCCTGGTGGAACGGGGCGCCCTGTTGAGCTGCGAGGCGTGCAGCTGGTCAGGCCCGCCTCCGGCGCAATAGCGTCCGCTGGCGCGCGCCTTGCGCGGCTCCGCACGATCGCAGGAAGATCGATGCGGGAGTGTGCCGCGATGAAACAGGCCCTTTGCGTTCTTGCCATGCTGGCGGGCATGAGCCTGGCCACGGCGTCCGCGTCCGCGCAGGACATGGCCGAGATCGCGCGCGTCCAGGCGGGCGCCGACTGCCCGGGCTGCAACCTGTTCCAGGCCGACCTTTCCTACCGCGACCTGGAAGGCGTCGATCTCTCCGGCGCGCGCCTGCGCCAGGCCGATCTCAGCCTGTCGACCATGAACCGTGCCGATCTCTCCCGCGCCGATCTCTCGGTCGCCAACCTGTTCGGCGCCCGCTTCACCGCGGCACGCTTCGCCGGCGCCAATCTCACGCGGGCCAATGCGGTCGGGGCGTATTTCGGCAGCGCCGACCTCACCGGCGCCGTTCTGGACGGAGCGATCCTGTCGGGGGCGGAAATGGAAACGGCACGCGGGCTCACCCAGGCCCAGCTCGACACTGCCTGCGGGGACCGCAGCACGCGCCTGCCGGCCGGCCTGACGATCGCGCCTTGCCGCTAGCCCATCCTTGCGCCAGCCTGTCTTGCGGGTTACCGCGTTTTAAGTCGATTTCGTGAGGCTTCGGGGCTACATCCTCATCTCATGATGCTGCGAACACTGTTCCTGAGCTGTGCGGGCACGCTTGCCCTCTCCGCCGCCGCACAGGCGGGGGGAGTGAACGTCAACGGCGATCCCCACCGGCGCCTCGTCATCGGCGGGGACTGCGTCGAGTGCGACTTCTCCGACGCCAATCTCGCCGGCGCGCACATCATCGGCGGCAACTTCAACCGCACCAGCTTCAGCGACGCCCATCTCATCGGCGCCCGCTTCGTGGAGATCACCGCCGAGGAGAGCGATTTCTCCGACGCGCGCCTCAACGAGGCCCAGCTCTCCGGCGTTTCCTTCGCCGGCGCGAGCTTCAGCGACGCCCAGATGGGAGCGCTGCGCGCCCAGCGCGTCGATTTCAGCGGCGCCGACCTCACCGACGCGCAGCTCTCCGGCGCGGTGCTGATGCTGACCGATCTCTCGGGGGCGCGGATGAACGGGGTGCAGTTCGGCCAGGGCGCGCTGCGTTCGAGCCGG
Organism: Marinicauda algicola; assembly: GCF_017161425.1. Taxonomy (GTDB): domain Bacteria; phylum Pseudomonadota; class Alphaproteobacteria; order Caulobacterales; family Maricaulaceae; genus Marinicauda; species Marinicauda algicola. Next base: position 392,025 of record NZ_CP071057.1, on the reverse strand, counting down.
CTGGAAAATGCCGAACTTACCGACGCGAGCTTCATGCAGGCGCGCATCTCGAGCACGGACATGAGCGGGGTCTCCGCGGCGGGCGCCGATTTCCGCCAGGCGATCATCGAGCATGTCGACCTGTCCGGGTCGGACCTCACCGGGGCGGACTTCACCCAGGCCCGGCTCATCCATGTCGACCTGTCCGGCGCCGACCTCAGCGGGGTGCAGGGCCTGCATGCGATGAACCTGCAGCAGGTCTGCGGCTCGGATGCGACGCGGCTGCCCGAGCGCATCGCGCTGCCCGATTGCGACGACATGGAGCTCGCAGGCCCCGTCACCGCGCCGGCAGACCACCGCTTCGTCTTCGTCGGCCACGGCGCGGGCGAGGCGCGCGAGATGATGGCCGCGCGCGTCGCCTTCCAGGCCGCGCTCGAGGGGCTGGAACGCCATGCCCAGGTCAGCGAGACCTGGAACCAGGAAGCCCTGGCGATCGCACGGGAAGGCCTGCGCGAAGCGACCACCGCGATGGCCGAGGCCCATGCCGAACAGGAGCTGGAGGCCCGGCTCGAGTTCGAGGCGATCGAGCGCGAGCTGGAGGCCGCCACCGCCGGGCTGGAAGACGAGTTCGGGCCCGGCTGGCGCTTCGAGATTCGCCGCGCCGAAGTCGGCGAGCCGATCCGCGTCATCCTCGAGCGCGCCGCCTACGCGCTCGGCCACGCCGAAGCCCCCGAGCCGCCGGCGCCTCCCGCGGTGCGCCATCCGCGTCGCGTCGAGCGCGCGGAGGTCCGCCTCGAAGGCGCGCCGCAACCGCGCAAGGTCCCCAAGACCGAGACCGAGACCGAGACCGAGACCGAGACCGAGACCGAGGCGGACGACGGCGGGCGCTGAGCCCGCCGCGGCCGGCCTCAGCCCGGTTTCCTGGCTTCCGGCAGCACCGTCCTCAGATGCAGCTCGCGCAGCTGGCGCGGCTCGGGAAAGGCCGGCGCGTTCATCATCAGGTCGCGCGCCTGCTGGTCCTTGGGGAACATCACGACCTCGCGCAGGTTCTCCACGCCGGCCAGCAGCATGACGATGCGGTCCACGCCCGGCGCGATGCCGCCATGGGGCGGGGCGCCGTAGCGGAAGGCGTTGAGCATGCCGCCGAACGCCTCTTCGACGACCTCGGCGCCGTAGCCGGCATATTCGAAGGCCTTCAGCATGACGTCCGGGCGGTGGTTCCGGATCGCGCCGGAGGACAGCTCCACCCCGTTGCACACGATGTCGTACTGGAAGGCCTTCAGGCCCAGCAGCGTCTCGTGGTCATGCTTGTCGAGCGCCATGAAGGCCTCGGCATCCATCTGCGGCATGGAGAACGGGTTGTGGGAGAAGTCGACCTTCTTCTCCTCCTCGTTCCACTCGTACATCGGGAAATCGACGATCCAGCAGAACTTGTAGACCTTGTCCTCGAACAGGGAGAGCTCGCGCCCGACCTGATTCCTCGCCCGGCCCGCGAACGCCACGAAGTCCTTCGGCACGCCCGCGGTGAAGAACACCGCGTCGCCGGCCTCAAGGCCAAGCTGCTCGCGGATCTTCTCGGTGCGTTCTGGGCCGATGTTCTTCGCGATCGGACCAGCGCCCTCGATCTGGCCGCCCTCCTCGCGGAACATGATGTAACCCAGGCCAGGCTGGCCTTCCTTCTGCGCCCAGGCGTTCATGCGGTCGCAGAAGGCGCGCGACCCGCCGGTCGGGGCGGGAATGGCCCACACCTCGACCTTGGGGTTCTTCTCGATCATCCCGGCGAAGACCTTGAAGCCCGAGCCCTCGAAATGGGCCGTGACGTTCTGCATCTCGATCGGGTTGCGAAGATCGGGCTTGTCCGAGCCGAACTTCCTCATCGCCTCGAGATAGGGAATGCGCGGGAAGGGCAGCGCGGTGACCGCGTTGTCGCCGGCGAACTCCTCGAACAGGCCCTGCAGGACCGGCTCGATGGAATTGAACACGTCTTCCTGCTCCACGAAGCTCATCTCGATGTCGAGCTGGTAGAACTCGCCCGGCGCGCGGTCGGCGCGGGCGTCCTCGTCGCGGAAGCAGGGCGCGATCTGGAAATACCGGTCGAAGCCGGAGACCATGATCAGTTGCTTGAACTGCTGCGGGGCCTGGGGCAGCGCGTAGAACTTGCCCGGGTGCAGGCGCGAGGGCACCAGGAAGTCGCGCGCGCCTTCCGGCGAGGACGCCGTCAGGATCGGCGTCTGGTATTCCATGAAGCCCTGCTCGACCATGCGCCGGCGGATGGAGTCGATGATCTTCGAGCGCAGCACGATGCGCTTGTGCAGGCTTTCGCGGCGCAGATCGACATAACGGTGCTTCAGACGCACCTCCTCGGACCAGTCCGGCTCGCCGAACACGGGCAGCGGCAGTTCCTCGGCCTCGGAGCGCACCTCGAGCTCTTCCACCCGCAGCTCGATCTCGCCGGTGGGAAGGTTCGCGTTCACGGTCTCGGCCGAACGCGCGACGACCTTGCCGGTCACCGTGACGACGCTTTCCACGCGCAGGCGCTCCAGGCGCTCGAAATTGGGGTTTTCCGGCTCCAGCACGCACTGCGTGATCCCGTAGTGATCGCGCAGGTCCACGAAGAGCAGACCGCCATGGTCGCGCTTCCTGTGAATCCATCCCGACAGCCGCGCGGTCTCGCCGACATCCGGCTTGCGAAGCTGGCCACAGGTATGGGTGCGATAGGCGTGCATGAAACTCTGATCCTCGGCTGGCGTCGCCGCGTGAAAACGACGCGGCGGAAAGGGCAACGGAACAGCCGCGATGTCAAGGGAGTGCGCAGCGCTCGTGCGGCTCGACGCGGCCGGGCGGCGCGCTATCCTGACGCCGGGGAGGCCGTTGGAACCGTGAGTCTGCGCGCGCACATCTACCACACCGGATTCTGGACGATCTCCGGCACGTTCGCGCTTCTCGGGACGCCGACCCTGCTCGCCCGCGACCGGGGGCCGGTCACCGGCTGGCTGCATGCCTATACAAGGGCCATGCGCGCCTGGCTGAAGACCTGCGGAGTGGAGGTCGAGTATCGCGGGCTCGAGCACCTGCCCGAGGGGCCGGCCGTGTTCGCCGCCAAGCACCAGAGCTATGCCGACGGGATCCTGCATGTCGCGCACAAGCGCGATCTCGCCTACGTGATTGGCGACCACATGCTGAAATTTCCCCTCATCGGGACCTATCTGGAACGCGCCGAGGCGGTGGTGGTCGACGACGCCGCCGGCAAGCGCGCGGGCGACGCGCTGGAAACCGCGATCGCGCGCCTGAAGGCGCAGCAGCGCGACATCCTCATCTTCCCCGAGGGCGGCATGGCTCCGGTGGGGGGCAAGAAGCGCTACCGGCGCGGCGTCCACCGGCTCGCCAGCGCCCTGGAGCGCCCCGTGGTGCCCGTGGCGACCAATCTCGGCTGCTTCTGGCCCCGCCAGGAATGGCGCCTGCATCCCGGCCGGGCTGTGATCGAATACCTACCCCCGCTCACCCCCGTGGAAGACCGCAACCATTTCCGCACCCTGCTCGAACGCACGATCGAGAGCCGCACCCGCGCGCTCGAGGCCGAGGCGCATGCGGCGGGACGCCGGAAGGGGTGAATTTTTCCCGGCGGGGATGGTCGCCGTCGCTCCCACGCCGGGGCGGACCGGACGTGCATAAGGCAATGGTGAATCGTGGAACGCGGAGCGGGCTCGCGGCCCGCCCGCCGGCTCGGCCTGGATCGCGGTTCCATGAGTGGCTCCTCTCCCTGAAGCGCACGTTACGGTACTTTCATCTTGCCATGAGACATTTTTCTCATCATAAGCGGATCATCGCGCTGGGGGCGCTTTCTTGAGGACGTGACGCACATGGGACTGACCCGCGAACAGATGGATGCGAAGATCGACGAGCATTTCGGGTTCGAGATCGCCGACGACGTGGAAGGCGTGCTGGCCACCCTTGCCGAGGACGTGGAGCACGACATCGTGGGCTGGCCGACCGGGCCGGTGCACGGGCGCGAGGCCACGCGCAATTTCTACGAGGCGCTGTTCGGCGATCTGTCGGAAGGATCGGTCAAGCCGCTGCGGCGCCTCTACGGCGAAAATTTCATGGTCGACGATTCGATGTGGAGCGGGCGCGCGCCGGGCCGTCCCTTCGGCATCGAGGGCCGCAACCGGCCGCTGAGCTTCCGCCTGCTGCACGTGGTGGAGTTCAGCGAGAGCGGCGACATCGCGCGCGAGAATGTGTGGATCGATCTCGCCGCCATCCTGCAGCAGCTGCAGGAGGCATGATGGACGCGAACGATCCGCGCGCGAACCAGAAGCGGCGCACGCGGCGCGAGCTGCTGCGCGCCGCCGCCCGGCTCATTTCGCAAGGGCGTAAGCCCTCGCTGGAGGAGATCGCCGAGGAGGCCCTGGTCTCGCGCGCGACGGCCTATCGCTACTTCCCCGATCTCGACGCGTTGCTGCTGGAAGCCACGCTCGACATCGCCGCGCCTGAGCCGGACGCGCTGTTCGGGCCGGATGCGCCCGCAGATCCGGTCGACCGGCTCGTCCGGGTCGATGCGGCGTTCGAGGCGATGATGGCCGAGAACGAGCCAGCGCTGCGCCTCATGCTCGCCAAGTCGCTCGAGCGCAGCGTGTCCGCGCCGGACGAGACGCCCAAGCGCCAGAACCGGCGCACCCCCCTGATCGAGGCGGCGCTCGCCCCGCTCGCCCGGGACGTGCCGCCGGAGCGCCTGGGCCGGCTGAAAGCCGCCCTCGCCCTCCTGGTGGGCACCGAGAGCTTCATCGTGTTTTCCGATGTGCTGGGACTGGACGAGAGCGAGGCGCGCGCGGTCAAAGCCTGGGCGTTCGCGGCGCTCGTCGAGGCGGCACGGCGCTAGTCCACGGCCGGCACGGGCCCGGCTCCGATCAGTTTTCCGCGTCCGGTGCGGCGGGCTGGCGGACCGCGGCCCGGGTCCCCGGTGCGAGGCCGGTCAGGGTCTCCTGCGAGGCATCGGGCCAGGTGATGACGGCCTCGACGATCTCGTGACCGGGCGGCACGGAGAAGAGGAAGGGACTCGCGCTCTGCGCCCGGAAGCCGGTCTGCGCGCTCGCCACCCGGGTCTGCGACAGGTGCCCGGCTTCGGAGCGCGTGGTCAGGACGACCCTGCTGCCCGGCGGCTCGGGGGCGCCATGCCGGTCGACCAGCCGGAGTTCGACCCAGCTCCCGCAGGCCGGTGTGCGGTTGCGCAAGACGGTGACGAAATCGCCTTCGGCGTTGGCCGACCACGCACCGACGAGCACGTCGATCCGGCCGTCGGCGTCGATGTCCCCGCTGACAACCGCCGAATGGCCGGTCACCCGCGCGGCCAGCGCCGCGTCCTCGCGACGGGTCAGGGCCCCGGTCCCGTCGCCGGTGAACAGCTCGATCGGGCCGCCATAGGATGCCGTCACCAGGTCGAGCGCACCGTCGCCGTTGAGATCGGCGAAGGCGGCGCCCGAAGACTGGCCCGAGTGAACGGGAAATTCCGCCGGGGCGAGCGTGAACCGGCCCGCGCCGTCGTTCAGGAACAGCCAGTCGGTGCGCGGCTCGGTGTTGTAGACATAGCTGCCGAGGAAGAGATCGAGATCGCCGTCATTGTCGACATCTGCGAGCGCGCCCGACATCGAAGAATAGCCGGGCGCGGCGAAGGGCTGGCCGGGATCGGCCTCGAACGTCCAGCCGCCGAGATTGCGGTAAAGCACGGCATGCTCGACCGGAGCGGGATCGATGCCGCTGAGACGGGCGATGTCGCTGTTGGCCACGATCAGATCCTGATCGCCGTCGGCATCGAGATCGCCCCACAAGGCGGCGCCGGGATTGTTGGCGCCCCCCAGGACCGGATTGTCCTCCACGGCGCGGAAGACACCCTCGTCATTGCGGTAGGCCGCGTTCGGACCGGGCATCTCCATCGTCGGTCCCGTCGTGTAGAGGTCGAGATCACCATCGCTATCGATATCCACGAACACGCCGGAGAAATTGCTCTGCGCCGAGCGCGTCGCATCGCCGAGCGGAGTGACGGTGAAACGCCCCTGTCCCTCGTTGCGCAGATAGCGGTTGGGCTGGCGGCGCTGGACGGTGACATAGACGTCGAGATCGCCGTCGCGGTCGATATCCGCGAGGCTCGCGCCGGAATCGGGGGTGTCGAAATCGCCGAAAGGATGTTCGGAACGCGAGAAGCGGCCCGTCCCGTCGTTGAGATAGAGCAGGCTGCGGTCGCCGCGATAGGGCGAGGCCGTCACGTCGAAGCCCCGCGTGGCCAGGAGGTCGAGATCGCCGTCGCCGTCGAAATCGGCCAGGCTCAGACCGCCGGGATAGCCGCGATCGCGACCGTCATCGCCGAGTTCGAGCGCGCCGACCTCGAAAACCGGGGCCGGGCACGCCGGGATGTTTGCCAGGGCCGGTGCGCCGGCGAGCACGGCAGCCCCGGCCCAGGCGCAGGCGATTCCCACCTCCGCGCCGCTACGATCCTTTCGCTGCACGATCCTGGCTCCCCACTTCGTTGATGATCGAAAGACTACCCCGGTGACTTCAGGCAAGGCCAGAGAATTCTCCCCCTCCGGCGGTCGGCGGCCGGCGTGAAGATATATTCACTCCGGGCTTGACACGGCCGGCGCCACAGGCCAAAAGACAGACGTGAATGATCATTCATTCACTCGAACTGGAGAGCCTCGCATGGCACGGCAACTGGCAGAAACCCCGGCACGTGGCGTCACTGGCACCGAAGGCACGCTGAAGGCGCGCGTGGAGCGCGCCGCGCTGGAGCTGTTCGCCCGCGAGGGCGTGGACGGGGTCTCGATCAAGGAGGTGGCCGGCGCGGCCGGCATCTCCGACGGGGCGATGTACCGCTACTACAAGAGCAAGGACGCGCTCGCCGCGGCCCTGTTCGAGACCATTCACGTGCGCCTGTACAATCTGATCGAGGCCGCGCTCGCCGGGGCGAGCGGCTTCGAGGACGCGGTGCGCCGCGTGGTCCACGTCTATTGCGAGGCGGCCGACGACGACCCGGCCCTGTTCGCCTACCACCTCACCCACATGCAGCGCTTCGGCACGGAGAAGAACCCCGACCGGCCCGATCCGGTCGGCCTGATCGCCGCGCGCCTGGAAGCGGCCATGGCGGCCGGCGACCTGCCCGGGGGCGATGCGGAGGTGAAGGCCGCCGCCGCGCTCGGCGTCGTGCTGCAGCCCACCGCCCACCGCATGGTCGGGCGCTTCGACAAGCCGATGACGGCAATGGCCGACCGGCTCGCGGACGCGGCCCTCATGGTGCTGCGCACCGTGTAGGCCCGGCCCTTCCCCCCCACTCATCACCGAAACGATGGAGACGACGCGATGCGCGCCGCCCTGTACTATATTGCCTACTGGCTGATCACGGTGGCCTTCGCCCTGTTCTGCCTCCTGCTCGCCGCCCTGCCCGGCAAGCGCGCGCTCGGCTGGGGCCTGTGGCTCTACGGCTCGGCGCAGCTGGCGGCCCTGCGCTACATCGCCGGGGTCCGCATCGAGGTGCACGGCAGGGAGAACATCCCGGCCGAGCCCGTGGTGTTCGGCGCCAAGCACCAGAGCTGGGGCGACGGCTTCGTGATGCTCGCCAATGTCGAAAATCTCGGCTTCGTGGCCGGCGACCATCTCTACAAATTCCCGCTGCTGAAGCCGATCCTGAAGAAGGCCGGCGCGATCGTGCTGTCCAACCAGGGGGGCGAGCAGGCCCAGCAGGTTCTCAATGGCGGCATCGCGCGCATGAAGGACGAGCGCCGCCACGTGCTGATCTATCCCGAGGGCCATCTCTCCGCCCCCGGCGAGAAGCACCGGTACCGCTCCGGCGTCTTTCACCTGTGCGAGAAGCTCGACCGGGTGTGCGTGCCGGTGGCGACCAATCTGGGCCTTGCCTGGGACCGCACGAGCATTGCCAAGACGCCCGGCACGGTTACGGTCGAGTTCCTGGCCCCGATCGAGTGCGGGCTGACCAAGGAGGCGTTCATGTCGCGCCTGGAAGAGAGCGTCGAGACGCGCACCAACCAGCTCGTGGCGAAGGGGATCTGAGAGATGAGCGCCAGGATCGCCTTCCGCCTGATGGGCCAGCGCCGCTTCCTGCCGATCTGGGCGGCCCAGACCCTGCTCGCCTTCAACGACAACCTGTTCCGCTACGCGCTCGTCACACTGGCGGCATACGAGGGGCTGACGCTGTGGGGGCTGGAGCCCGACATCCTCACCCCGATCGCGGCGACCGCCTTCACCCTGCCGATCTTCCTGTTCTCTGCCGTGGCCGGCCAGGTCGCCGACAAGTACGACCGCACGAAGATCATGGTGCACGCGAAGTTCGCCGAGATCGTGCTGATGACGGTCGCCGCGGCGGGCTTCCTGCTCGAGCAGCCCCTGCTGCTCATCGTCACGCTGTTCCTGATGGGAACCCAGTCCGCCTTCTTCATCCCGGCGCGCAACGCGGCCCTGCCGACGCTCCTGTCGGACGCCGAACTCGTGCCGGCCAACGCGCTGATCTCCGGCGCGCTCAACGTGGCGATCCTGGCCGGGGCGATCGGCGGCACCCTGCTCGCCGGGGAGCGTCACGGGCCGGCCGTGATCGCGGTGACGCTGATAGTCGTGGCGGTTGCGGGCTGGCTGTCCATGCGTCCGGGCGCGCCTGCGGCTCCGGACTCTCCCCAGACGCGCATCAACTGGAACATCGTCACCGCGACCTGGACCATGCTGGACGGCCTGTTCAAGGCGCCGAAGGTGCTGCGCCCGCTGCTCGGCGTGGCCTGGTTCTGGATGCTGGGCGCGACGGTGATCACCGTGCTGCCGCTCTTCACCCGCCAGGTGCTGGGCGCGGACGAGAGCGTCGTGGCCTTCTTCCAGCTGCTGTTCACCGTCGGCGCCGCGCTCGGCGCGCTCGCCTGCGGCCTGCTCTCGCGCAACAGCGAGGGGCTCGTCTTCGTGCTCCTCGGCGCGATCGGCCTCGTGGTCTTCCCGGTCGATCTCGTGATCTACACCGCCGGCTATGCGCGCACGGAGGACCTGGTCTCCGCCCTCGCCTTCATCGAGGACGAGCGCAACTGGCGCATCACCGCCGACCTCACCCTGTCGGCGGTCTCGGCCGGGATGTTCGTGGTGCCGATGCACGCCATGGCGCAGAAACGCGCCGACCCGGCCCGGCGCGGGCGCCTGCTCGCGGCGAGCGGCATCCTGAACGGCGCCTCGGCGAGCCTCGGCCAGTTCGTGCTCTACGGGCTCGGCGTGTTCGACCTGCCGCTCTCGGGCGCCTTCCTGGTCGTCGCGGCCGGCTCGCTGGGCGGGGTGGCGTACGCGGCCTGGCGCATCCTGCGCAACGGCAATAGCAGCTGAACCCTCCCGCCCCGCTCGCCAAGGCGCGCGGAGGGCGCTAAACGGGCGGATCATGAAGCTGATCACCAAGACCAAAGACCTCGCCGCCGTCTGCGACGCCCTCGCCCAGAACGAGTTCGTCGCGCTGGACACCGAATTCATCCGCGAGACGACCTTCTGGCCGCAGCTCTGCCTGATCCAGGCGGCGGGCGGCGAGACGGAAGCCCTTATCGATCCGCTGTCGGACGAGCTCGACCTCGCCCCGCTGTTCGAGCTGCTCGCCGACAAGAGCACGGAGAAGGTGTTCCACGCCTGCCGCCAGGACCTGGAGATCTTCTTCCACAAGGGCAGCGAGCTGATCCCGCAGCCTCTGTTCGACACCCAGATCGCGGCGATGGCGGTGGGACTCGGCGATTCGATCTCCTACGACAATCTCGTGCGCGAGCTGCTCGGCCGGCACATCGACAAGGGCTCGCGCTTCACCGACTGGGCCCGCCGGCCGCTCTCGGAGAAGCAGCTCGCCTACGCGCTCGCCGACGTCACCCACCTGCGCGATCTCTATCCGACGCTGAAGGCGCGGCTGAAGACGATGGAGCGCGAGCACTGGGTCGCCGAGGAGATGAAGACGCTCACCAATCCGGAAACCTACCGGATGGATCCCGAATCGGCCTGGAAGCGGCTGAAGATCCGCAAGACGACGAAGAAATGGCTCGCCGCGCTGAAGGCCGCCGCGGCCTGGCGCGAGAGCGAGGCGCAGGTGCGCGACATCCCGCGGAGCCGCATCATCAAGGATGACGGGCTCTACGAGATCGCCCACGCCGCGCCGACCAGTATCGAGCAGCTCGGCGGCCTGCGCGCCGTGCCCAAGGGCTTCGAGCGCTCCAAGCCCGCCGAACGCCTGATCGAGGCGCTGTCGGACGCACTGAACAATCCGGACGCCTACGCGCCCCACATCGACCGCACGCCGCCGACCCCGCCCAATCTCGGCCCGGTGGTGGAGATGCTGAAGGTCTTCCTGCGCGTCGTCGCCGAGGACGAGGGCGTCGCGCCCCGCCTCATCGCCACCGTGCCCGATCTCGAACTCATCGCCGCCGACGACAATGCCGACGTCGCCGCCCTGAAGGGCTGGCGCCGCGCGGTGTTCGGGGAAAAGGCCCTGAAGCTGAAGCGCGGCGAGATCGCGCTCGTGCTGGAAAACGGCAAGGTCGAGGCGGTCGAGCTGGAGGATTAGGGCGCGGTCCCTCCGCGCCCCCGCCAGCGCTGTCTCCCCCGCGCGACAGCGCGATCAGCGGCACGCAAGATCGTGGGCTGAACTCGTCCCGCGCCGCGCCCGGCGGCGCCGGGGCCCCGATCGAGTCGGGCAGGCGCTCCATTTTCCGACAAGCAGGAAGACTCAGACCACCTTCGGCTTGAGATCCATCGCGCTCGCGAGCTGATCGAGGCGTTGCAGGGCGCGTTCCACCGCGGTGTCCTCCATGCCGGCGGCGACGCGCAGCACGAGCTCGTCGCCGGAGCGTTCCAGGCGAAAATGGTCGAGGAGCGCGGCGGTGCGGCCCGACAGCGCGGCGCCGAGGCGCAGGGCCAGGCCGAGGCGCAGGGCGACGCCCTCGGCCTCGTCGTCGACCAGCCGGCGGCTGGGGCAGGTCTCCGGGCGCGCCGCCTTGCCGGCATAGCGGTGATGCAGGGCGAGCGCCAGGAAGGCGCGCTCGGGATGGCTGAGCCCGGAGAGCGGGGCGTACAGCATCTGCGTGCTGGTGAGGTCCGCGCGGTGATCGGGATGGAAGCGCACGCCGTAATCGGTCAGGCGCGCGGCGGCGGCGCGCAGCACCTTGTCGCGGCTCCTGGAGAACACCTCGCGTTCGGTCTCGAAGACCGGCTCGATCCAGTCGGCGAGCCGGATGCCGAAGCCGGGCTCGGGCGAGACGGCAGCCACCAGCGCCTCGGCGCCGGACAGCAGCGGATCGCCGTCGATATAGAGCCGGGGATCGGCGGCGAAGACGACGCCCTCGCGCAGCCCGTTGGCGGAGAACACCACGCGCTCGAACCCGCCGCGCTTGACCACGCGCTTCAGGAGCTGGGCGGCATAGGGCAATGTCGCGGCCCGCTTGGAGGACACGCCCGGCGTCGCCGCGAGCGAGGCTTCCGACTGGGTCGCGGCGAAGTCGGCGTACTTGAACACGTCCTCGCGCGGCAACGCGTATTCGTGCAGCACCTCGAGCGGATGACCCTCCCCGGCCATGGCGAGATGGGCGAAGGCGCGCCAGGCCCCGCCGACCGCGTAGAACACCGGGCCCGGCCGGTCGAGGATCGGCGCGGCGCGCTCCAGGATCTCGTCAATCGCGGGCTTGATCTCGCGCGGGCTCTTCTCGTCGAGCACGGCCAGGGGGCCGAGCGCCAGCGAGAGCGAGGTGCCCACATTGCGGCCCGAAACCGGCGTCAGTTCGAGGCTCGAGCCGCCGAGATCGCCCGCCACGCCGTCGCAATCGCCGATGCCCGCGACCACGCCGGCCGCCGACAGACGGCCCTCCTCCTCGCCGGACAGGACCTGCACCTTCAGCCCGCATTCGCGCTCGACGCGCGCGGCGAACGCGGGACCGTCCTCGCAGGTGCGCACCGCCGCGGTCGCCACGATGTGGCGCTCCTCGATCGCCTTGGCGTCGAGCAGGCTGCGGAAGCGCTTGAGCGTACGGATCGCCGCTTCGACGCCGTCGGGATTGAGCCGGCCGGTCTCGTTCGCGCCGCGGCCGAGCGCGGCCATGGTCTTCTCGTTGAACATCGGGAACAGCGCCCGGCCCTCGAGCCGGAACAGCACCAGGCGGATCGAGTTGGAGCCGATATCGATGACGGCGATGTCGCGCACGGCCCCTGCCGCGAAGGCCGGCGCCGCCTGCACGCCCTCCGGGCTCATCGCCGGTCCCCGATATAGGGAAAGGCCGGGGGCTGGTCGTGCTTGAGCGCCTCGCCGCGCCCGGACAGGCTGGGATTCGTCATGAAATAGCTGTGCGCGCTGAACGGCTTCTTCAGGCCGGCGGTGTCCACCCGGGTGTAGGAGCCGTCCGGGTTCATGTACCAGCTCTGCGCCTCGTCGTTGAGATTGGCGACCATGATCTGGTCCAGCACCTGGCGGTGCACGGTCGGGTTCTCGATCGGGCACAGCGCCTCGATGCGCCGGTCGAGATTGCGCGGCATCCAGTCGGCCGAGGTGATGTAGACCTCCGCCTGGGTGGAGGGCATCGGCGCACCGTTGGCGAAGCAGACGATGCGCGAATGCTCCAGGAAGCGCCCGACGATGGATTTGACCCGGATATTCTCCGAGAAGCCGGGAATGCCCGGTCGCAGGCAGCAGATGCCGCGGATCACGAGCTCGATGCGCACGCCGGCCTGGCTCGCCTCGTAGAGCTTGTCGATGATCTCGGTATGGACGAGCGAATTCATCTTCGCCCAGACGCCCGCCGGACGGCCCTCGCGCGCATTGGCGATCTCGCGGTCGAGCTTCTTCAGGAGAAGCTCCTTCATGCCGGTCGGCGAGATGGCGAGCTTTTCCAGCGCGGTCGGGCGGGCGTAGCCGGTGACGTAGTTGAACACCCGCCCCGCATCGCGCCCGTAGGCGGGATCGGCGGTGAACAGGGACAGGTCGGTGTAGATCTTCGCCGTGATCGGGTGGTAGTTGCCGGTCCCGAAATGGGCGTAGGTGCGCAGGTCCTTGCCCTCGCGGCGCACCACCAGGCTGATCTTGGCGTGGGTCTTGTACTCGATGAAGCCGTAGACGACCTGGACCCCGGCGCGTTCCAGGTCGCGCGCCCATTTCAGGTTCGCCTCCTCGTCGAAGCGGGCCTTCAGCTCCACCAGCGCGGTGACGTTCTTGCCCGCCTCGGCCGCCTCGATGAGCGCGGCGACGATGGGCGAGTTCTTCGAGGTGCGGTAGAGCGTCTGCTTGATCGCCACCACGTCTGGATCGTCGGCGGCCTGCTCCAGGAAGGCCACCACCGCATCGAAGCTCTCGTAAGGGTGGTGGATGATCAGGTCCTTTGCCCGGATCGCGGCGAACACGTCCCCGCCATAGTCGCGGATGCGTTCGGGCGAGCGCGGCTCGTAGGGCGGGAACTTCAGATCGGGCCGGTCATCCCCGATCAGCTGCGCGGTCTGGGCGAGTCCGAGAATGCCGTCGATCAGCACCACGTCCTGCGGCTCGGCATGAAGCTGCTGCACGATGAAGCGGCGCAGATCCTCCGGCATCGTCGCCTCGATCGTCATGCGCACGAGCACGCCGCGCCGGCGCTGCTTCAAGAGCTGCTCGAACTCGCGCACGAGATCCTCGGCCTCTTCCTCGATCTCGATGTCGCTGTCGCGGATCAGCCGGAAGGCGCCCTTGCCGAGCAGCTCGTAGCCGGGAAACAGCGCGTCGACGAACAGGATGAGGACAGTCTCGAGCGCCACGTAGCGCTTGACCGGCCGGCCCTTGCGGTCCTTGCCCTTGTCGGGCAGCTCCACGAAGCGCTTCACCCCGGCGGGCAGCGGGATGAGGGCGTTCATCACCTTGCCATCGCGCTCGCGCTTCAGCTTCAGGACCATGGCGAAGCCGAGATTGGGAATGAAGGGAAAGGGGTGTGCCGGGTCGATGGCGAGCGGGGTGATGACGGGAAGGGTGTGGGCGAGGAAGTCGTCCCTGAGCCAGGCCTTGTCCTGGACCGAAAGCGACTTGGTGTCGAGGACGTGCACGCCCTCCTTCTTCAGCAGCGCGCCGATCTCGCGCCAGACATCCTGCTGCTTGGCCATCAGCCGGCCGGCGGCCTCGTTGATCTTCTCCAGCTGCTGAGCGGGGGTGAGGCCGTCCTGGCCGGGACGGTCGACGCCGTTCCTGACCTGGGCGCGCAGCCCCGCCACGCGCACCATGTAGAACTCGTCGAGATTGCTCGCCGAGATCGACAGGAAGCGCAGGCGCTCCAGCAGCGGATGGCGCGGGTTCTCGGCCTCCTCCAGCACACGCCAGTTGAACTCGAGCCAGGAAAGCTCCCGGTTGAGGAAGCGCTCGGGCGAGTTCTTCAGCGCGTCGAGATCGACCGCGTCGGACTGGCGGGATACGGCTTCATTCATCGAGATGCTCTCTGCCCGGCGTCGGGGTCTCGCTGGCCCCCCGTTCGGGGCCTGATAGGGCCGCGAGCGCCTCGCGCGCAAGGGCCCGTGTGACAGGTCCCTTGCGGGCCAGCGCCATGTTGTCGAGCACCGCGACGAGGTGACGCGCGTAATCGACCGAGCGCTCCATGCGCATCAGGAGGTATTCCAGCACCCCCGCCCCGAGCGGGGTGCGCCGGTCGCGGAACAGCTTCTCCAGCACCTGGCGCAGCAGCGCGTCGTCGGGCTCGTGCAGCACCGCCGTCTCGGCCGCCTTCAGGCGCGAGACGAGATCGGGCAGCGAGACCGGCCACTCGGCGGGCACGCCGCGCCCGGTGACGAGCGCGGTCACGCCGGCATCCCCGGCGGCCCGGTTCAGGAGGTGGAAGAGCCCCGTCTCGTCGACGCCGGCCTGGCAGTCCTCCACCAGCACCGCCTCGCCGCGGCCGACCCCGCGCAGCTCCGCCGAGAGGCGCCTGGGATCGAGCCTGCGCGCGCGCGTGCGCTCGGTCCACATGTGGGCGAGGTGCGTCTTCCCGCTCGCGGCAGGGCCGACGAGCAGCAGATGTCCCTGACGCCAGCGCGGCCAGCGATTGACGAGCGCGAGCGCCGCCGCGTTCGCCTCGCTCACCGCGAAACTCGCCGCGCGGTAGTCGGGCTCGAGCGCGAGATCGAGGGCGAGCTGGCCGCCCCGTGAGGCGGGAGCGGAACTCATCGCGCCGATCGCACCGTCCAGCCGAGATCCTCGGTCTCTTCCAGCCACGCGCCGCGCGAGCGCAGCTCGGAGCGCACCTGGGCGAGATCGCCGCGATAGGAGAGCGTCATCACCGCCCCGGTGCGCGACAGCGCGTCGAGGCGGGCATCGGCCACCAGGGAGGCGCCCGCGACCGCGTCCTGCAGGGCGTGCCAGTCGCGGATGCCGCGATAGAGCACGGTGACCTCGAGCGTGTTCTGACCGCCCTCGCGCACGATGGTCTGGCGCTTCCAGGCGGTTTCGTTCATCTCCACGATGCGGGCCGCGGCCGCCTCGAACCCGCCCTCCACCGCGATGGTGGGGATGGTCTCGCGCACGACCTCCTCCTCGTTGAATTCCAGGAGCATGCCGCCGGCGCGCGTCGCCATGCCGGTCGAGCGCGCGGCGATCACCGCCACCCGGTCGACGCCGTAGAGTTCGGCCATCGCGCGCAGCACGTCCTCGTTCAGCGATTGCGCATCCGCGGTCGACAGGAGGCGGCGTCCGAGCGGGGTCGGCGGTGCGGCGTCCTGGGTCTGGGCCATGCGCATGGCGGGCGGGATGTAATCGCCCTCGCCCGCGGCGGCCTCGGGCGCGGGTTCCGTCCCGGCTTCCTCGAACCTCGTGCCGAGCCCGACGAAGGGCACCAGGGCGTGGGCGAAGCGCTCGCTGCGCCAGGCCTCGTACCAGGGCCCCGCCCAGACCACCGAGCCGGTCTCGCTCTGCAGCACCGGGATCACGAGGATGGGCCGCGCCTGGGCCTGCACGAAGGGAACGTTGTAGCTCTGCAGATAGTCGCGCACGGCGCGCCGGTCGAAGTTGACGGTGAGATCGCCGATATAGCGCGTGGGCGAGCGACGCTCGTTGGCGATGTCGAAGCCGGCGATCAGCGAGGCGGCGCGCTCGGCGTCGATCGGCGGCAGGCGCGCGGGGATTTCCGCCGCCGGGTCGGCGACCGGATCAAGCGTCGTGGGATCCTCCAGCACCATGGCCTGCGAGGCGTCCGTCCCGATCGCCTCGCCGGCAAGCGGCACGCGGTCCTCGGCGAGCGTCAGGCGCTCGATCAGGATCTGGGCGGCGCGCACCTGGCCCGATTCGAGCGCCCGGCGCTGGGCCTCGGTGGCGTTGGCGGCGGTCTGGTCGATGTGGATGTTCGTCACCGTGAACGGGTCGGCCTGCGCCGCGGCCCCGGCGGCCAGGGCGCACAGCGCGAGAACGCCCGCGAACAGCGACACCGTGAACCGGCAGATCATGGGCCTCTCCCTTCAGGTCCTAAGGCAATCGTGTGCGACGACTATACAAGCCGCGCGCCCGCGGTGAAGCCTGCAATAGCCCACGCGCAGCATACACCCGCCGATATCGACGAACCGGGGCGAGGCGGGCTAAACAGCACGCCTGGCCGGGCAGCGCCCGCACCGGCAGAGGACAGGAGTAGCGATGTCGCAGTCATCCTCGAAGTCACCGCTGACCTACGCCGGAGCCGGCGTGGACATCGATGCCGGCGATGCGCTGGTCGAGGCGATCAAGCCGCTGGCGCGCTCCACGCGCCGCCCTGGCGCCGAGGCCGATCTCGGCGGGTTCGGCGGGGCCTTCGACCTGAAGGCCGCCGGCTATAGCGATCCGATCCTGATTTCCGGCACCGACGGGGTGGGCACCAAGCTGAAGCTCGCCATCGCGACGGGCCGGCTCGACACGGTCGGCATCGATCTGGTCGCCATGTGCGTCAACGACGTGCTGGCCCAGGGCGCCGAGCCGCTGTTCTTCCTGGATTACTTCGCGACCGGAAAGCTCGATCCCGAGCGCGGGCGCCAGATCGTGTCCGGCATCGCGGAAGGCTGCCGCCAGGCCGGCTGCGCGCTGATCGGCGGGGAGACCGCGGAGATGCCCGGCATGTATGCGGGCGATGATTTCGACCTTGCCGGCTTCGTCGTCGGCGCGGCCGAGCGCGGGCGCCTCCTGCCGCGCCATGACGCGATGAAGCCCGGCGACGCGCTGATCGGGCTCGCCTCCTCCGGTCCGCACTCGAACGGCTACTCGCTGATCCGCAAGGTGGCCGAGCGCTCCGGCCTCGCCTGGGACGATGCCGCGCCTTTCGCGAAGGCGAAGTCGCTGGGCGAGGCGCTGCTGGAGCCCACCCGCATCTACGTGAAGTCCCTGCTTGCCCTGATCCACGAGGGCCGCATCAAGGGCCTCGCCCACATCACCGGCGGAGGCATCACCGAGAACACGCCGCGCATGCTGCCCGAGGGCTTGAGCTTCACGGTCGACTACGCAACCTTCGAGCGCCCGGCCGTGTTCAGGTGGCTCCAGGAGGAAGGCGGGATCGAGGAGGCCGAGATGCGGCGCACGTTCAATTGCGGTATCGGCATGATCCTCGCGGTCGAGGCCGGCGAGGCCGATGACATCCTTGCGGCCCTCGAGGGCGCGGGCGAAACTGCCCGCGTGATCGGCGACCTCACGACGGACTGACAGCCATGGCGAAGAAGACCAAGGTCGGCGTCCTGATATCGGGGCGCGGCTCGAACATGCAGGCCCTTCTCGACGCCTGCCGGGAGGAGGACTTCCCGGCCGAGATCGCCCTGGTGATCTCCAACAAGGCCGGCGCGCAGGGTCTCGACCGCGCGCGCGAGGCCGGCGTCCCGGCCGAGTTCGTCGATCACACCCTGTTCGAGGCGCGCGAGGCGTTCGAGAAGGCGATCGACGAGAAGCTGCGCGAGGCGGGCGTGAAGCTCGTGTGCCTGGCCGGCTTCATGCGCATCCTCACCCCCTGGTTCATCGACCGGTGGAAGGACAAGCTGATCAACATCCACCCCTCGCTCCTGCCCGCCTTCAAGGGCGTGTCGACGCACGAGCGCGCGATCGAGAGCGGGGTGCGCATCCACGGCTGCACGGTCCATTTCGTGCGGCCCGAGATGGACGACGGCCCGATCATCGGCCAGGCCGCGGTGCCCGTCATGCCCGGCGACGATGCCGACACGCTCGCCCGCCGCGTGCTGGAGGCCGAGCACCGGCTCTATCCGGCCTGCCTGAAGCTCGTCGTGGAGGGCAAGGCGCGCGTCACCGCCGAGCGCGTGCGCATGGATCCGAGCACGGCCTGCGATCCCGACCGGCGCATGTTCAATCCGGAGGTCTAGCGCGGCTCCAGCCAGAGCGC
Organism: Marinicauda algicola; assembly: GCF_017161425.1. Classification (GTDB taxonomy): domain Bacteria; phylum Pseudomonadota; class Alphaproteobacteria; order Caulobacterales; family Maricaulaceae; genus Marinicauda; species Marinicauda algicola. The sequence goes on along the minus strand of NZ_CP071057.1, from coordinate 373,714 downwards.
GCGCTGCGAATAGTCCACGGTGATGCGGTAACCGGCGAGCAGGCCGAGCCCGACATTGGCCGGCGCCTCGTCCGGCTCGCCCGGCTGGATGTCGGCGGTCACGTCGCGGTGGACGAAGGGACCGAGCGCGACCGATTCGACCACGAGCCGGTCGCGCGCCACCGCACCGCCGAGCCCGCCACCGCTCACCGCCTCGACCGGGCGGCCATCGTACAGCCCGGCTGCCTCGGCAAAGGCGCGCATCGCCAGGAGGGCGCCCCGGTTGCCGATGTCGAAATCGGCAAGCACCGACGTGCCCTCGATCTCGACCGGAAAGGCCATGATGCCGGCCCGTTCGGTCAGCTCGAAGCGATGACCGGCCGGTTCAGCCTCCCGGTCCACCGCGCAGACTGTTCCCGCTGCGAAATCGAGATGCAGGCGCGCCGCGTCGAACACCTCGCGCCCGGCGATCGCGGGCAGCGGGCCGCCGATCAGGCGCTCGGCGACATCGGACAGGTCGATCACCGCAATGGTGGCATCGCCGATCTCGAACCCGGCCACCGAGAGGCGGGTGTCCGGCAGGAAACGGGCCTCCAGGGTCTGCGCCCCGCTGCCGCGCGCCGTCGCGCTGCCGGAGGTCTGCGCGTCCATCGCCGCGGCGAAGCGCGTGTCCAGAATGCTCATCTCGGCTCCGGAATCCAGCAGCGCCTCGGTGGCCACGCCATTGACCTCGATCGTGGTCCAGACCCGGCCGTCGCGCAGCTCGATGGCGGCACACGACAGCGACTCGGCAGCGGCGGACAGAAACAGCAGCGTGGAAAGAAGCGGCATGGCACGGCACCCAGGGCAGAGATCACAGCCGGATTGTCCATAAATCCGGACGCGGATTCCAGCGGGCTTCTCACGCGCCGCCGCATCGAAATTCTGCTAGACACCGCCCCATGCGCATCACCGACCAGCTTCACATCGAGGAATCCGAGATCGAGGAGCGGTTCGTGCGCGCCTCGGGTCCCGGCGGCCAGCACGTCAACAAGGCCTCCACCGCCGTGCAGCTGCGCTTCGACGTCGCCGGCTCGAAATCCCTGCCCGACGCGGTCAAGCAGCGCCTGACGCGGCTCGCCGGGTCGCGCATGACCAAGGACGGCGAACTGATCATCCAGGCCGAGGACCATCGCAGCCAGGCGATGAACCGCGAGGCCGCGCGCGAACGGCTGAAGGCCCTGATCGTCAAGGCGAGCCACAAGCCCAAGCCGAGGAAGAAGACGCGCCCCTCCCTCTCCTCCATCCGCCGGCAGAAGGAGGCCAAGAAGGAACGCGCGCAGAAGAAGGCGATGAGGAAGAAGCCGGAGCTGTGACCGCCCCTACCCTGCCGCCGCGTCGATCTCCGCCAGGTGGGCGTAGATCTCCTCCTCGCCGAGGAAGGAGCCCAGGAAGGAGTTCTTAGCGAGCTGGATCACGTCCTCGCGCGTCAGCCCGACCGCGTCGGCGGCGCGGCGGTAGTTCTCGTTCACATAGCCGCCGAAATAGGCCGGATCGTCGGAATTGACCGTGGCGCGCAGCCCGAGATCGAGCATGGTCCTGATCGGGTGGTCCTCCAGGCGCGCGACACCTTTGAGGGCGAGGTTGGAGAGCGGGCAGACCGTCAGCGTCATGGCGGTGGCCTTCAGCCGGCGCACCAGCGCCATGTCGTCGAGCGCCCGGTTGCCGTGATCGATGCGGTCGACCTTCAGAACGTCCAGCGCCTCTTCGACATACTCGGCCGGTCCCTCCTCCCCCGCATGGGCGACCCGCTTCAGCCCGAGATCGGCCGCGGCCTGGAAGACGCGGGCGAATTTCGAGGGCGGATTGCCCTTCTCCGCGCTGGCAAGCCCCACCGCCTCGATCCGGTCGAGCCAGGGCTTGCAGGCCTCCAGCGTCTCGAACGCCTTCTCCTCGGAGAGGTCGCGCAGGAAACACAGGATCAGCTTCGACGTGATGGCAAACCGCTCTTCGGTCTCCTCGCAGGCCGACAGCACGCCCCTCATGCAGACGTCGAAATCGATGCCGCGCTCGGTATGGCCCTGCGGATCGAGGAAGATCTCCGCGTGGCGGACATTGTCCGCGTGCGCGCGCTCGAAATAGGCGAGCGTGAGATCGTGGAAGTCCCGCTCGGTCACCAGGACCTTCATCCCGACATAGTAGAGATCGAGAAAGTCCTGCAGATCGGAGAAGTCATAGGCCTTTCGCGCCTCTTGCGCAGACGCGTAGGGAATGTCGACCCCGTTGCGCTCGGCCAGCGCCACCATCATCTCCGGCTCCAGCGTGCCTTCCAGGTGAAGGTGAAGCTCGGCCTTGGGCAGGCGCTCGATGAGGGCGTGGAGGTCGGACATGGAGACTCTCAGCTGGTTTCGAGAACAGATTGCACATCATCGCTCCCCGGCGAAAGCCGGGGCCCAGGAGAAGATGCGCGCCGTCCTCTCGCGATGGCATGCTTCGGTCCCCGGGTCCCGCCTTTCGGCGGGAAGCGGGCCTTTGAAGCTCAAAACAAAAACCCCCGGCCACCGGCCGGGGGTTCCGAGACCCATGAGGATCGAAGGGATTAGCCGACGATCTCTTCTTCCTTGAAGAAGAAGGGGATTTCCTGGGCGGCGGTTTCCGGGGCGTCGGAACCGTGCACCGAGTTGGCCTCGATGGACTCCGCAAAGCGCGCGCGAATGGTGCCTTCGGCGGCCTGTTCCGGGTTCGTCGCGCCCATGACTTCGCGGTATTTCGCGATGGCGTTCTCGCCCTCGAGAACCTGCACCACGACAGGGCCGGAGATCATGAAGGAGACCAGATCCTTGAAGAAGGGACGCTCCTTGTGGACCGCGTAGAAGCCTTCGGCCTGCTCGCGCGACATGCGGATGCGCTTCTGGGCGATGATGCGAAGGCCCGCATCCTCGATCATGGCGTTGATCTTGCCGGTGATGTTGCGCGCGGTGGCGTCCGGCTTGATGATGGAAAACGTACGTTGAACGGCCATCGGTGAAACGTCCTTCTGGCTTTGACGGGGAGGAATTCGCGGCGGCTTATAGCGGCGCTTTCCCCTCCTGTGAAGCCGTGCTAACCGGCAGCGCCCATGCTGCACGTCAACGATCTCACACACCGCATCGAAGGCCGCGTCCTGTTCGACCAGGCGACGCTGTACCTGCCGGCGAAGGCCAAGTACGGCCTCGTCGGGCGCAACGGCACCGGCAAGTCGACCCTGTTCCGCCTGATCCGCGGCGAGGCGAGCCCGGACGACGGCGAGGTCTTCGTCCAGCCCGGCGCCCGGCTGGGCTCGGTCGCCCAGGAGGCGCCCGGCGGGCCGGTCACGGTGATGGACTACGTGCTGGCCGCCGACACCGAGCGCACGGCGCTGCTGGAGGAGGCGGAAACCGCGACCGACCCGAACCGCATCGCCGAGATCCAGACCCGGCTCGCCGACATCGACGCCCATTCCGCCGAGGCGCGCGCCGGGGCGATCCTGCACGGGCTCGGATTCTCCGCCGCGGCCCAGCAGCGCCGCTGCGCCGAGTTCTCCGGCGGCTGGCGCATGCGCGTCGCGCTCGCCGCCACCCTGTTCGCCGAGCCGGACCTCCTCCTGCTGGACGAGCCGACCAACTATCTCGACCTGGAAGGCGCGATCTGGCTTGAGACGCACCTGAGGAAATATCCCGGCGCCGTGCTGATCATCAGCCACGACCGCGATCTGCTGAACGCCAGCGTGGACGCGATCGTGCACCTGAAGGACGGCAAGCTGACCATCTGGGAGGGCGGCTACGACCAGTTCGAGCGCCAGCTCGCCGAGCGCCAGACCCTGCAGATGAAGCTGAAGGAGCGCCAGGAGGAGAAGCGCCGTCACCTGCAGAGCTTCGTCGACCGCTTCCGGGCCAAGGCCAGCAAGGCCAAGCAGGCCCAGAGCCGGGTGAAGATGCTGGAGAAGATGACCCCGATCGCCACCAGCATCGAGAGCCCGGTCGCACCCTTCGAGTTTCCCGTCGCCACCCGCCGCATGGGCAATCCGCTGATCCGCATCGAGGACGGCGCGACGGGCTACACCCAGGACGCGCCGGTGCTGACCGGCATGGATCTGAGGATCGACATCGACGACCGCATCGGGCTGCTCGGCCGCAACGGCTCGGGCAAGTCGACCTTCGCCAAGCTCCTGACCGGCCAGCTCCCGCTCACCGGCGGCACGCTGCGCATGCACAAGAAGGCGCAGATCGCCCATTTCCACCAGCACCAGATCGACGCGCTCAATCCCAGGCACAGCGCCTACGATCACATCCTCTCCCTGATGGAGGACGCCACCGAGGCCCAGCGGCGCGCGCGCCTGGCGCGCTTCGGCCTGCCCGGCGACCGCCAGGAGACCCCGGCCGGCTCGCTCTCGGGCGGGGAGAAGGCGCGCCTTCTGATGAACCTCATCAGCTTCCACGGCGCGCATCTGATGATCCTGGACGAGCCGACCAACCATCTCGACATGGACAGCCGCCAGGCCCTGATCGAGGCGATCAACGCCTATGAGGGCGCGGTCATCGTGATCAGCCACGACCGCCACCTGATCGAGGCGTGCGTGGACCGGCTCTGGCTGTGCGCCGACGGCACGATCGCCCCCTATGACGGCGATCTCGCCGACTATCGCCGCCTCGTCCTGAAGGGCGAGGAGGAGGCGAAACCGCGCGGCGCCTCGAAGCCCGCCGGCGGCCAGAAGACCGAGCGCCGCCGCGACGCCGCGGAGGCGCGCGAGAAGCTGAAACCCCTCAAGGCGGAAGCCGCGAAATGGGAGAAGGAGGCCGAGCGCTTGCGCGGCGTCCTGGAAAAGATCGATGCCGGCCTCGCCACGCCCGGCCTGTGGGAAAAGGACCCGAACCTCGCCGCCGAGCTCAACAAGAAGCGCGCCAGGGCCGAAGAGCTGATCGAGGCCGCCGAGACGAAGTGGCTGGAGGCGGAGGAGAAGCTGGAAGCGGCGCGCGCCGAGGCGGGGGTTTAGCGGTCGCGTCCTCGCTCCCCGGCGGAAGCCGGGGCCCGGTAGAGGCCGCGCACCCGCACCTGACAGGGTCGCTCGGCGATGTCTGGGTTCCGCCTTTCGCCGGGACGCGCGCGGGCCGGCCCGCGCACGTCCGGTGCGCCCCTACCCGCACTTCACCTCGATCACGCGCCCGTCATAGCCCACAACGATGTTCATCCGTTCGGGGCGGTAGTCCATCGTGACCATGTCGCCTTCGCCGTAGATGCGGTGCGGGCGCGGCAGGCTGGAGACGTGGATCTCTTCGCGGGGCTGGCCGACGAGGACTTGGTACTGCTCGGCCGGGCAGTCGCGCGCGTCCGGGCCGTCCTCGTCGACCTGGCTGACGTCGACTTCCGGGCTGGTGACCTCGCCGGGGCCTTCCCGGTCGGGCAGCACGGCGCAGGCCGACAGGGCGAAGCCGGCGGCGGTGATGGCGGCCATCGTGCGGATCATGCTTTCTTCTCCCAACGCCCCTGCGGGCTCTGTCGCCAGTAGGATACCGGAATTTGCGCCGACTTCGAGGCGGCCCAGAGCGCGCGGGCCCTGGCGACGCCCGCCTCGTCGGCGGCCTCGAACATCACCACGACGCGCTCCCAGTCCTTCAGCTCCTGGGGATCGAGCTCGGTTCCATCCAGCGCGAACAGCATGGACGCGCCGTTGACGTTGCGCACGGTGGCCGACAACAGGACGGGCTGGCGCGCCGCGCCGGGCTCGGTGTCCAGCCCGTGCGGCAGGAAGGCGTCGTCGCGGAAGGTCCACAGATGGGAGTCGAGCGATTTCAGCCGCTCCTCGTCGGGACTGACGACGAGCGCGCGCCCGCCGCGCTCGAGCAGCCTGCCGAGCAGCTCGGGCAATGCCTCGTCCACGCTCGCGCGCTCGAGATGGTAGAACCAGAGTTCGCTCATGATGCAGCGATGTCCTCCCCCGCAGTGCGGAGGAGGACAGCCAGCGGTTCCGCCCTACCCCTCGTAATAGTCGCGCACCAGGCGGTCGAGCAGGCGCACGCCGTAGCCGGTGCCGAAGGCGGGCTTGCGCGGGTCCTTGGAGCCGGAATGCATGCCGGTGCCGGCGATGTCGATATGGCACCAGGGCTTGTCGTTGACGAAGCGCTGCAGGAACACCGCCGCGGCGATCGAGCCGGCATTGCGGCCCTCGCCGAGATTCTTCATGTCGGCGATGTGGGAGTCGATCTGGCGGTCGTATTCCGGCCCGATCGGCAGGCGCCAGACCGTCTCGTCGCTCGCCTTGCCGGCCTTGGACATGTTCTCCGCGAGCGTGTCGTCGTTGGAGAAGATGCCCGCGTGCTCGTGGCCGAGGCTGATCAGGATCGCCCCGGTCAGCGTGGCGAGATCGACGATGAATTTCGGATCGAAGCGGTCCTGGGTGTACCAGAGCGCGTCCGCCAGCACGAGCCGGCCTTCGGCGTCGGTATTGAGGATCTCGATCGTCTGGCCGGACATCGACTTGACGATGTCGCCGGGACGCTGGGCCTTGCCGTCGGGCATGTTCTCGACGAGCCCGATCACGCCGACCGCGTTGACCTTGGCGTCGCGGCCCGCGAGCGCCTGCATCAGGCCGACGACGGCCGCCGAGCCGCCCATGTCGCCCTTCATCTCCTCCATGCCCGGTCCGGGCTTCAGGGAGATGCCGCCGGTGTCGAAGCACACGCCCTTGCCGACGAAGGCGAGCGGCTTGTCGTCCTTCTTGCCGCCGTTCCAGCGCATGACGACGAGCTGGCTCTCGCGCTCGCTGCCCTGGCCGACGCCCAGGAGCGCGTTCATGCCGAGCTTGTCCATCTCCTTCTCGCCGAGCACCTCGACCTCGACGCCGAGCTTCTCCAGCGTCGCCTTCACGCGCTTGGCGTACTCGGCCGGGTAGAGGACGTTGGCCGGCTCCATGACGAGGTCTCGGGCGGTGCGCACGCCGTCGGCGACGGGCTCCCAGCCCTTCCAGACCTTCTTGGCGGCCTTCTCGTCGGAGACGACAAGCTCGGCGGTCTTCAGCGAGGGCTTCTTCTCGTCCTTCAGCTTGGTGCGGTAGCCGTCGAAGCGGTAGGCGGCGAGCGTCGCGCCGAGCGCGGCGCGCGCGGCGCTCTCGTTGTCGGCGATGCCGTCGAGGCGGAAGGAGACGGTCCTGGCGCCCGAGGTCAGCAGCTGCTTGACGACGCCCGCGGCAGCCTTCTCGAACACATTGCCCTCGGCGTCCTTCTTGTCGCCGAGGCCGAAGACCACGATGCGGTCGGCATCCACGCCGGAGGGGGCGGCGATCTCGAGGACGTCGCCGGATTCCCCCTTGAAGCGCGAGGCCTTGATGGCGCGCGAGATCGCGCCGCCCGCAGCCTCGTCCAGGCCCTTGGCGGCATCGCTCAGCGCGGCCTTGGACCAGGACGGCACCGCGATGGCGTCACCGGAAGCCGATTCGGCGAACTTGATCTTCATGACGGTCTCTTTCTCTTCGTTTCGACAGGATATCGATCTGGCACGGCGCGCTTTCGCGTCTGAACGCGCGAAGAACTGGACATGATCCGCCTTTCGTCAAGCCCGTCCCGGGACCGGCCCGGGCGCGGCGCGATTGCGAGTCACGATCCCTGTGGTATCCGATAGGCGGGCGCGTTAGAAGTCACTGCGCTCACCGCCGTCGGCCCGCACCGCCGATTCCGTCCGCTTCCTGCGCAAGGCCGCGCGCCGATGAATCTCTATCAGAGATACCTGTTCCGCCAGGGGTTGTGGCCCGTCCTGACCACGCTGGCCGCGCTGACCGGCCTGGCCGTGATGACGCAGTCGCTCGCCAATATCGAGCTCGTCGCCGACCGGCGCGAGACCGCCTTCACCTTCGTGTGGATCACGCTGCTCGCGATGCCGCAGATCGTGGCGCTGATCCTGCCGGTGGCGGTGTTCATCGCGGTGGCGATGTCGATGAACCGGCTGGTCAACGATTCCGAACTGACGGTGGGCGCGGCCGCGGGAATGAGCCGGCGCCAGCGCCTGACACCCTTCGTCCGGCTTGCGGTCTACGCCCTCCTGATCAATCTCGTGATCAACCTCTTCGTCCAGCCGGTCGCCTTCCGCGAGATGCGCCAGACGGTCTACGACGTGCGCACCGATCTCGCAGCAAGCTTCATGCGCGCGGGCGAGTTCGTCGATCTCGGCGCCAGCGTGACCTTCTATGCCCGCGAGGTCGGCGAGAACGGCGTGATGCGCGATGTCTTCATCCAGGACGGGCGGGGCGCAGAGAGCCGGGCCTATGCCGCGGCGCAGGGGCTGATCACACGCACCGAGCGCGGCCCGGTCATGCTGCTGCAGCAGGGCCAGCTGTCCCAGACCGACGAGCAGGGCGAGCTCACCACGCTCGCCTTCGAGCGCTACGAGTTCGACCTCGCCGCCTTCATCGATCCCACGGCCGCCTTCTTCTTCAAGGAAAGCGACCGCTTCCTGCCCGAACTGCTCGATCCGACCCCGACCGACCTCGCCCGCGCGCGCGGCGCCGCCTCGCTGAAGGCGGAAGGCCACTACCGGCTGTCGGCCCCGCTCTACAATCTCGCCTTCGCCCTGTTCGCCGCGTCGGCCTTCCTGGCGGTGGAACACCGGCGCACCGGCTATGTGCGCTTCATCGTGCTCGGCGGCGCGCTGGCCATGGGGCTGAGGCTTCTCGGCTTCGCGGTGCAGGCCGCCGCGAGCGACGACGCCGGCTTCAACTGGCTGCAATACGCCGTGCCGCTGTTCGGCATCGCCATGGCCATCACCGCGATCAACCGGCCCGACCGGCTGATCCGGCGATTGTCCGGGGGCCCGCGCAGGAGGGCGGCATGAAGACGCTGTCACGCTATCTCTTCGTGCAGACCCTGCTCGGCGTCGCAGCCGCCGCGGTCGTCATCGTCGCGGTCATCATCCTGGTCGACTTCGTGGAAACCTCTCGCGACATCGCCACGCGTGCGAGCATAAGCCCGCTGCAGGCGATCCGGCTGACGCTCCTCAAGGCGCCCCTGCTGGTGCAGGAGACCCTGCCCTTCATCGTGCTGTTCGGCACGCTGTGGACCTTCTTCCGGCTGAACCGGAGGAGCGAGCTCATCGTGATGCGCGCCTCCGGCTTCTCGGCCTGGCGCATTCTCGGCCCGGCGGCAGTTCTCGCCCTGCTGCTCGGCATCATCGGCTCGACCGTGCTGAACCCGGTCGGCGCGATGACGCAGGCCCGCTTCGAACTCATCCGCGAACGTCTGCTGGAAGGCCAGACCGGCGCGGCCGCCGTGGCGACCGGTCCGGTCTGGCTGCGCGAGGAGACGCCGGAGGGCTTCACCATCATCACGGCGACGGGATTCGATCCCGACGAGGGCGAGCTCGACGGCCCGGTCTTCCGCTCCTACATCCGCACGACGGAGGGCGCGCCCCGCCTCGACCGGCGCATCGAGGCCGCACTCGCGCGCCTGGCCGGCGGCTTCTGGTCGCTGGAAGACGCGGTGGAGCTGACCGAGGACGCGCCGCGCACCGTGCTCGGCGATGTCGCCCTGCCGACCTCGATCGGACGCCAGGCCCTGTTCGAGCGGGCGCGCTCGCCGGGCGGAGTGTCGTTCTGGAACCTGCCCGGCGTGATCGCCTCGGCGCGCGAGGCGGGGCTGTCGACACGGCCCTACGAGCTGCGCCTGCAGGCCCTGCTCGCCCAACCGCTGACCCTGGTCGCGGCCGCGCTGCTGGCCGTGGCGGCCACCCTGCGCCTCGTCCGGCTGGGCGGCGCGGCCCGCTTCGCGCTCGCCGGCGGCACCGCCGGATTCCTGCTCTACTTCATGCAGGAGCTGATGATCAGCCTGGGCAGCGCCGGCACGCTCGATACCGTCAGCGCGGTGTGGAGCGCACCGGCCATCTTCGTGCTGTGCGCCCTGTTCTACATCGCTCACACCGAGGACGGCTGAAGCGTGGACGCCCGCGCCGCAATCCGATAGAGACGGAACATGTCTCGGGGACATTCGAGGGAGATCCGCCCGATGCGTGCCTTGTTTACGGCGTGTGCCGCGCTGGCGTTGATCGCCGGCACCGCCTCGGCGCAAGGCGAGCCGGGCACAGAGCAATCTGCCGATCCGGTCTATCTCGAGGCCGGGATTCTCATCGACGACCGCGAGAACCAGGTGCTGTACGCGCGCGAGGGCGTGCGCATGCAGTCCGGCCAACGCGTCCTGCTCGCCGACGAGATCGAATACCGCCCGGCGACCGGGCGCGTGATCGCGCGCGGCAATGTGCGCCTGTTCGACGGGCCGGGCGCAGCCCAGCTCGCCGAAGAGATCGAACTCGACGACGAGATGAGCGAAGGCGTCGCGCTGGGCTTTGCAACCGTTCTGGAAAACCAGGGCAAGGCCGCCGCTGCGGTGGCGGTGCGCCGCGCCGACGGCACCGTGGAGCTGACCGACGGCTACTACACCGCCTGCGACCTGTGCGAGGACGGGGGCGCGCCGACCTGGCGCCTGCGCGCCGGCCGGGTGGTGCGCGATCTCGACGACCAGATGATCTATTACCGCGACGTGCGCCTGGAGGTGCTGGGTCAGCCGGTGCTCTACTCGCCGGTATTCGCCCATGCCGATCCCTCGACCCCGCGCCGGTCCGGCTTCCTAATCCCGACGATCGACATCTCCAACCGGCTCGGGTTTTCCTACACCCAGCCCTATCTCTGGGTGATCTCGCCCTATCAGGACCTGGTGGTCGCGCCGCGCCTGATGACCGAGGTCAATCCGGTGATGGAACTCGACTGGCGCAAGCGCTTCTATTCCGGCGAGATCGCGCTGGAAGGCAGCTTCACCTACGAGCGCGAATTCATCGACCCCGACCAGATCGACGAGCTGCCGGCATCCGATCCGCGGGTCTTCGACGAGAACGGCTTCTACGGCGACGAGAAGTTCCAGTGGCACGTCTTCTCCGAGGGCCGTTTCGCCATCAGCGAGCAATGGAGCTGGGGCTTCGGGATCCAGGCCACGGCCGAGGATCTCTACCTGCGCCGCTACGATTTCAATGAAATCCCCGATCTCGGCGGCGGGCTCTACGAGGTGGAGAACCGGTTCCTGGCAAGCCAGGCCTATGTCCAGGGCCGCGGCGAGCGGTATTACGCCGACCTCGCCACGATCAAGATCACGAGCCTGCTGGAGAACTTCAACGACGACCGGATCCCGATCGTCGCCCCCGTCGGCCGCTTTCTGGCCGAGCTCCCCTTTCCGGCCTGGGCCGGCCAGCTGGAGACCGATCTCTCCGTCGCTGCGCTGACCCGCGAGGATGGCGACGACTATATCCGCTCCAGCGCGGAGGCGAGCTGGTCGCGGGTCGCGATCCTGCCCTTCGGGGTGCGCGCGGAGCCCTATGCGGTCGGCCGCTTCGACGCCTATTCCATCACGCAGACGGACCGGTTCGGGGTCGAGACCGGCTCGAGCAACTTCACGCGCACGCTCGGCGCGGCAGGCCTCGACGTGTCCTGGCCGTTCGCGCGCGTGGCCCAGTGGGGCGACGTGATCGTCGCGCCCCGCGCACACGTGGTGACCGCGAGCGAGGTGGAGGCCCAGGACACGCCGCCGAACGAGGACAGCCAGGTGGTCGATCTCGACTCCATCAGCCTGTTCGCGCGCAACCGCGCCGGCGGCTTCGACATCTGGGAGGAAGGCGCGCGCGCCGATCTCGGCGTGACCACGACGCTGGATACCACGGCGCCGATGATCCCGGACATCGAGGTGTTCGCGGGACGCAGCCTGCGTCTGGACGACGAGCCGGTGTTCGGCCCGGCAACCGGGCTCGGAAGCGAGGAATCCGACTGGGTCGCCGAATTCAGCGTCGATGTCGGCTATTTCGACATCGCGGCGCGCAACCGGCTCGATGCGGAGGATGGCGATCTGCGGCGCACCGACCTCGTGCTCGGCATCGAGGCCGGCCGCTTCGCTGCCGATATCGACTACACCCGCATCCGCCCGGACGTGCCCGGTCAGCGGCCCGTCGACGACATCGTCCTGTCGGCGAGCCTGCAGCTCACCGAGCGCTGGAGTCTGATTGGCTCAGCCAATCACGACATCGAGGACGACATCACCCGCCGGGCCCTCGCCGCGCTGGTCTATCGCGACGAGTGCACGGATTTCCGTATTGTCTTCGAGAGCCAGAACTACGATATCGGGCATCTGGAGGACAGCCAGTCGATCGGCTTCCAGGTCACCCTCTTCACGCTCGGGTCGCTGCAGGACGAATAGGCCTCCTGCAGTGACGTGTCATTGCGTCGCCCACATTGATCGGTATCTTCCCGGTCAACCCTCTCTTCATTCGACAGGTTCTCGATGGCGTTCAAGCTCTCCCATACCATTCTGGCCCCGGCTCTCGCCGCGCTGAGCCTTCTCGGCACGGCCGCCTTCGCCCAGCAGGTCGAGGGTATCGCCGCCGTCGTCAACGACGAACCGATCACCACTCTCGACGTGCGCAACCGCATGCGCCTGATCATTTCCTCGGCCGGCATCCAGCCGAACGAGGACATCCTCATGCGCATCCAGGAGCAGGCGCTCGACGGCCTGATCGACGAAACGCTGCAGCTCCAGACCGCACGCGAGTTCGAGATCGAGGTCACCGAGGAGGAGGTCGACGAATCGCTGCGCGACATCGCCGCGCGCAACGGGCTGACGATGGAGCAGATCCTGGCCGACCTCACCGAGGCCGGAATCGAGGTGGAGACGCTGCGCCAGCAGCTGCGCGCCGAGATCGCCTGGCAGATCATGGTCAACGGCCGCTATGGCAGCCGCATCCGCATCTCGGACGACCAGATCGAGGTGGCGCGCGAGCGCATCATCGAGAACGCGGCCGAGCCCCAGGTCCGCCTCGGCGAGATCCTCATCGAGATCCCCGCCTCCGGCGATATCGGACAGGCCCAGGGAACGGTGCAGACCGTCTATCAGCAGCTCTCCCAGGGCGCGCCCTTCCCGGCGGTGGCAAGCCAGTTCTCCGCCGCGCCGTCGGCGAGCAATGGCGGAGACGCCGGCTGGCAGGCGATCAGCCAGCTGCGTCCGCAGGTCCAGCAGGTGATCGGCCAGTTCACCCAGACCGGCCAGATCTCCAACCCGATCCGCGTCCCGGGCGGATTCCTGATCATCGCCCTGATCGACCGGCGCGAGGGCGGCGTTGTGGAGCAGCTCGAACTCGTCCAGGTCACCCTGCCCGCCTCGCGCGTCAACGAGGACGCCCGGCGCCGCCTCGCGCGCGCGATGGACGGGGTGGACAGCTGCGAGACGGTCGAGCAGGCCGTGACCGATGTCGAGGGCGTGCTCGTCACCCAGCTCGGCACGATCGGCGCGAACGCGCTGATCGACTCCATCCGCGAGGCGGTCTCCCGCCTCGATCCCGTCGACGCGACGCCGCTGCTGGATACGGCCGCGGGCGTGCAATCCTTCGTGCTGTGCAACCGCTCGCTGGAAGGCCCGGGTATTCCCTCGATCCAGCAGGTGGAGAACCAGCTGACCAACCAGCAGCTCTCCCTCCTGTCGCGGCGCTGGCTGCGCGATCTGCGCCGCGAAGCCACGATCGAGATCCGGTGACGCGTCCGCCGCTCGCGGTGACCCTCGGCGATCCGGCCGGCATCGGCCCGGAGATCACGCTCAAGGCCTGGGCGGCGCTGAAGGACCGCCGGCACAGCTTCATCGCCCATGCCGATCCCGACCAGCTCGCGGCGGCGGCCCGCACGCTGAACCTGCCCGCCCCGCGCGTGTGTGCGCCGGAGGAGGCCGAAACGGTCTTTTCCGACGCCCTTCCGGTCGATCCCGTGCGCCTGCCCGTCCAGGCCGAGCCTGGCCGGCCCGATCCGGAGAACGCCTCCGCCGTGATCGCCTCGATCGAGCGGGCGGTCGCGAACACGCTGGAGGGCCGGACCGGCGGCGTGGTCACCAACCCGGTCTCCAAGGCCGTGCTCTACGCGCGCGGCTTCGCCTTTCCCGGCCATACCGAATTCGTCGCCCACCTGACGCGCGAGGCGCCCTGGATCGGCCCGCGCGGACCGGTCATGATGCTCGCCGCGCCCGAGCTGAAGACCGTGCTCGTCACCATCCACATGAGCCTGAGGGACGCCCTGTCCGCGATCACGCGCGAGGCGGTCGAGCATACCGCGCGCGTGACGCTCGGTGCGCTGAAGCGCGATTTCGGGCTCGCCAAGCCCCGCCTCGCGGTCGCCGGGCTCAATCCCCACGCCGGGGAAGGCGGCGCGCTCGGCAGGGAGGAGATCGAGATCCTCGCCCCGGCCATCGAGACGCTGCGCGGCGAGGGCCATCACGTCACCGGCCCGATGCCGCCCGACACGATGTTCCACGCCGAGGCCCGCGCGCGCTACGACGCGGCGCTGTGCCTCTATCACGACCAGGGGCTGATCCCGGTCAAGACGCTGAATTTCCATGGCGGCGTGAACGCGACGCTCGGCCTTCCCATCGTGCGCACCTCGCCCGATCACGGCACCGCCTTCGACATCGCCGGCAAGGGGCTGGCCCGCGCCGACAGCCTGATCGCGGCCATCAAGCTCGCCTCCATCATGGCGGAGAACCGGATGAAGGCCGCCTCATGACCCGGGACCTTCCGCCCCTGCGCGAGGTGATCGCGGCCCATGGCCTGGCCGCCGACAAGCGCTTCGGCCAGCATTTCCTGCTCGACCTGAACCTAACCCGCAAGATCGCGCGGCTGTGCGGGGACATGTCGGACGCGACCGTATTCGAGGTCGGCCCCGGCCCCGGCGGGCTCACCCGCGCGCTCCTGGAGGAGGGGGCGGGCCGGGTGGTGGCGATCGAGAAGGATGCCCGCTTCGTCGCCGCGCTCGCCGAGATCGCCGCGGCCTTCGACAACCGCCTGAGCGTGGTCGAGGCCGATGCGTTGACAGTCGATGAGACCGCGATCGTGTCCGAAGGCCGCCGGATCGTGGCCTCCAACCTGCCCTACAATGTCGGCACCGCGCTGCTGATCAAGTGGCTCGAGGCCGAGCCGGTCTGGTGGGACCGGCTGGTGCTGATGTTCCAGAAGGAGGTCGCCGAGCGCGTCGTGGCGAAGGTCGCGGACAAGTCCTATGGCCGGCTCGCCATTCTCACCGCCGCGCGCGCGAAACCACGCTATGCGATGAGCCTGCCCGCGCGCGCCTTCACCCCGCCGCCGAAGGTGGACAGCGCCGTCGTGGTGCTCGATCCCCTGCCCGCGGACCAGCGCTTTGCCGACATCGAGGCGCTCTCGCTCGTCACCGAAAGCGCCTTCGGCCAGCGCCGCAAGACGCTGAGGAAATCCCTCGCCCAGGCCGCGGGCCGGGCGGGGACATCCTCCGAAGCGCTCCTGCAGGCCACCGGCATCGATCCGGGCGCGCGCGCCGAGACCATCGCGCCGCAGGGCTTCATGGACCTGGCGAGGGCCTGGCGCGCGGCGAAGGGCTAGTTTTCCCTCCGCGCACCCGCAATGCGGTGCTAGGCTCACTTCCGGGACAGGAGGTGGCCATGAGCCAGGCATTGACACCGACCACGGGCGCGGAGCGCCTCGACACGCTCGACATCGTGCGCGGCTTCGCGCTGTTCGGCATCCTGCTGATGAACATCGTGGTCATGGGCCTGCCCTTCCAGGCCTATTTCAACCCCGCCGCGCTCGGCGAGCCTTCGCCGGGCGAGGTGCAGGCCTGGTTCGTCACGCACACCTTCTTCGAAGGCTCGATGCGCACCCTGTTCTCGATGCTGTTCGGCGCCGGCTTCGTCCTCCTGCTCGACCGGATCGAGGCCCGGGGCCTCGGGCTTGCCGGCGCGAAGATCTACATGCGGCGCATGCTGCTGCTGATGGGGTTCGGCCTCGTCGACATCGTGCTGCTCGCCTGGAGCGGGGACATCCTCTTCGCCTACGGGCTCAGCGGCGTCTTCCTCCTGGTGTTCTGGCGCTCGAAGATGCGCGGCCTGCTCGTCTGGGCGCTGATCTTCTTCGCGCTGACGAGCGCGATGAATTTCGGCGGCGGCTTCAAGCTCGCCTCCCTCACGCCGGACTACGAGGCCGCGATCGAGGCCGATGCGCAAGGCGAGCCCCTCACCGAGGAGCAGGAGGCCACGATCGAGGCCTATCGGGAGATGACGGAATTCTTCGCGCCGGAGTCCGAGGCGGTCGAGGCCGAGTTCGAGCTTCACGAGCAGGGCTGGTTCGCGGTCGGCGCCGCCAATTTCGGCGAGGCCTTCTTCAAGCAGCCCATCGGCTTCTTCGCCATGTTCGGCCTGTTCGATCCGCTCGCCGCCATGCTGCTGGGCATGGTCGCGTTCCGCCTCGGCCTGCTGCAGGGCCGGTGGGGCTGGCGCCCGGTGCTCGCCCTGACGGGGGTTGCCTTCGCCATCGGCATCCCCGTCAATCTGCGCGAGACGCTGATGATCCAGGAGGGCGGATACACCGCCCAGGCCATCTTCAACTCGCTGGCGACCTACGATATCGGCCGCGTCAGCCTGGCCTTCGGCTGGCTCGGCGTGTTCCTGCTCCTGTGCAAGAGCCCGCTCCTGGGCCTCCTCAAGGCGAGCGTCGGCGCGGTCGGGCGCATGGCGCTGACCAACTATCTCGCCCATTCGCTGATGGCGGCGATCTTCTTCATCGCGCTCGGCTGGTACGGCGAGCTGGCGCGCCACGAGCTCTATCTCGTCGTGGCGGCGATGTGGGCGGTGAATATCGTCCTCTCGATGGCCTGGCTGTCGTTGTTCGCCATGGGCCCGGTCGAGTGGCTCTGGCGTGCGGGCACCTACGGCACCTGGCCGCGCCTCATGAAGGAGCGGGCACCGAAGGCGCCGGACATGCCGGCGCCCGCGATGTGACCCCCCTCACGGCCGCGCCGGCAGGACCTTCGGATTGCGCAGGATCGCCGCCGAGATGAGCGCCACGAGAATACCCACGGGCAGGATTTCCGACAGCGTGACCGGCATGCGGAACCACCAGTTGGCATAGAGCCGGGCGAAGCCTTCCATCTCGGCGGAGAGCGCGGCGATCTCCTCGGGCGAGGCTCCGGCCGCACGCCGGGCCTCGATCGTGGCGGCGATGTGCTCGGCCATCCAGTCCCCCGCGGTCAGCGCGCTGTAGACCTCCCATGTCACGACGTAGAAGACGCTCGCGACGAGCGCGATCAGCACCCCCAGGCCGAAGGCCGGCCAGAAGCGGATCGCCCCGCCCTTCGCCACGTCGCGATAGCGCTTGACCCCGACGAAGACGAAGGACAGCGCGACGAGCATGGACAGATAGCCGAAGGCCATCGCCCAGGGGCCGGTGTGATCACCGCCGAAGCTCGCGCCCAGCACGAGCAGCACGCTGACGACGATCCCGGCAATGGCGCCGAAGAGGAGTGTGTAACGCAGTATCGAATTGTGTCCCATGAGGGCCTCCCTGACGTGACGATGCACCAGAAGAGCCCCGAATTCATCCACCGCGCCATCACCCGGACGGGTGAGTTCGCACGGATTCGCCCGGTCAGGGGATGAGCGACAAGAAGCGCGCCTTCTCGATCGCGCCGACCCGGCCGGTGACTTCCAGCTTGCGGTAGAGGCTCGCGGCATGGGTCTTCACGGTGTTGGGCGAACAGGCGAGCCTGCGGGCGATCTGCTTGTTCGAGGCACCCGAGACGAGGCCTTCGAGGACCTCGTACTCGCGCGGCGTGATGGCGAGCGAGGCGAGAGCCGCCTCGTTGCGCACGAAGCCGTCGGGCGCCGGCGCGCGCCGCGTCAGCGTGACGGCGAGCCAGGCCCCGAGCCCGGCGAAGCCGAGCGCGACGAGAAGAAGGAAGATCTCGATCCCGAAGGCGCGCGCCAGGTAGCGGTATTGCAGCCATTCCAGCGCGAACACGCCGATGGCGAGGGCGACGGCGTAGAGGAGGACGGGCTTCCACATGCGGGAGATGATGGCCGATCCGCCTCCGGCAGAAAAGAAGGCGCCTGACCGCTCAGGTCTGCGGCCAGAACGACCGGATCGCCGCTTCGTCCACGATCTCGGCCCGATCACCGGCGCGCAGGAGGCGTTTGCCGTGGCGCGGGAACTCGGCCATCTCGTCGGTGAGCCGTTCCCCGCCCATCAGGTAGACGAGATCGCGCTCTCCGGTGTTTCTCAGCGAGCTGAACCCCGGCGATTTCGGAGTCGGGATTGAGAGGATGGCTGAAGGTCTGCGCCGACTGCGCGATCTCGGCCGCGCGCACGATATACCGGCCGCTTCCAGCCATTCCCCGCTCCCTACCCCAGCAGCTTCCTGCGCAGGATCTCGTTGACCGCCTGGGGGTTGGCCTTGCCGCCCGTGGCCTTCATGACCTGGCCGACGAACCAGCCCATGGCTTTCGGCTTCTCGCGCACCTGCTCGGCCTGGTCGGGATTGGCCGCGATGAGATCGTCGACGACCTGCTCGATGGCAGAGGTGTCGGTGATCTGCTTCAGGCCCTTCTCCTCGACGATCACCTCCGGATCGCCGCCCTCGTCCCACAGGATCTCGAAGACTTCCTTGGCGATCTTGCCGGAGATCACGTCGGTCTCGATCAGCTTGACGAGCTTGCCGAGCTGACCGGGCGAGACCGGGCTTTCGGAGATCGCGAGGCCCTCCTTGTTCAGGCGCCCGAACAGCTCGTTATTGACCCAGTTGGCGGCGAGCTTGGCGTCGCGCCCCTCGATCACGGCCTCGAAATAGTCCGCCCGGTCCTTGTCCGCAGTCAGCACCGAGGCGTCGTACTCGGACAGGCCCAGCACCTCGATGAAGCGCTTGCGCTTCTCGGCCGGCAGTTCGGGCAGGCGGGCCTTGAGCCCGTCGATGAAGGACTCCTCGAGCTTCAGCGGCAGCAGGTCCGGATCGGGGAAATAGCGATAGTCGTGGGCTTCCTCCTTGGAGCGCATGGAGCGCGTCACGCCGGCATTGGCGTCGAACAGGCGGGTCTCCTGGACGACGAGCTTGCCCTCCTCGATGAGGTCGATCTGGCGCTGCGCCTCGTATTCGATCGCCTGCATGATGAAGCGCATGGAGTTGACGTTCTTGATCTCGCAGCGCGTGCCGAGATGCATGAAGTCGCCGGTTTCGCGGAACTTCTCGTAATCGCCGGGCCGGCAGACCGAGACGTTCACGTCCGCGCGCAGCTGGCCCTTCTCCATGTCGCCGCCGCAGGTGTCGAGATAGCGCACGATGGTTCGAAGCGTGCGCACATAGGCCGCCGCATCCGCAGGCGAGCGCACGTGCGGGCGCGAGACGATCTCCATCAGCGCGACGCCGGAGCGGTTGAGGTCGACATAGGTCGCGTTCGGATCGAGATCGTGGATCGACTTGCCCGCGTCCTGTTCCAGGTGCAGGCGCTCGATGCCGACGGTGAAGCGCGAGCCGTCGTCGCGCTCGCACTCGATCTCGCCCTCGCCCACGATCGGATGGGCGAACTGGCTGATCTGATAGCCCTGCGGCAGGTCGGGGTAGAAATAGTTCTTCCGGTCGAAGCGCGAATAGCGGTTGATCTTCGCGTTCAGCCCCAGCCCGGTACGCACGGCCTGGGCCACGCACTCCTCGTTGATCACGGGCAGCATTCCGGGCATGGCCGCATCCACGAGGCTGACCTGGCTGTTGGGCGCGGCGCCGAACTCGGTGGAGGCGCCGGAGAACAGCTTGGCCTTGCTCTTGACCTGGGCATGGACCTCGAGCCCCACGACGATCTCCCAGTCCCCGGTCTGGCCCGGAATGCGATAGGTGTGGTCGGCGGTGTCGAGCGGCATGGAGGTGTCCTGAAAGGCGGGTGAGGTCGAAGCCCTGTTTCTTCGGCGAGGCGGGGCGCCGCGTCAAGGATGGAGGGTGGTGGCCGATCCCAGGGCCGGCTCGCTTGCCGTGCTTCACGTTTCGGTAATAAAGTGATTTCGGCTCGGTCCGGGCCGGCTCCGGGGGGATGAGCGATGGCAGATGCGACGCTGGCGCCTGCGAAGGCGGACCGCTTCTTCCTTTACTTCGCCCTGGCGCTCTTCCTCATCGTCGTGTTCAGCTTTCCGCTTCATGCAGTCCTGAACCCGGAACGCCTGCCGCCGATCCGGCCGGTCCTTCACCTGCATGCCGCCTCGATGGGCACCTGGTACGCCCTCCTGGTGACCCAGACCCTGCTCGTCGCGAACGGGCGTATCGGCCTGCACCAGGCGTTGGGCCTGTCCAGCCTCGCCCTGGTCCCGCTCGTGATCGGGACCGGCCTCTACGTGTCCTACGCCAACATGGTGCGCACCGGCGTCCCGACGATCCTCATCGCGAATGCCGGCAATTGCGTGCTCTTCATCGCGTTCTACGGCGCGGCGCTCGTCATGCGGGGCCGGCCGGCCTTCCACAAGCGCTTCATGATGTTCGCGGCCCTGGCGCTGATGCTTCCCGCCTATGCCCGGCTGGTCCAGGTGTTCGGGCGCGGCGAGATGGACGCGATCATCCCGTGGTTCGTCCTGCTGCTCGTGCTGCCGGTCTACGACCTCATATCCCATCGCCGGATCGAGGCGGCGACCCTCGTGGGGGTCGCGCTAAACCTCGCCTATATCGCCTCTCTGCTGGCGTTCCTGCCGCCGCTCGAAGCGTGATCGAAAGATCCGGGGCCCGTGCATCGCCGCCGGCACCCGGCGGGGTTCGCCCTCGCACGGACGAACCCGACGCACCCTAGACCCGCACCACCACCGTCCCGATCATGTCGCCGGCTTCCACCGCCGCATGCGCCGTAGCCGTGTCTTCAAGGTCCCAGACCCCGGCGACGCGGGGCGTCAGCGCACCGGCTTCGAGCGCGGCGGTGATGTCGTGGACCGCGGCCGCGCGCTGGGCCTCGGTGAGGGTGTAGACGAAGACGGTCTGGATGCGCGCATTGAGGAACATGAGGTCGTAGAAGGGCAGTCTCGGCGCCGGCTCCCCGGTCGAGGCATAGCTCGCGACGACGCCGTGGGGCTTCAGCGCCTTCGCGCTCGCCTCGAGATTTGCGCCGAACTCCACCTCCACGATCAGATCGACGCCCTCTTCGCCGGTGGCCGCGCGGACCGCCTCGGCGACGTCCTGCTGGCGGTAGTTGACGACCTCGTCGGCCCCCGCGGCGAGCGCGATCGCGGCCTTTTCCGGCCCGGAGGCGGTGGCGATGATCCGGCCCGCCCGGCCCCAGCGCGCGAGCTGGATGGCCATCTCCCCGACCGCGCCGGCCCCGCCGGTGACGAGCACGGACTTGCCGGCGAGCCTGCCGCCGCAGAACAGGGCGCGGTGGGCGGTCATCGCGGGGATGCCGAGGCAGGCGCCCTGTTCGAAGCTGACAGTGTCGGGCAGGGGGTGGGCCCATTCGGCGGGCACCACGCAGACCTCCGCGCAGGTGCCGCCCTCGCGCCGGAAGGCGGCGTTGTGCACCCAGACCCGCTCGCCGATCCGCGCCGGGTCGACGCCCTCGCCGATCTTCTTGATGACGCCGGCGCCGTCCGAATGGGGGATCTGGCGTCTCACCGCCATTGCCCCGCGCAGGCCGGAGCGCGTCTTGACGTCGGAGGGGTTCACCCCGCTCGCGTGCATCCACACGCAGACCTCGCCGGGCCCCGGCTCGGGCGTGTCGACCTCGCCCAGCGTCAGAACGTCCTCGGCAGGCCCTTGCGTGTCGTACCAGATGGCTCTCATGAGCCTAGTCTCGGCTCTCACCGGCCATCGCGTCGAGCGATTTCTTGAGGCGGGCGAAGAAGAAGACATTGAGCATGCCCAGCGCCCCGGCGACCAGGAAGGTGATCCCGAACGCCATCTGCCACCCGCCCTCGCCGAACAGGCCGCGGATCATCAACGCGCCGAGGATGGCGAGGACAGCGAAGGCGAGGATGAGGAGGCGGCGGGTCATGTAAACAAAATTGCCCGAACCACGAATACCGAAGCACCAGCGACGAGGAAATACGTAGCCATCAGGTCGTAAAATTCATTCTGGAGATGAATGTTCTTTACGATCACGTTCTCCAAATCGAGGCGGATCTGTAGGATGCGCTCTGCATCGCGTTCAAGTTTTGCGCGCGCGATCGATTTAAATTTCAAAAAATGCCAACTGAGCAAAATAAGGAGCATTGACACAAAGAGTGCACACAGTAAAACAATATCAACTGGGACAAATCTCTCTTGATCACCACCTAAAGCAATCAATGCACCGGAAATGGCGATAAGTACGGTACGAACCCCTGGTCCGGTCGAGTTCATAGAAGGAGTGGGCAGAACTGGCCCGATTTTCTTAATTCCCTTAACAATGTAAATGGCGACCAGCGCCGCCGCAAATAGCACTATTGCGACTACGATCGCTTGGCCTATCGAAGAAAACCAGAAACTTGAACCGAAGAGCGCCAATCCTGGCGTTATTCCCAAGAGCAGGACCAGACCGATCCTCAAGACCGCAGAACTCAGCGCCTCAACAAGGGTGTTGACCTCCTCGGTCACCACCAAACCTCCGCCTTCGCGTCGAACCCCGCCGCATCCTCCAGCGCGGCGCCGACGGAGAACATGGTCTCCTCGTCGAGCGCGCGGGTGATGACCTGCAGGCCGAGGGGCAGGCCGTTCTTGTCGAGGCCCGCCGGCACGCTCATCGCCGGGATGCCGGCGATATTGGCGGTGACGGTGAAGATGTCGTTGAGATACATCTCGATCGGGCTCGCCTTGGCCTTGGACCCGATGGCGAACGCGGCAGACGGCGTGGTGGGCGTGAGGATCGCGTCGACGGTCTCGAAGGCGGCGTTGAAATCCTCCAGGATGCGGCGGCGGACCTTGAGGGCCTTCAGGTAATAGGCATCGTAATAGCCCGCGCTCAGCACGTAGGTGCCGATGAGGACGCGGCGTTGCACCTCGGTGCCGAAGCCGGCCGCGCGCGTCTTCTCGTAGGTGTCGGTGAGGTCCTCGCCCTCCACGCGCTGGCCGTAGCGCATGCCGTCATAGCGCGCGAGGTTGGAGGAGGCCTCGGCCGGGGCGATGATGTAATAGGCCGGCAGGGCGTATTTCGTCATCGGCAGGGAGATGTCGACGATCTCCGCGCCCGCCGCCTTCAGCCAGTCGCGGCCCTGGCTCCACAGCGTCTCGATCTCCTGCGGCATGCCCTCGACGCGGTACTCGGCCGGGATGCCGATCTTCAGGCCCTTCACCGACCTGCCCACGGCCTTCTCGAAATCGGGAACCGGGCCGGTATAGCTGGTGGAGTCCTTCGGGTCGGGACCGGCCATCTCGCGCGTCAGGATCGCCGCGTCGCGCACGGTCTTCGCCAAGGGCCCCGGATGGTCGAGCGAGGAGGCGAACGCCACCACGCCCCAGCGCGAGCAGCGCCCATAGGTCGGCTTGACCCCGACGAGGCCGGCGAATGCCGCCGGCTGGCGGATCGAGCCGCCGGTATCGGTGCCCGTCGCGCCGTAGGAAATGCCCGCCGCCAGTGCCGCAGCCGAGCCGCCCGAGCTGCCGCCGGGAACGAGCTTTTCCTCAGACCCCTTCGCGCGCCAGGGATTGACCACGGGGCCGGAAGCGGCGGTCTCGTTGGACGAGCCCATGGCGAACTCGTCCATGCTGGTCTTGGCGAAGAACACCGCGCCGGCATCCCAGAGATTCTTCGAGACGGTGGATTCGTAGGTCGGGGTGAACCCTTTCAGGATGTTCGACGAGGCCGTGGTCTCCACGCCCTCCACCGCGAACAGATCCTTCATCGCGACCGGCACGCCTTCGAGAGCGCGCGCCTCGCCCTTCGCGATGCGTTCGTCGCTCGCCTTCGCCATCGCCATGGCGCGGCCGGCATCGATCACGGTGAAGGCGTTGAGCGCGCCTTGCGCGGCGTGGGCCCGCTCCAGCGTGAACTCGGCGAGTTCGACGGCGGAGAACTCCTTGTTCTTCAGCCCCTCGGCGGCTTCGACCAGGGTGAGCGCGGAAAAATCGGTCATGGTCTACTCCACGCTCTTCGGCACGACGAAGAAGCCCTCTTCGGCCTTCGGCGCATTCTTCAGGATCTGGTCCTGGATGCCGCCATCGGTCACCTCGTCCTTGCGCATCGGCAGCGGGGTGTTCACCGGCGTCGTCATCGGCTCGGCGCCCGTCACGTCGACCTCGTTCAGCTGCTCGACCCAGTCGAGAATGCCGTTGAGCTCGGCGGTGAGCTTCGCGAGACGGTCGGTCGGCTCGGCGATGCGGGCAAGCCGGGCAATACGCCGGACATCATCCTCGGTGACGGACATGGAAAGGGCTCCGGAAGGCGTGGAAATGCGGGTCCCGCGTCACGTACCAACGCCCGTGCTGCAGCGCAAGACGAAGGGGCGGCGGGAGAAAGGCCCATGTATGGCTCCCCGGCGCAAGCCGGGGCCCAGTGAGGCCGCGCGCCGGCATCGGGGGACGGTGCTCTTCGGTCCCCGGGTCCCGCCTTTCGGCGGGCAACGGGTTGGAGCTACCCCGCCCGCTTCTGCGCGGTGTAGTCGGCTTCCGCGATCACGTCCTCGCGCACGGGGCGCGGGGCGCCGAAGAGGTGGCCTTGCGCGTAGCCGACATCGAGGTCGAGGACTTCCACGACGGTGCTCTCGGTCTCGATCTTCTCTGCGACGAGATCGACGCCGTAGCGGGCGAACAGGCCGGCGATGTCCTCCGGCGCGATGGCGCCGGGTTCGCGGCCCGCGATGGATTCCGCCCCGTGGGCGGCGTCGATCAGGCGGCGGCCCTCGATCTTGGCGAAGCGCACGCCGGCGCGCTGCAGCTCGGCGAGATCCAGGCTGAGATTGTTCACCTGGTCGATGGAGAAGCGGAAGCCGTAATCGGACAGGCGCGCCATGTTGCGCGCCGCGGTCGCCGAGCGGCCCTCGAAGGCGGCCTGCGTCATCTCGAAGATGAGCGAGCCGGCGAGGTCGGAATTCCTCCGCAGGAAATCGAGGAAGGCCGGGAAGAAGTCCTCGTCCGCGAGCGAGCGCAGGGAAACGTTGCAGAAGATGCCGATGCGCCGGTCCGACTTGGTCAGCTTGCGGATGATCTGCACGCAGCGGAACAGCATCAGATTGTCGAGATCGGTGATGAGATGGGCGTCCTCGGCGGCCTTCAGGAAGGCGGCCGGGGGCAGCACCGCGCCGGTCTCGTCGCGCAGGCGCGAATAGCCCTCGTAGAAATAGGTGCGCCGCTGGGGCAGGCTGACGACGGGCTGGAGATAGAGATCGATCCGGTTGGCATCGAGCGCGGCGCGCACGATCTCCGCGTCCGTCGCCTGGACCGGCTGGGCGCCCGCCCCCTGCCCCGCACCTTCGAGCCGGCTCAGGAGCTCGGCGATCAGGCGCTCGTCCTGGCCGGAGGCCGGACCGCGTCGGGGGATGGAGATGCGGGTCTCCTCCCCGCCGCCGGAGACGGGCTCGGACAGCTCGTAGGCCTCGTCCTCGCTGGCCTCGCGCGCCGGCGTCTCGCCCGCTTCCAGCGTCTCGAGGCGCGTCTGCAGCTGCTCGAACTCGTCGAGCAGGGAGAGGTTCGCCGCCCGCAGCTCGTGTATGTCTTCCTTGAAGGCCTTGCGCTCCTCGGCACGCGCCGCGGCGGCATGGACCTGGCCGGCGATGAGGAAGACCACCGCGCCCATCAGCCAGGCAAGGTCGGAGGACAGCAGCCCGAAGCGCTCGAATCCCAGCGCCGCGACGACCGCGATCATCGCATAGGTCAGAACAACGAGGACATCGCTGACGCGCGGCATTCTGGCTTCCCGTCTCGTCTTGCGCCGGGCCCGGAACCGGCGTCCTGCCGACTCACGCGCAAGGGTCGCACCCGGTCGCAGGCTAACCTGAGTTAACCCCGCTTGACAGAAGGTTAACGAAAATGCCCGCCGGGGTTGCCCCCGGCGGGCATCGTCGCGGTCTTTCGACGGGCGTCGAAGGCGCCTAGCTCTGGGTGTGCGGGGCGATCCTGATCTCGACCCGGCGGTTGGCGGCGCGGCCCTCGTCGGTCTCGTTGGACGCGATGGGCATCGTCTCGCCCATGCCGGCGACATAGAGCCGGTCGGAGAGTACGCCGCGCTGGATCAGGGCCGAGGCGACCGAGCTGGCCCGGCGCTCGGAGAGGGTCTGGTTGTACTCGGCCGAGCCCACCGAATCGGTATGACCGATGATGTCCACATAGGTCGCCGGATAGGTCTGCAGCACGTCCGCCACGTCGTTCAGCACGGGGCCGAAGCGCGGCTGGATCTGCGCCGAATCGGTCGGGAAGGTCAGGTTGCCCGGCATGATGAGCACCAGCTCGTTGCCGACGCGGCGCACGGTGACGCCGGATTCGCGCAGGCGCTCGCGGAACTCGCGCTCCTGGCGGTCCATGTAGTTGCCGACCGCACCGCCCGCGAGCGCGCCCACGCCCGCGCCGATGAGCGCGTTGCGCCGGTCGTCGCCGCCGGCGAGGGTGCCAAGCAGCGCCCCGGCCGCCGCCCCGGCGAGCACGCCGGTCCCGGTGCGGTTCTGGGTCACGTTGCCGTACTGGTCGGTGGTGGTGCAGGCGGCGGCAAGGCCGAGGGCCATCGCGCCGGCGAGAATCGAACGAAACATCATGCGAGCCTCCTGGTTCGCGGTGAAAATCCGAAGTGGACAACGCGGAGCCTACCGCCCCGGTTGCCCGAACGCTACTACAGACAAGCGACATGGCGATGAACTGTGGCTGAACCGGGGCCCGGGCGGGCCCAGGCGCAAAAATATTCGCGCGCCGCATTTTCGCCCTCTTGACGGCTTGGCGCCCGCCTCTTACCTCCGCGCTGTTAGCAGCCGGCCGGTGCGAGTGCTAACGCGACCGCCGGCGGCTAGATCTCACAACCCCGAAG